>NZ_CP026265.1:4638960-4970420 GCF_003071665.1 Aminobacter sp. MSH1 | reverse complement strand
CCGGTCAGCGCCTCAAGGCGTGCGATGAGATCAGCGTGGCTCATGTTTGCTCTCCTGGAGGGCGAGACGACCGGCACGGAGTAGGCGAAGACGGCGCGTTGCTTCGGTCAAGTTGATATTGCTGGACAGCAGATAATCGTAGCTCTCCAGCAGGCGGGCGACCGAATACCGAATACTCTCCGGATTGCCGTAGCGCATGACCCATTTAGGGCCGCCGTTGGCGAACGACTGCGGGTTGATGATGCTGGAGAACGCGCCGTCACCAATGTTGACTTCGGCTGTCATCCCATCGGCAGGGTGGCCGCCGGGCGTGCCTTTGGTGACCCGAACAGCGCCGGTCTCTGATGGCGGGTTGTAATGACTTTCGACGATCCGGCTCACTTCCGCACCTCTTCAGCGAGAGCACGGATGGCGGCAGGAGAGTTGGCCAACACTTTCCCGTGGCTAGGGTGAAAGCCAAAATCGACTAAAGCCTTAGCGCGAGCGTCAGATGCTGCGGCGAGGGTGCCGAAACTGCCAAGGTACTTGCGGCGCCCATCTAACGAGATCTGTGCCCGCCACTTGAGTGTCCCCTTGTGCCAGGACACGCCTAGAACGCCGCTCTTGTTATTGCGCGGCATGGACGAATTACGCTGGTTCTCGGTGTTTGTGACGAGGCGCAAATTTTCGAGGCGATTATCATCGCGAACGCCGTTGATATGGTCGACCTGCATCCCGACGGGGATCGGACCGTTGATGTAAGCCCATATCAGCCGGTGGCCCCCTCGCAACTTCCTGTCCACGCAGATTAGGCGGTAGCCTTCTCCGTTAATGCAGCCCGCAACCGAGCCGGCAAACTGCGTGTGAAAATTCTTCCAACCGCGTACTGTCGCAAAATCCTCGACTGGCCGAGCCCGCCATATGAGTTGCCCAGCTTCGGCATTGAACTCGAACAGATGGTGCAGCCGCTCTATAAGCTCACTCATCGCTCACGCCTCCGCCTGTGAAGCGCTATCCTGCGCGCCGGTACTAGGGGCGGCGAACCGAGCGGTGGCCTGCTGGATGGCCATCTCGATCATCTCAACACTGAAAGCCGGGCTGAGATTGTAGACCCTCTGGGAAACCAGCATTGCGGCAAGAAGTGCGCTTTCGATGACGACCATCAGCTCCGAATGGCTCTTCGTCTCGCGCACAACCTTCATGACGAATTCATGCGCCAACTGGTTGTGAATATCGGAAGGGTTCGCCATCTACTTGCCCTCCACAGTCGGGGAGCGGGCGGGCTCGTTGCACCAGTAACCATCGACATAGGGGCAACCCATGCCATGCGGGCAGCTTGCGTCACGTTTTGGGCAGACGCGAACCGTGTCTGGCGGGTAGGCCGCATTGAACGCCTCTCCCGGCTTGCTATTCCGATACGGGTCTTCGCTCTCCCCCACAGGCGCAGAGACTGGCGTAGGAGTGGGGTGGAGCGCAGAGCGGGCAGGGAAGGCGACGCGAGCCTGTTTGACAAGGTCGAGCGCCTTGTCCTTGAACCAATATGCATCGTGCTCATAAGACGGATCGCCGCGATACCAGCAGTCGATTGCCGATAGCTCCGTTCCCAGCCAATCAAAGATTTCCGCCTTGATCCCCGGCTCTCCAGCAGGTGCTGGAGAAGGGACCAAGCTCGACCAGTCAAGTGAGTGAATGGCTTCTTTGACGCCGGGAAGGTGGAGTACTGCTTCAAGCTTGCGAGACTGCGCGGCGAACGCGCGTTGCCAGTCTGGCATGGCCTTGACGGCTGGCGCCCGAGAGGTGAGTGCAGCGCGGGCTCGGGCACCCTTGTCGGCGAGCAAAGCGCGGGTAGGCTCTTCGTCACCAATAGACCCCTGCCATCCCGTGGCTGTTCGCTCAGCGTCAACGTCCTGCTCCCACTGTTCTGCGTAGAACGTCAGCGCCTCTACCTGCTCCTCCGTCACTCCTGCTGAAGTGGTGGCGGCCAGCCTGTGCCATTCGCGGACGGGCAGGGTGTAGACCATCCCGCCGCAATCAATGCCGATGCTGCCCGACGCCGTGACATGGATGCTGTCGGCGTAGTAATCGCCGGGGCGCTCGCGCCATATTTCGCGGTCGGTGTTCAGCGCTGGGCCTTCCAGTCCCGTCTTGTCGAGTTCAGTCATGGGAGGAGCCCTCCGCTTTGGCGATCAGGGTTTTTCCGTGATTGGCGTGAAAACCAAATTGGCGGTCAGCCTTGGCGCGGGCGGCGAGCATGGCATCGGCGGCGATGTAAGCGGCGCGAGCTACATTCGCCCAATGGTCGCTAAGAGCGGCGTCTATATCGAACTGGTCTGCGGCAACGCTTACGTCCAGGGCGGCGTTATCGGTCGCTGATCCTGCGAGAAACTGACCAGCGAACCAGTCGCGAATGCTCATGCCCTCTTGGTGGTGCACATCACCCATTGGTGATGTCGCTAAGGCCGCAAACGCCGGCCCGCCGTCTTCAATCTTCGTGCTCATGATTGCCTCGCTATCTGCGCGAACATCGGGCGAGCGGCTGGCAATGGAAGCTTGCCGGATGCCTTGGCCTGACGTTCTGCGGCCTGCCTGGATTTGGGGAAACCTTGTGATTTGATCGTAGCCGCGGGGCGGATTGCTCCGTTGGCGCGGTCGCGCTGCCTGTCAGCCTTGCGAATGCGCTGGATATCTGCGGCTGTCTTTTCAGCGTGGCAGACACGGCAGATGAGCCGGCCATTTGCCACCGTAGGCTCGCCGCCAAGCGCGTCGGGAAGAATATGGTCTATCTCGCCCTCGCCAGTCTTGAGCTTGGCCTTGCACTGCTCACAGCAGCCGGCGGCGCGTTCGATGATGATGCGGCGGATCTTGCGGGGAAACTCCATCCTAGCCATCAAAAGCTCTCCCGGATTCGCTCGGCCTGCTCGCGAGTGAAGCCCGCGAGAGCCTTCGAGACGGCTTTCTCCAGAATGATGCCGAGGGTGATGTCGCACCAAAGCTCCGCAGTCTTTTCGTCGCGGCGGATGAGGTCCACAACAGTCTGCACCCGTGCGTTGGGAAAGCGATGTGCGTGGGATAGCGCAGTCATGCTGCCACCCGTTCATCATGGAGCACAACGCCGTTCTGAGCGGCCCAAGCCTGGATGATCTCCAGCAGATCCGACATCTCCTGCTTGGACAGGTCAGACGACGATTTGGTCAGGCTGACGAAGCCGGTGCCGTCCAGGTTGGGGACAATGCGCACCTCGCGCTTGAGAGCGTCGAGGAAGACCAGCTTCCAGTCGTCGGGCGTGAGCTTCAGGGTGCGATATGTGACCTGTGTGGCTATGTCGGTGAGGGCGGCCCACATGCGCGCGTTCTGGTCGAGCGAGCGCTTGGGAGCCTTGAATTCACACCGCGTTCCAGGGGGGAGGCTCCAAGCCCAAGCGGTGACCTTCTTGCGGTCTGCATCGGTGTTGAGGACAAGCAGCGCGCGGGTCATCAGAACGGCACTTCGTCTGGGTTTGGATCGCCTGCGCCGTATGAACCATCATCAGGCTCGGGATCGGCCTTGCGCGCTTCCTGCTTGCCGCCCTGCAAAGTGATCTCGTTGGCGCGAACTGTGAGGTAGGTTTTCCCCTCATGCTCGCGCCGGCTGAAATCACCCGACACGGTGACAGAACCGCCTTTCTTGAGATGTGGTGTCAGCGCTTCGCCGCGTTTGCCCCAGAGCGAGCAGTCGAAAAACAGGGGGGTTTTCCGTTCGCCAAATCCGTCATCGACGGCGACAGAGAAGCCAAGAACAGGCTCACCGTTCGGCGTTCTGCGAAACTCGGCATCCCTTGTCAGGCGACCTGCAATTGTGATGTTCTTCATAGTGTCAACCTGCCATCATGTTTGCGACTGCGCTGTTGGGGCGGTCGCCTGGAAAGTCTGGGATTTCGTCGTTGACCGCGAGCGCTGTGCGGCGTGCCGCGAATTTCGGCTTGGCTATGTCGCGGTAATCTTTTGACCAGACGTCACGGTCCATGATCGTTGCCCAGATACGGGCACACTTGTTCACCTCCTCGACCGAATTGCAGTCGAGGAGGTCTTGTTCGATTGCTTCGAGCCCCTGCTTCTGCTTGGCGGCGCTGATCGGCTTCGGCGCGTCTTCCTTGGCCTTTTCGGCGGCAAACTCCTGGCCGACTTCCTGCACATATTTGCTATCGTCAAATCGCCCCATGAAGATATCGCCAGCGAAACCGATCATCGAAAGAGCCTTCACCAATGCGTCGGTGACTGACTTCTTTGGCGCATCCTCGTCTGTGAACGCCTTGCCACTGGCGTAGCGACCGCTAAACGTAGTGCCGCCGATGTGCTCGACCTCGCCGCGTTCGCCGTTCCATTTGAACCAGACCCGCACCTTGGCGATATGCATTTGCTCATAGAAGCCATCGGCAATCAGGGCGCCCTTTTCAATACGCTCCTCAACCGTGAAGCCCCATCCGATGCCGATTGGACCGAAGGTCTCGGTTGCCTTCATGACGATCCAGTGAGGCTTGGGAGACGTGCCCTTGTAGCTCTTGCCGGTGATTGCCTTGACGTGGGCAGGGTCGGTCTTTTCGACCTGATGCCAGAGAGCTAGGTTATCGGTCATGCCGCCAACTCCCCAAAGGCCACCTGCATCTTGCGGTGCACGTTGCGGACACGTTCAACGTCGGCACGGCAGTAATCTGCGATTTCGTTGAATTGACCGCGCTGCCACATACCCGCGACCATAGAACCGTCAACTTCGTCCTTGCCGGGGATGCCGAGAGCCTTGCACAAATTGTCCAGGCTGATGGTATCGCGAGCGCCGCACCATGCGTTCATCGTGTCGAAGACTTCGCGGCTCCACGGCTTCGGGTCGCGCGGGAACCAGTGTGGCATCGTCACACCGAGAACTATCGCGCGCTGCCACAGGAAGCGGATATCGAAGCCGGCAACAAAATGACCGACGATAGTCGGGACGGCGTGGATCGGGGTATTCTGGGTAATGCGGTCGAATGCAGAGCGCAGGACATCTGCTTCGTCCGCCCCAATGGTGGAGACAGCGGGGAAGTCGCCCCAAGCCCATCCGATGCAGCAAACGCGACCGTAAGCGCCGTTGAAGGAAGTCTTGGCGATTGCCTCAGCGATCAGGGTTGGCTTTTTTTCAGCCTCCCAAACCGCAATAGTTTCGGCTTTCGAGATATTGCCGGGAGGCGTAATGCTGTCGGAAATCACCGCGATATGCGCAGGATCAGCCGTTGGAATGGTTTCGATATCGAGGTAGAGGAAGTCGCTCAATGCCGTTCTCCTTTGGCTTCGTCGATGAGGTAAAAGGCGATCTTCTCGCGGGCGGCTTCGATGCCGTCCTGCTGGATCAGGTTGCGGATGGCGACTTGGGCCTCATATTCTCGGAGGCCATCTGGCGGGTCGCGGTCGTCTGTGCGCATCGAAGCGCCACGGATAATCGGTGTCATCAGAGCACCTGTCCTGCGAGCAGCGCCAAGGCATGGGCTGCTATGAATCGGGTGGGGAAGAGAGGGAGGGTCATGCTGCCCTCCGGTCTCGTTCGGCGTTCGCAACGACATGCGCGGCGCTGTGCAGTGCGTCTGCAATCTCGGCGTATCGTTCAGCGCGCCCGAGATGCTCTCCGGCGATGTCGGCTTCCTCTGCATTGGCGAGGATCATTCCCCAGCGCGCGTGCTTCTCGGCCTTGGCCTGGAATGCTGCTGCCTGCTGTTTCAAGGCATGGGATGACTGTGGAGTAAGCATCTAACCCTCCTGTGGGTTCGGTGGACGCGCTGCTAATCAGCAACGCGCCTCGCCAGTTCTGCGTAGGGGTCGTATTCTTGCTGGCGGCGGATTTCGTAAACGCCAGGATCGAACATGATCGACTCGTGGGTATCGTGAGCCCGGAGGTGGTTGAGAGCAGTTGGTCTATTGACCTTGATCCACGCCGTCAGCGGGTCATCGCCAGCAAAAAGCTGGACGTTGGGCGTGTCGTTCCTGCGGTCAAGAACCATCACATGGTCGTGCCCGGTCTCACTATGGGTGATGACTGCACGATCATTATGCGGGGCTTGCTCAATGAGCCCGAGCGGGAGAACGTCCCGACGAATGAAGAATACATCACCCTGTGCGCAGGTGTTGTTGAAGGTTTTCATTTCAAGTCCTCACTTCTGGTTTTGAGAATTCGCCCACACGGAACCGGTAAGACCCGGCGTTAGCTTCGAGGGCGGTGGTGACATGCGGGGGGACTGGTATGGAAAATTCGCGACCCGTCCCGCATCGGGCGCGCAATATCTTGGTGGGGACAGACAGATCGGGAAGTTGGACTTCCAGTAGCGTGCCAATCTCCGGGTCACCATCATCATCGATGACCTTGGCGTTCAACTCTCGGAGCACCCTGTTCCAGCCTACGATGTCATTAAGGGCTACGCGGCGCTGCTCGATATTCGGCCAGGTCAGCGCCGTCTTGGCGTCCAGCTTGGACTTGTCGTCGATCCACTCGCCGGGGATGTTTACCCCATGCCATGCATAGGTGCCCCAACCGTCCGAGTACTCGACAGCCTTGCCGTCCTCGGCGTGTAGGCGACGGTCGTTGTCGAAGGACACCTTGCGGGGCCGGTCGCTGACAAAGCAGTGTCCCCCGTCAGCGGCTATGGCACAGATTTGAGGTTGTGATTTAAGGAGGATTTGGGCTTCGTCGTAGTGACGAAGGAACGAAGATGAAGCCCAAATCCTCCAATTCAAAATCACCGACCAAGCCCCCTGCAGAGCGGGTGGTCAAGGACATCCGGCGTCAGACCCGCCGCCACTTCTCGGCCGAAGACAAGATCCGCATCGTGCTTGAAGGTCTTCGCGGTGACGACAGTATCGCCGAGTTGTGCCGCAAAGAGGGCATCGCGCAGAGTCTGTACTACAGCTGGTCCAAGGAGTTCATGGAAGCCGGCAAACGCCGCCTGGCCGGGGACACCGCCCGTGCGGCGACCTCCGGTGACGTGCAGGACTTGCGCCGCGAAGCCCGTGCGCTGAAGGAGTGCGTGGCGGACCTGACGCTGGAAAACCGCTTGCTTAAAAAAAGCATGATCGCGGATGGGGGCGACGACGAATGAGGTATCCCGCATCCGAGAAGCTGGAGATCATCCGTATCGTCGAGCAGTCGCACCTGCCGGCCAGGCGGACGCTGGACCAGCTCGGCATTGCCCGCCGGACCTTCTACCGCTGGTATGACCGCTACCGGGAAGGTGGGCCGGAAGCGCTGGAGGATCGCCCTTCGGCGCCGAACCGGGTGTGGAACCGCATTGGCGAGGACATCCAGGACCAGATCGTCGAGATGGCGTTGGAGGCGACCGACCTCAGCCCACGCGAACTGGCCGTGCGCTTCACCGACGAGAAACACTACTTCGTGTCGGAAGCCACGGTCTACCGGTTGCTCAAGGCCCATGACCTGATCACCAGCCCAGCCTATACGGTAATCAAGGCGGCCGATCAGTTCCACACCAAGACCACGCGGCCGAACGAGATGTGGCAGACCGACTTCACCTACTTCAAGATCATCGGGTGGGGCTGGATGTACCTCTCGACGGTGCTTGACGACTTCTCGCGCTACATCATCGCCTGGAAGCTATGCACCAACATGCGGGCCGAGGACGTGACCGACACACTGGACCTCGCGCTCGCCGCCTCGGGCTGCGACAGCGCCACCGTTCTACACAAACCCAGGCTGCTATCGGACAATGGCCCCAGCTACATCGCGGGCGAGCTGGCCGAATACATCGAGGCCAACAAGATGAGCCATGTGCGCGGCGCGCCGTGCCACCCGCAGACCCAAGGCAAGATCGAGCGCTGGCACCAGACCCTGAAGAACCGCATCCTGTTGGAGAACTACTTCCTGCCCGGCGACCTCGAAGCCCAGATCGAGGCCTTCGTCGAGCACTACAACAACCAGCGTTACCACGAGAGCCTGGCCAACGTGACGCCTGCCGATGTCTACTTCGGCAGGGCACAGGCCATCATCAAACAGCGCGAAAGGATCAAACGAAAAACCATCGAATATCGGCGCTTGCAGCACCGCAAGCTCGCAGCCTAACATCAAATCCCAGACGAGGCCCGCTCTCCGCTAGTCTACGCCCCAATCTGCGCCAAATGTTCTGACGACGGACAGAACGGTCAGCCCGCAAAGGCGTTGCTTAGCTGGTGCCGTCGCAACATCGCCACAGGCCAGACCGCTCGCATTGCGCATTGCCATGCTGCCGCCCTTGCCTGGAACGCCGCCTTCCGAGGCGAAAAGCGGGATCACCTCGCGCCCGGCAAAATGAAGCAAATCCGCATTCTCGGAACTCCCTTTGCTGAGGCGCGGGACTGATGCTGCGAGCATTGCTCACCTACTGCGTTGGAACGTCTCTTGTCTTCGGAGCGGTGGGCTTATTCGTCCTTTTGGTAGAGGGGCTCCAATGACCGAATGGGCAAGCACAATCCTGGCTCTCGTCATTGGCGGGGTTCTCGGCCTCATCATGGGCGCAGGGATATCCGGCGACATCACCAAGAACCGCATCAAGGCAGGCGCATTCGAGTTCAACGGCATCGCATACAAGGTCGAGAGGCTGAACCAATGATCAGTGACTGGCCTCGGATACTCGGTAGGGCTGACGCCGACATTGAACGCGACCGATTGGTACAGAACGGCATCGTGCGCTGCACTGCAATGCTCTCCCCCAAGCCTGCAAAGTCAAAGAAGGTGAGGGCGTAGATGGAACCCGGTCAAACATTCGAAGTTGATTGCCCCTTCGTCCGCGATCCCTACAGGGAACAGGACGAGGATGGTGTTATTACCACGCTGACGTGGAAGCCTGGGGTCATTTGGGAAATGGTCGGCCCTGAAGATGCGCGCGCCCGCGCTCACGGCGTTGGTCGGGTTCGGTATACGGTCGTTAGTGTCCATAATCTTCCGCGCCCCTATCCGGCTCGGGTCTTCTTTCTGCGCAAATGGATCTCGCCAGAAGGCAGAGAATTCGGCGCAAACAAACTCCACGTGATGACGCGAGACGCGTTTCGCCGTCGCTGCCACTCGTATCAGCCCGCTGGGGCAGACCAATGGACCGAGCTGGTCGTCGAAGACATGAGCGCCGACGAGCGTGAGAAGGCGCTCGGCCAATGACCTTCTCATTTCGAAATCACCGGGAGCGTGGAGTTTTCGAACTCAGCGCGATCTGTATGGGAGGCGTCTTCCCGGTTAGGGCGCGTGGCTGCCTCTCTCCTCATGAAACTGAAACGCAACCGAAGTCTCTGAACCAAGTCCACGCGTCTGCCCCCATCTCCCCCGTGCCCTTCCTCCCGGCACGGCAACTGGCTGCGAGCTTGAGGCAACAGGTTTTGCGTCTGCTTCGCTCGCAGCCCTTTTCTTCCATTGTCATTTGCATGCGGGAACTGGCGTCGGTTCTTCTCCTCCGACTGTCCCAGTCCCCGCGTTCCGGCCATGGGCCGAATGAATTTCTCGGGGCTTTCTTGAAGGCACCCCGCAGCCTTACCCGTCCGCGCTTCCAGCTTCGCCAAAAGTTTCCGCGCGGCCCGCTCGTCACTTTCCGTCCACTCCCTGTGCTCGTTCTTGTTCATGACAAGAAACGTATCAACGGGGTCCAAAAATGTCAGACAAAAGAGTTTCCGAAAACGGAAAAAGAATTTCCGAGGACGCCATGAATAACGCAGCTTTAACCGAGGCGGCCAAATGGGCCGGGGAGCTAATGGATGCCGAATGGAAGGGGCGAAGGGACAAGGAAAATCTTGTTCGATACCGCCTTGCCAAGAGCATAGGCGTTTCAGAGAGCTATCTTTTCAGGCTCCAATACAAGACTCGTGAAATGACCGATGTGCGCGGTTCGGTTTATCGCGCCCTCCTGCTTGCTCGCCATGCCTACGGCCTCGCCGTGTCGGTCGGTGATGCTGCTTACGAAAAAGAAAAGGCACTGGCTCATGCGCGTGGTTCGAAAATTGTTGGCCTGGCCGATAAAATTGTTGGCGTGGCTGATGCTGTGGCTGGACCGGAAAATAAGAGGTCTGTGAGATGACCCGCCCCCGCACCAAGGACAAGGTAATAGCCTATCACCGCAGCCATCCAACGGCGACGGCGGTTCAGGCAGCGGCCGCACTACAGCTTGAGGTCAACTACGTCCGCAATGTCGGGCATCGTGAAGGCTTCGCGTTCCAAGACGGTCGCGGGTCGGTCGTCTACGTTCCCAAGACCATTTCCAAGCGGCTTGACGGTCCAGCCTTGGAACGCGGGCTGACGGTCAATGAGCTTTCCAACAAGCTGCTTTCGATCATCGCCATGGATGGGCTGGTCGGCGCAATCCTGGATGAATCTTAACCGGAGAAGTCAGATGGACATGAAATACACGGGCATCGGAAGGGCTGTCGGGCAGGATTTGCCGCCAGCATCATGCTTCACACGGCTGGATGAAAGCATCAGCCAATTGAGGAATGTTCGCAATCGCGTGTCTGCTCTCGCGGATATGCTGACTGGCAGTGTCCCTGAGGGGGCAAGCAGCGGCGAGACTAAGGGTTGCGGCGGTGGACGCTTCGACCAGATAGACTTGGCCGCGTCCGACATCAACGAGCTTTGCAGCCAGATCGCCAGCAGTCTCACCCGCATCGAGAACAGGCTGTAGCAACGTGACTTACGACCCCACCGACGACGCCCGCAAGAGCTATGACGCGGCCATAGAGGCCAAGCGTTTGCGCGGCGATACCCATGACTGGGAAGGGCGATCACCCATTAAGCGCGAGGTTGTCATAGGTGATTGTAGGCTAATCTTGGGGGATTGCCTCCCAGTTATGCGTCAACTTCCGAACGTCGCCGCCGTTCTAACCGATCCGCCATATGGCATTGGAATGGATGGTGGGAACGTTGGCTACAAGGGGTTCAATGACTTTGAAAAGAAGGGGTGGGATAAGTCCCCGCCCTCGGAAGAAACGATAAAAGAGATCACCAAGATAGGTGCAAGGTACATCATCTGGGGCGGAAATTACTTCGGCTTGCCACCCGCTCGGTGTTACCTCGTTTGGGATAAGGGAGCCGGGTTTAAGGGCAGATCCTACGCCGAGTCCGAGTTGGCCATGACTAACATGGATTCGAATGCGAGGACGTTCTCTTACGATCCTCTCGCTCGCGGCGACTACAAGGGTAAGCTACACCCGACACAAAAGCCCGTTCAGTTGATGAAATGGTGCATTGGGTTTCTCCCGGCTGACGGGACGATTCTCGACCCCTTCATGGGCAGCGGCTCCACTGGTGTTGCATGCGCTGCGTTGGGTAGGGCTTTCATCGGCATCGAGATCGACGAGGGCTATTTCGACATAGCCTGTGAGCGCATCCGCAAGGCCTACGCACAGCCCGACATGTTCGTTGAAGTACGTGCCCCCGAGCCCAAGCAGGAGGCAATGCTTTGACCAAGTACAACGCCCAGCCCGTTGTCATCGACGGCATCCGCTTTGCCTCCAAACTTGAAGGCCGGTTCTATTCGAACCTCAAGCTGCTGGAGCGCGCTGGCGAGGTCGTGAACGTCGAGCTTCAAAAGCCCTTCATCATCACCATCAAGGGCAAACTGGTCTGCACCTACCGCAGCGACTTCGCATTCTGGGACATGCGAGAGCAGCGCGAGAGGATCGTGGACTGCAAGGGCGTTGATACGCCGGTCTCCAAGCTGAAGCGCAAGCTTGTCGAGGCCCTGCACGGAATAGAGATCGAACTTGTGAGGAAAGCATGAAGAAGGCCCGCCCCACATCAAAGGCAGATGAGACGCCAGAGTTCCTTGCGTTCTGGACCTGCTGGCAGCCGCATATGCACAAGAACGACGGTCGCGGCTCCGCCAGAGATGAGTTCTTCCGGCACGTAGAGGTGCTGCGGGCTGACCCGCAAGACATCGTGGACGGCGCTAGCTGGTTCATCCGTGGCGGCGGGCAGGCTGAATACAAGCTCCACGCGCAAACCTGGCTGAACCGCAGAGCTTACGAAGACGGCGCAGAGAAGGAACGCGAGTTCCGAGCCCGTCAGGAAGAGCGCACAGCCAATGTCGTGCAAATGCCGACACCAAGGCTCCCAGACAATCATTTCAGCCGTCAATGGCAAGAGAAACAGCAGAAGGGTTAGCCCGATGTTGAACCAAGACGAACCAGCGCACCACTACCGGCCCGGCTACAATCCCGAGTTCGTTCGCCGCGTGAATGAACGAAGGCGAGAGGAGAGGGCTAAGGCTGCAATTGCCACCCGTGCCGAGCAGCGGGAGCGTGAACGCAAGGCCGAAGAGGCTGCTGCGCGTGCGCTTGTGGCGGCCACAGGGACGCGTGCGGAGTCGGTGGCCGCAGCCATCACCCAAGACAACGACCGTAGCCCTCTTGAGAGGGCGCTCGCCAAGACGGGCAACGGCAATGCGGCGATAAGGGCGGGGGCTCTTGAGATCGTCAAAATCATGGCTGACGCGTATGGCGTCCTGCCCTCCGATATCACCGGAGCCAGCACCAAGCGTGATATCCTGAAGGTTCGGATTGCGGCCGTTCTCAAGGTTCGGGAGCATTTCCCGAAGATGTCTCTTGTCCAGTTGGGAAAGGTGTTCAACCGCGATCACACATCGATTCTGTACCTGCTGCGCAAGCATGGCGGTTCCGACGTGGCCGATCTCGCGAAGCCCACTCACCGTATGGGTATGCGCATCCCGCACAACACATGGCAGCACCTGTCAGCAATGGCCGAGGAGACGGGCAGGCCGCTTGCGTCGCTTTGCGTGAGCCTCCTCGAAGCGATTGTGGAGGATGAGCTTGCCAATGCCGAGGGTCGTTATCTGCGGACGGTCGCATCTCCCAAGCAAGAGGGCCAGCCCCGATGACCGATCAACCCTATTGCCGAGCCTGCACACACTTCAACGAGGCCAACGGCGAAAAGCGCTGCGGGCATCCCAACACGTACTTCTTCGACCGGATAGACGGCGAGACCCGCCATCCCCTCATAGGCGAGCATGTGACAAGCCTCTGCGACATCTACAATCGGTTTGAGCCGAAAGGGCAGTGAATGAGCAAGGCCGCAGCCAAGCGCCAGATCGAGCCCGGGTACGAAGGCGCTGTTGAGATCAACACGGACGTGCGTGTCACCGCCACTCGCTCAGAGACGCGGGTGCTGCGTTGCCGCCCCGGCACGTTCGAATGGCGCTATGCTCGCTCAAGTAAGGAGAAGGGCCTTTCTGCGCTCTACCATGCCGGCATCCATTATGCCGGGCTGTGGGAGAAGGCCGGCACTGCGTCCGCATCCTCGCCCGATCTACTGTCCGAGGGTGGGGCAGGGTGGAAAGGCCTGCCTGATGGCCGCGTCATGGCGCTGGACGACCTGAAGAAGGCATTCCTCGAACTAGGCCATTTGCCGACCGCCAGGCTGACCGCCTATTGCGTCCATGGCCAGCCGGTATCGGAGATAGCCGTCCGCTTCGGAGTGCCGTCAAGGGACATGGCGGCGGTGCTGCATCTCGATCTGCATGCCTGCGCCATGCACTTCAATTACCTGTGACGAGCTTGAAAATAGCGCTTGACCTTCATGGCAGAAACCTGTAATCGTATTTGTATTGGCGCAAATTGCGTCTACAGGCCCGCCCTAATCCGGTGGGCCTTTTGCATTTCAGATTGCCCGCCCAGCCTCTACAACCCTCCGGGAAGCCTTAGCGCTAGAGAGTGCGTGTGTGCGGGCAATGCCTAGTCTGAGGCTCTGCCTGGATTGATCACCAGAAGCATCCTCACTGGCCCGGGCTACGGCTCGGGTCTCCCATCAGGAGCAGCGATGCCCCGTCAGTATGTTCGCGTCAAAGCCGCCAGCATGGACGAGTTTCCAGACGGCGAGAACTACCTTGCCCGCACGGTCTTCGAAAGCCACGAGCTAATCGACATCGGCATTCTCGACGAGGACGGCAACAAGATCATGGCACATGAGATGATGGACCAGATTGGCTTCATCCGGTGGCAGGAGCGGTGATGAGCTATACGGTCGTTGTTGATGAGCAGGAGCGCATGCGGCAGATGGAAAATCGCCTCAACGCCGTTGCCCGCCACTGCAAGATCGGCAAGGTCCGCTACAAGCACGCGTTGAGCGACTTGGTGGGAGTGGGTATGCCGGCTCGGCCAAAGCGTGAAACGTTCTTCATAGACCCCGGCTTCATCTATCAGCGTAATCAGGCGCGGTTCGTTGCCTGAACCTCGCTCCATCACTGAACTAGCAGAACAAGAAGCTGCCACGTTCAAGGCGCGCCAGGCAGCGTACTTTGGTGAGTGTGCCATCCACCTCATGGCCACATGCATGCCGATAGCAGCGGTCATTCGCTGGCTTCGCACCCAGGCCGACATTCTCGAAGAGTACGAATAACCGGCAACAATCCGAAAGGAACTGCCACAATGGCCGCACGGCTCAACCTGCGCCAGCAGGATCAAACGCGCTCGGCAATCCAGACAAGTCAGCTCGTAAATCGCTTGCAGCAATACGCTTTAGGTGAAATCCCCGAGATTGAGGCTGGCAGACTTCGCGCAATCGAAATCCTCCTGCGCAAGACGCTGCCGGATCTGTCTGCGGTAACGCTGAGTGGGGATGCGGACAACCCCATTGTCACCCGGATCGAACGACACATTGTCCGTCCTTCGGATTGAAACGGCAGAGGTATTTACGCCTCTTCTGGAGCCAGCTCGATATAAGGGTGCCCACGGTGGGCGAGGGTCGGGCAAATCACACTTCTTCGCCGGCCTGCTTGTCGAGGACAGCTTGGCTGAGCCAGGGCTTACCGGCGAGGGGCTTCGCTCGGTTTGTATCCGTGAAGTCCAGAAGGATCTGACACAGTCAGCAAAGCTTCTGATCGAGGACAAGTTGTCCAATTTCAGGCTTGGCGAGGCGGATGGCTTCAAGGTTTTCCGCGATGTGATCGAGACGCCCAAAGACGGCATCATCATATTCAAGGGCATGCAGGACTACACCGCTGAGTCGGTGAAGTCGCTGGAGAAGTTCAAGCGGGCCTGGTGGGAAGAAGCTCAGACCGCCACACAGCACTCGTTGAACCTTCTGCGGCCAACAATCCGCGAGGAAGGATCCGAGATTTGGGCCTCGTGGAACCCTCGGTTCGACGACGACCCAATCGACCAGATTTTGAGGGGCGCCAATCTCCCCACAGGCGCGGCTGTTGTCAGGGCCAATTGGTCAGACAACCCTTGGCTTCCGGGTGTTCTAAACCAGGAGCGGCTGGACTGCCTGCGTGATGCCCCCGAGCAATACGACCATATCTGGGAAGGTGGCTACGTGAGTGTTGTCGAGGGCGCTTACTACGCCCCTTACCTTGCTGCTGCCCAAAGGGAAGGCCGCATTGGTCGTGTAGCGGCAGATCCGCTGATGACCATTCGCCTTCATATGGACATTGGCGGAACAGGAGCCAAAGCGGACGCCTTTGCCATCGTCGCGGACCAGTTCATCGGCAAGGAAATCCGCGTCCTGAACTATTACGAGGCCCAAGGCCAGCCCATAGCCGCGCACCTGAATTGGATGCACGCGCAGGGCTACACACCTGATAGCCGGGTGCAGATCATACTGCCGCATGACGGTGACAGCCACGACAAGGTTTTTGATGTGTCCTACGCCAGCGCGTTCAAGGCTGCTGGCTACGACGTACCTGAGCCAGTCCCAAACCAAGGCAAGGGCGCCGCAATGATGCGAGTGGAGTCTGCGCGCAGGCTGTTCCCAAGCATCTGGTTCAACGAAGCAACGACAGGTTCATTGCGCAAGGCGCTGGGCTGGTATCACGAGAAGCGCGACCAGGTTCGCAAGGTTGGTCTCGGGCCTGATCATGATTGGTCTTCGAACGGCGCCGACGCCTTCGGCCTGATGTGTGTAGCCTACGAAGAACCCCGAGTCAGAGCAAAGCCGAAGCCCGTTCACCACGGCGCGGGCGGATGGATGGGCTGATGCGAGATACCATGAGCGTTCAAATCCATGTTGGGGACGCGACGAAACAGCCACTCTCAATGGAAGACCTGAACGAGCGCTATTGGAACGTCGTGAGTGCCTGCATGCGGTTGGCTCATGAGTGGGATCGCGCCCACCCCAACAAGCGCTACGGGACCTCTATCGGGTTTTCGGACGGCTATCTGCGGGTCGAACTCACTGGATGGGCCGATGAGTGAAGAAACAGACGATCTGCTGCGTGAAGGCCGAGAAGCTTTCCAGCGCGCTTCAGATGTCGAGAATGACAACCGCCAGACAGCGCTAGAGGACATCCGCTTTGCGCGTGCTGGTGAGCAGTGGCCGGCAGACATCATCAAGCAGCGCCAGATTGAAGGGCGCCCATGCCTGACCATCAACAAGCTGCCGGCGTTCATTCGTCAGGTGGTCAACGATGCCCGGCAGAACAAGCCGTCGATCAAGGTTCACCCGGCAGATAGCGGCGCTGACCCAGAGACAGCCGAGGTCATCAACGGCCTCATTCGCAATATCGAATACACGTCGAACGCCGACATTGCCTACGACACCGCCACGGAATGCGCGGTCACTGGTGGCTTTGGCTATCTGCGCATTGGGCTTGATTACGCCTTCGACGACTCGTTCGATATGGATATCCAGATCAAGCGGGTCAGCAACCCGTTCTCGGTCTATGGCGATCCTAACTCAACTGCTGCTGATAGCTCGGATTGGGACACGGCATTCGTTGTCGACCGCCTGAGCAAGTCGCAGTTCGAGGCCCAGTACAAGGGTAAGGCAACCGTAGATTGGGATAGCACAGCTTGGACCGGCCTCAAGGGCACCGACTGGCTTAATGATGACGGTGTCCTCACTGCCGAGTGGTGGCAGCGCGAAGAGAAAGACCGCGTTATCGTCATAACCCAAGACGGCATGGTGTTCGGCAAGGACGAGCTGGAATCCGATCCAGACCTGCAAACCCTGCTGGAGGCGGGTGTTCTCCAGATCCACGGCGAGCGCACGACCAAGACGCATAAGGTCACGCAACGCATCATGTCTGGTGCGGATATTCTCGAAACCAATAATTGGGTGGGCCGCTATATCCCAATTATCCCGGTCTATGGTGATGAGTTCGACATCGAGGGGAAGCGCTACTTCCGTTCGATGATCCACAACGCAATCGACAGCCAGAGGGCGTTCAACTACTGGCGCACGGCTGCAACTGAACTGGTCGCACTTGCTCCCAAGGTGCCATTTATCGGGCCGAAGGGTGCTTTCGATGGTGATATCGACCGCTGGAATACGGCAAACACCAAGAGCCATCCATTCCTTGAGTATGATGGTCAGACACCGCCCCAGCGCCAGCCGCTCGATACGGGCGCAGCAGCCGGCTCGCTCCAAGAGGCCCTGAACGCCTCGGACGACATGAAGGCAATCATCGGCATTTACGATGCTTCGCTCGGTGCCCGTTCGAATGAAACCTCCGGCAGGGCGATCATGGCCCGGCAGCGTGAGGGGGACGTTTCGACGTTCCACTTTATCGACAACATGAGCCGCGCCATTCGCCACACAGGTCGCATCCTGATTGACCTGATCCCCAAGGTCTACACCGGGCCGCGCATTGTCCGCATCATCGGCGAAGACGGCTCGCAGGCGCCCAAGACGATCAACAAGGAAGCCCCGGATACCGACAAGAAGGGCAACCCGCTCACGGACGAGCAGGGCAACCCGCTCATGGCCCTGCATGACCTGACATCGGGCAAATACGACCTGACCGTCTCGACCGGCCCAAGCTTCACCACCCGTCGCGAAGAAGCGGCCATGCAGATGACCGAGATGATCCGGGCATTCCCACAGGCCGCGACAATCATTGGTCCTGAGCTTGCCAAGAACCTTGATTGGCCTGGCGCTGATGAGATTGCCGAAAAGATGGAGGCGATGACCTCCGGGCAGATCCCGCCCGAGCTTCAGAAGAAGATCGAGGAAGGCCAGCAGCAGATTGCCAAGCTGACCGAGGAAAACCAGCAGCTCAAGATGAGCGCGGCCACGGACGAAGCCAAGATCCAGTCGAACGAGCGCATGAAGATGCTCGAAATCCAGAGTGACGAGAAGGTCGCTCTGTTCAAGGCTGACAGTGACGCCAAGGTTGCTGCCTACAAAGCCCAGATAACCGCTCAAGCACAGGCATCCCGGCCTGTCGTGCATTCCAGCCCGCAAGGCTGAATCGTCCGCGCCACGTAACGGCGCACCAAACAGCACCAACCGATGAGGAGTGCGCCATATGGACGGCGAACAGGAATCTATTGCCGAAGTAGAACTGGAAACCCCAGCAATCGAACCGGAAATAGAGGCTGAAGAGCCCGTTAGTCTCGAAGATGGCGAAGAGCCTGAAACCGAGGCAGTCCCCGAAGATGACGACAGCGAGGAATTTGACTGGAACGGTCAAAAGGTGCGCGGTCCCAAGGGGCTCAAGGACGGTGTGCTTATGCATGCCGATTACACCCGCAAGACGCAGGAAACTTCCGCGTTCAAGAAGGAACTGGAGGAGCGCGCATCGCGTCTCGACCAGCAATTCCAGGCGAGCGAGGAATATCTTGACGCCCGCGCCGACCTTCGAACCGTCACGAAGGAACTGGAGCGATTCAAGGACTTTGGTTGGAATGAATATCAGGCCCTCCGCCAGCAGGACATTCTCTCTGCCGACGAAACCTGGAACTACGTTCAGCACCTCAAGAGCCAGAAGAACCAACTGACGGCCACCCTTTCAAAGCACGACGAGTCGCGGAGTTCTGAGGCGCAGCAATCCGTTGCCAAGCGCATGAACGAAACGCAGCAGTTCGCGCAGAGCACTATCAAGGGTTGGACCCCCGAAACCGACAAGCAGGTGATCGACTTCGCACTGTCCAAGGGCGCAACGCCCAAGGACATCACGAAACTCATGAGCCCGCTCGTCTACGAGATGATCTATCTCGCTCGTATCGGGGCACAAGCCCTTAACAAACCAGCCTCCAAACCAACTCCCACCCAGCAGCCGGCACCTTTGAGGGTTGTCGCGGCCAAGGCCAACCCGCCTTCCCGCAAATCCCTCTCGGAGATGTCGATGGAGGAGTACGCCGCTGCCCGCCAGGCAGGGCGCGGAGGCTAAGCCTCACCCTGATTGAACGTCGGATGACGTCCAGTCCCAGCGCGGCCACGAGCCGCCCGATGGAGCACTATCATGGCACAGACCGTGCTTACTGCGGACATCATCGCCAAGGAAGCGGTGATGATCCTCGACAACGAACTCGTCATGGCCAAGAAGGTCTTTCGCGGCTACGAAAACGAGTTCGACAAGAAGGTGAACGGCTTCAAGGTGGGTGAAACCATCTCGATCCGCAAGCCGACCGACTTCACCGTCCGTGACGGCGCTGTCATGCAGACGCAGGAAGTCGTCGAAGGCAAGACCACGATTACCGTGGACAAGCGCAAGGGCGTTGACTTCAAGTTCACGTCGCAGGATCTGACCCTGAAGATCGGCGAGCTCTCCGAGCGCGTCATCAAGCCGGCGATGATCCAGCTTGCCAACCAGATCGATACCGACCTGATGGCGCTGTACAAGACCATCCCGTCTTGGGTCGGAACGCCAACTCCTCCGATCAACTCCTATGCCGATTTCGCAAAAGGCCCGGAGCGGATGGATGAGTACGCCAACCCGACAGATGGCCGCTGTGCCGTTCTGTCGCCGGCTGACCATTGGGGCCTCCTCGGCTCGCAGACTGCTCTCTACATGCAGGATGTGGCCAAGGGCGCCTATCGCAAGGGCTCGCTTGGCGAGATCGGTGGCGTCGACACCTACATGTCGCAGAACGTTCCGACGCATACTGTCGGCGCGGCTGCGACTGCTTCGGCTGTGGCTGATGCGGCTGCCGGTCTGGGCGTCCTGTCGACGACCTACGAAGCGACTAAGGACACGGGCTACATGTACCTGTCCACGGATGGCTGGGATGCTTCGACGCTGAAGGCCGGCGACGTGCTGGAACTCAGCAACGTCTACGCGGTCAACCCTGTCACCAAGGCCACTCTTGCTTTCCGCAAGCAGTTCGTGGTCCTTGAAGACACGGTGACCGCAGCGGGTGATACGGCGATCAAGATTTCGCCTCCGATCATCCCGACTGGTGCATTCCAGAACGTCAGCGCTGTCCCGGTCGATGGCACCACGACCATTGCCAAGATCGGCACTGGTGGCACTGGCTACCGCCAGAACCTGATGTTCCACAAGAACGCCTTCGCGCTGGTCACTGTCCCGCTCATCTCGCCCCCGGGCGCTGTTGACGTGGCTCGCCAGAGCTACAAGGGCACCAACGTTCGCGTGATCCCCGTCTATGACGGTATCAATGACGAAAGCGCATGGCGCCTGGACGTTCTCTACGGCGTCAAGACCATCGACAACCGCCTGGCTCACCGCATCAGCGGCTCGACCTGATCCTGAGGGGCTCCGGCCCCTCTTTTCCTTCCCCAATCCAACCCTTTGAAGGGATACGATCATGGCAATCAAACAGCTTTCCGATGGCGGCACCAGTGGCCTGCTTGTCGGCCAGTCCTCGACCGACAAGATCGGGTTCTACGGCCTCACCACGCCGATTGCGAAGCAGACCTGCACGCTCTCGGCTGCACTGACTGCCGGCACGACCACGCCGGCCAACATCGCGGCTGCCGTGGATGAGCTCCACGCGGCTCTCGCCGAATTGGGCATTATCGCCTGATGCTGGTTTGCATTGGCATCCCGACAATCGACGGGAAGCCGTGCGCCAATACTATGGACTCCCTCTTGGCCGAGCAATTGCTGGGTTACGGGCAGGGGGTCCATTTTCTTGTGCTGTGGGAAATCGGCTGCTCACTGATTGGGGCCGCTCGAAACCTCATAGCCAAGCGCTTTCTGGCCTCCAAGGCTGACTGTCTGGTGATGGTCGATTCCGACATTAGCTGGACTGGTGGCGAACTGGCCAAACTGGCCAAGCGTCCTGAAGACGTTATCGGGGCCACATACCGGGCCAAGCGCGACGACATGGAGCTTTTCCATATCCATGGCACGCCAGAGCCCGTTGGTGATCTGTACAAGGTCGACGGCCTGCCTGGTGGGTTCGTCAAGATCACCCGCAAGGCTTTCGCGGCGATCCCAGCCAACCTCTATTACGGCAGGGAAGGCGAGGCGGTGGCCGACTATTTCCCGACCGGTTTCCACGATGGTCGCTTCTACGGCGAGGACTACGGGTTCTGCCGTCTCTGGCGCGATACAGGCGGCACGGTTTGGCTCGACCCCTCAATCAAGCTTCGTCATCACGACGGCCTTCGCTCGTATACGGGCGACCCGGCCCAATGGATCAAGGAAAAGATACTTGCCTGAAATCCTGCTTGGCGCCGGCTCCAATCACCTCAAGAAGTTAGGCAATGACGGGCGGGAGGCATGGGACGGGCTGATTACGGTCGACTTCAACGACGACCACAAGCCCGACGTGGTGCATGACCTGTCGGTCCTGCCGCTGCCATTCCCTGATGATTTTGCCGACGAGATCCACGCCTACGACGTGATGGAACACATTGGCCAGCAGGGCGATTGGCGGTTCTTCTTTGACCAGTGGTCCGACATCTGGCGCGTTCTGAAGCCGGGCGGGCACTTCTTTGGTATCTCGCCGCACTGGTTCTCACCATGGGCATGGGGCGACCCTGGCCATACTCGGGTGCTTGGCCCTGAGATCATGATTTTCCTGTCGCAGCCCAACTATGCGGCAAACGTCGGCAACACGCCGATGACCGATTATCGCTTCTGCTACAGGGCCGACTTCGACCTGGTTCATTCCGTCATTCGGAAGGACCGGCAGTACGAATACGCCCTGCAAGCGGTCAAGCCTTCGCGGGTGACCTGATGCCGTTCACCAACTATGCCGAATTGCAGAGCGAGGTGGCTACGTGGATGGCTCGCGCCTCCATGTCTGGCCGCGCCGCCGATTTCATCACCTTGGCCGAAGCGCACCTGAACCGCGAAATCCCGGCAGTCGAGGTAGACGCAACGCTTACAGGCGTTCTGGATAATCGCCGTATCGATATCGCAGCGCAGAGCATGGAGCGCGCCATTGCGCTGTTTCTCGTCGATCCGAGTTCAGGCGATGAGCTTGAACTAACCCAGAAGACGGACGGGACATTCCCGTATCTGGCGTCATCGAGCCGCCCAAGCCTGTGGGCCATCGACGGCACCAACATCGACTTCGATTGCCCGCTCGATCAGGCATATTCGTTTCGCTTCCGGTTCCGCCAGAAGTTCAGCCTTTCGGACAGCGCCACGACAAACTGGCTGCTGACCAATCATCCCGACGTGTATCTCGCGGCTGTGTTGATGTGGGGCGGCGTGTTCACACGTAATTCGCCCTTCGCGTCTACCTTCAGCGCAATCCTGGAGCGCGTTCTTCCGTCTATCAAAAGCTCCATCGCGCAGAGCAAGCGTGCAGTGGCGACGGTTGACCCAGCACTGGCCTCAATTGGCCGGCGCGCGTTCTACGACGGCTCGTTCTGATGCTGCAATTTCCCCCGCTGGAGCCGGATAAAGGACCGTTCTCGGCTACCTCGACCCAAGTGGCAGTGAACGTGCTGCCGATATCGAACGGATGGGGCCCAATGCCTAGTCCGTCCGAATTGGGCGACTCACTAGGAGGGCAATGCTACGGCGCATGGTGGTACCGCAGCACGACGGGCTCGTTTGGCTTGATCGCGGCGACGAAAACCGCCATCAAGCGCCTTCAATCTGATGGAACATGGACCGATATTTCCAAGGTTGGCGGCTACACAGGCCCGGATACGGGCGATCTGTGGCAGGCCGAGCGCTATGGCACGAAGGTCTACTTCACCAACCTGAACGACCCGCTGCAAGTCTTTGATGTCGATACGGGAACGGTTCTTGCTGATGCGACTGGTTCGCCGCCTCGCGCCAAGTTCATCGAGTGCGTGGGCGACTTCCTGTTCCTGGCCTTTCTCAAGGTTGGGGCTGATGTGTTCCCGCAGGACTGGCAGCACTGCAAGATTGATGACCCGACCAACTGGACGGTGACGGGCAACCCCGGCGATAGCGACCGGCAGCAGATCGCAGACGGTGACGAGATTGTTGCGATCATGTCGAACATCGGCGGCGCGCGCATCATCCAGCGCCGCTGCAAAAGGCGCCTGCTGTTCACGCCAGGCAATACCTATTCGTTCCAGATGCAGGATATCGATGCATCTCGCGGGGCCATTGCTCCGCTGGCGGTCGTTCCTTTCGGTGGCGAGAGTTACGCCTATCTCAACGAAACAGGGTTCTTTGTCGGGGATGAGCATCGGCCAATTGGCGCCGAGCGCATGGACCGCACGTTCTTTGCCGACGTGGATCTCGACAAGCTGGGTGAGGTGCAAGGGATTGCCGATCCATCGCAGAAGATCGTCTGGTTCAGGTATCAGGACCAAAACGCCGCATACAAGATGATCGGCTGGGACTGGCAACTTGATCGACTGTGCATGTCGGATACGCCCGCTCAGTTGCTTGTGTCGGCAGTGTCGATTGGTGCCGTGCTGGATGATCTCGATAGCTATGGCACGCTCGATGATATCGACATCCCGCTCGATAGCCGCCTGTTCAAGGGCGGGCGCATTACCTTCGGGGCGTTCACCGCGTCCAACAAGCTATCGCTGTTTGCCGGCCCTCCTGCCGCTGCGACGGTTGAAACCCCGACGATAGAACTAACCCCAGAGACGGGATCGTTCGTTGAGGGTGCGAAGCTCAAGAGTGACGCGACGAACTACACCATACAGGTGGGCAGCGCCGATTTGTCTGAAGATACCTTGACTTGGTCGGACCCGGAAACGCGGGACAGCCGCACGGGCATGTGCGGGTTCCTCTCGGAAGCCAAGTTCCATCGCTTCCGCGTGAACATCGCGGCAGGCAGTGAGTGGGATTACCTCCATGGGGTGAGCCCGTTCTTCACGGAAGCGGGCTTCGGGTGAACGCCAGCCTCGTTCCGGTCCACATGGTTGATACGGTGTGGCCGCATGTCGTGGCGGGCTTTCAGCGGGCATCAACGCGCTCTGGTGGCGATCTGACGGTTAGCGACCTCTGGATTGGCTGCCGGGCCGGTCATTGCTTCCTGTTCGTCGTCCAGAACGAAGCGAACGACATCATAGCCGCAACGGCGTGGAAGCCGGAAGCATGGGGCAAAGGCCAGCGTTTTCGCTGCCTCGGCCTCTACGGCAAGGGCGTGCGGGAATGGGCTGACACCCTCCGAAATCACGTCAGCCAGGTAGCAAAATTGTGCGGGTGCAATGGGCTGATCGCGGACGGTCGCGATGGCTGGAAGGTCATTTTCCCTGACGCCAAGAGGCTTCGGGCTGTCTACGAGGTGGCAATCTGATGGGCGGCAGCAACAAATCAACCCAGACCACGAGCAACGAACCGTATTCGGCTGCAAAACCCCTGCTCAACCAGACCATGGGCGATGCACATAATCTGTACAAGAACGGCGGCCTCGTTAAGCCCAACACGCAGTCAACGGTCGTGCCCTACGCCCAGCAAACGACGCAGGCTATGGGCGGCTTGCAATCGCTCGGGCAGGCCAACACGGGCGGGCAGGGGCTCTCAGGCCAATATCAGGGCATCATCGACTCGGGCGGCTATAACCAGGAGCAGCAGGACGCGCTCTCTGGCATCCGCTCGACCGCGACAGGGCAGTTTGACCCGAATGGCAACCCGGCGTTCCAACAGGTGTTGCAACAGGCACAGGATGCAGCATCCAATGCTGCCAAGCTCAACGCCTCGGGTGCTGGCCGCTATGGTTCGGGAACCCATGAGGGGGTCATGGCAAAGCAGGTTGGCGATCTGACCTCACGCATGGTCGGTGACGAATATCGCAACTGGCAGGGCCGACAGGATCAGGCACAGCAGCAGTTGTTCAACGCCGGCCAGCAGGGCCAATCGAACATGGGCAACGCCTACAAGGGCATGCAGGACGCTTATAACCCGCTGCTTCAAGTGGGTGCGATGAACGAAGACCTGTATGGCCGCAATCTCAACGATCAGCTTCGCATCACGCAGGAGCAGCAGAATCTGCCCTTGGCCAATATTCAGGCTCTTCAGGGTATCGCCTCGGGGGCCGGCAATCTGGGCACGAGCACTTCGACCGCACAGGGGCCGAGCAACACGTTTTCCAACATCGCGGGCGCCGGTCTAGGCGGGGCAAGCCTGCTTTCTGGCGGCGGGGGCAAACTCTGATGGGCGGCAGCAACAAATCACCTGCCAGCGCATCGCCAGCGGCCACTCCAACGCCGCAGCAGCCCATGCAGACGATCCAGCCTGCAATGCCGGGTCAGCTCGAGGCGCTTGCACAGCAGCTTGGATCAGGCTTCGGCCAGCAGCCGGCAGACATGATGTCATATCTCCAGCAGTTCTATAAGCCGATGCAGATGCCGGACTACTCGAAGGGCTACGTTCCCCCGACCGGTAGCACTGCTACGCCAGCAGCTAGCTCCTCGAAGCGTGTCGATATCAAGCAGCCCAAAACCGACGTTTTCGTGAGGCGAGCATGAGCATTCTCGACGCCCTTTTCGGCAGGCAAAACAGCGGCCAACAGGCGCAGGTTCCCGGTGCCATGCAGCAACAGCCCGGTTTCCTCGGCCAGCTTCTCGACTCGTCCGTGGCGCTGCCCATGGCAGGTGCGCTGCTCGGCAATCAGGGCAATTCGGCCAATTTCGGCAATGCGCTCTCGGCAGCCGGCCCGGCTATGGCTCAGCAGAATCTCACGGCACAGACCAACAAGACCGCCGCCTGGCTGCGCAAGCAAGACCAGCGATACGCCGATATGCTCGACAACGGCTTCCAGCCCAAGGAGATCTATGACCTCTACCTACAGGAGAGGCAGGTCCAGAAGCCGACCGCTACATTGCAAGAATATCAGTTCGCCCAGCAGCAGGGCTACAACGGCTCTTTTATGGATTACCAGCTCGACCAAAAGAAGGCTGGCGCCAACCAGAACAATATCACGGTAGGCGGCGGCAAGTACGGCACGATTCCGCAAGGCTTCGAACTGGTTGAGGGACCGGACGGTGCAACCATGCGCGCCATTCCTGGCGGGCCTGAAGATACGTCGGAAAAGGACGCTCGCAGCGCCGGACAGGCCTCTGTAGCCACCCGCGTAGTCACGTCAGCAGCTCAACGAGCCCGTGAGGCGGCCAAAGAGCGCAATCTTGGCCACGTTGGACAGGGCACAATGGCGCAAATGCCTTGGACCGACAGCGCTGAAGTGGCGCGCCAAGTTGAGGTGTTGAAATCTCAGGCCAAGGTGGAAAATCTCACGGCTATGCGTCAGGCGTCCCCAACGGGCGGCGCGCTCGGAAGCGTCACGGAAAAGGAAGCCGAGATGCTAGCCGATAAATCCGGCGCGCTCGATCCGCGCAGCCCGAACTTCCAGCGCGATCTGGACGACTACGAGATGACGTTGTTGCAGGTCGTTCATGGACCCGATGAGGGCGCTCGTATCTTCCAGCAGAGCCGGGGCGGTAATCAGCCACAGGGTGGCCAACCACAGGGCGGTGTTGACTACAAAGGCAAGTACGGGCTCGATTGATGGCTGATCTTGCACGCATCAAAAACAACGTCCGTAAAATGGCCGCTCAGGGCGCGCCGGAACAGGACATCGACGGTTACATCGCCAGCGAGGGCGTGACCGTAGACGACGTGCGCGGTTTCAGTGCATCCGGCCACAATGCTCCCGAATACGTTCCACCGGGCGTCGAAGGCTACAACCCCGAAACGGGTATGGTTGAGCCGCAGTATGGCAAGGCCGGCTCAGCTGCCATGGGCGCTGCTGACGCCACCACCTTTGGCTTTGGTGACGAACTGGCCTCGACGGTTGCAGCTGGCCTCGAATCCCTGCCCGGTCGCAGTGGTCTGAGCCGTTCGCAGATCCTTGCCCAGATGCGCGGCAATCAGGATGCGGCACAGGCGCAAAACCCAGGCTCTTATCTCGCTGGCCAAGTTGGTGGCGGCGTTGCTCAGGCTCTTGCAACGGGCGGCGGGGGCTTCGCAGCAAATGCAGCCCGCAGCGGTGGGAGCTTGGGGCGTGTAGCGCTTGGCAGCGGCCTTGATGGGGCGGCCTATCTTGGCTTGCAGGGCGCGGGCGGCGGTACGGATCTGGAAAGCAGGGCTAAGGGGGCCGGTTGGGGCGCCGTCATAGGTGGTGCCACTGGCCTTGCAGCCCCTTACATCGTTGCCGGTCTGTCGAAGGCTGCGCAAAAGGCAGTTTCACCATTCGCGACCTCTGCTGATCGCACCGCAGCCGCAAAATTCCTCGGAAGCGAAGGTGTGCCGCTGACAGCCGGTCAAAAGACCGGTAGCAAAGCGCTGCGTTACGCTGAGAGTGAGATCGGCGGCGATGCGGCAGCCAACATCATGGAGGACCAAGGGCGGGCCTTTACGGATGCGGCCATGCGTAAGGCGGGCGGCAACGGTCTCGCCGATCCCGACACCCTGGCAGCGCTCAAGGGGAGGCTTGGGAAGGAGTTCGAAGACCTATCAGCGCGCAATACCCTTCGCCTTGACCAGGGAATTGTCGATGACATGACCGGGGCCGCGCAAGAATACGCGCGTGTCCTACCCGCAGACCAGAAGGCTATATTCCAGAATCTGGGCGATGATATCATCGGGCGCTTCAAGGCCGGCAAGAACGCTATGTCGGGCAAGGACTACCAGACGATCCGCTCGCGGCTCACCCGTATGGCCAAGAACTATCGCAATAGCGACGGCGAGTTCTCGGACGCGATCCGGGGCCTTCGTGATGCACTCGACAACGGCATGGAGCGTTCTATCCAGCCTGCCGACAAAGGCGCATGGTCTGGGTTGCGTCAGCGCTATGGCAATTACAAGGTGCTGGAAAAGGCCGCGAATGGTGGCGGTGAAGACGCGGCACTTGGCATCATTTCTCCGGCCCGTCTTCGTATGGCTGCATCTTCTGGCAACCAGTCCGGCTTCGCCACTGGCAAGAGCGATTTCACCAAACTTGCGAAAGCAGGGCAGGCGGTCATGACGCCCTTGCCGAACTCTGGAACGGCTAGCCGGTTGGCTGTCCGCAATCTCGGGGCTATGGCTCCGTCGATTGTCGGTGCCGGTGCTGGAGGCGCGTATGGGGCACAGGACGGTGGCGGCCTTCAGGGGGCACTTGCAGGTGCTTTGGCTGGCTTTGTCGCTCCACGCGTGGTGGGCAAAATGATGATGTCCAAACAGGGGCAGCGCTATCTTGCCAACCAGTTGCTAAAGAGTGGCTCACTGACAGCAGAAAAACGGGCTCTTATCAACGCGGTGTTGACATATGGCGGGTCAGCGGCGACGGGCCGACTTGCGCCATGACTCCGGAACCTCGTTCCCAGTAATCTCCGTCCCCCATATGACGAGGACGCCCATCGTGACGCCGCCAATGGCTACGGACGGCCAGTCGAACTCATAGAAATACAGGTACCAAGCCCAGAGCAGCGCCACCATAGGCCATGCGACCCACCATATGGCCATGGTCTGGCGCTTTTCGTGTGGGTTGTGCTCGATTAGGGGCGGATCGCTGCGTTCGCTCATTCCCTCAGAATCTATCACACGGTGAGGCGCCTTGGCAAACCAGCGCGATTTCAACGATTTCGTTGACACGATCATTGCCGAAGCGGCTGGCGAAGGCCGTAAAGGCATGGTTGCCGTTGCCAGCGTCATCAATAACCGTGCAACCGTGCGCGGGCAGACTGTTGGCGAAGTCGTTCGCGCACCAAACCAGTTTGACGGCTATTCCAAGCCCGGTAGTGCCGCGAAGAAGGCTCAGCAGAATGCCAAGATGCGGGCCGAAGCCGAGCGCATTGCTCGGGACGTGTTGGCCGGCAAGATAGAAGACCCTACGGGCGGCGCCGATCACTTCTATTCGGGCGCAAACAAGCCTGGATGGGCCAGCAAGCTCGCAAAGACGGTCGATATCGGCGGGCACAAGTTCCACCAGTCGCCGCAGGCTGCGTCGAAACTCGGCAATGCCATCAGGCAGACGGCAAACGCCATTGGCGACGTAGCGAGTGCGGTTACTGCTCCTGTGCGGCAGGTTGCGGCTGGCGTAGGCAATATGGCCTCGGCGCTGCGCACTGCTGCATTCCCATCTTTCGCTATGCCGTCCCGGCCCTCGGTCGATATTCCGGGGCTCCTTAGCTACGACCTCGCCGGGGCCAAGCGAAACCAGATCCCGACCAGCGGTATCGGGGAAAAGGTCTCTGCGGCTGCAAGCGGTGTTATTCCGGGGACCACGACGACGCTCTACTCGGGCATGGAGCCACGTGGCTTAGGTGCGATTGGGGCTAAGAACAGGCACCCGCTCGGCTTCGCCGGAGATTTCCACTTCACGGCTCCTAATGGGCAGAAAATAACCGATCCTGTAGCCCTTCAGGACATCGCCATGTCCATGGCGGCACAGCACAACGCCAACATCGGCTACGGGCAGACCGGCTACATGGGGCCGGGGCGCATGCACATCGACACCATGCCGCTTGAGAAGTTCGGTGGTGGTGCTCAATGGGGCAATACGGCCCAATCGTGGGCCAAGAACCTCGACTTTGCCCGTAAGACCGGGATCGGCCCGACGCCCTACACGAACGCACCTACACCATCCCCGCGCCCGTCTCCGCCCGATACCATGATGGCTGCCCCGGCGGGCAAGGTTGAGCGCGGGAAACTTGCGCCAGCTACACCGCGTGCCCCCGATCCTGCCCGCTTCGCCTACGACACGCAGCCCAACCCAGAGCGCTTTGGACCGCGCACACAGACCGCAACGGCCAAGGTCGACCGGCTCCCCTCGAAGACGATCCAAGAGCCAAACCCGGCCCGTTTTGCCTATGATGTCCCAACCACCAAGACGCCCGCACCCGAGCGCTTTGGCTATGGGCTGGTGTCCCCGGCAGCGGCGGCTACTCCACAGGCACCCAACGCCAACATGTCTCTGGCCGATCAGTACGCCAGCTACGGCGCGGGCAAGGTGCCCAACCCGACACCAGCAATGAATGCGATGATGTCGCCCAATGTCGGGCCGTTGACGCAAACCGGGCTGATGCCGCCGAATACGGTTGTCCCTGGCTTTGTCCCGGCCACTCCCGCTCCCGCGCCGATCACCACACCGACAATGCCTCGGCTCCCGTCGCCCATCAACCAGCGCATCAATCAGGCGGTGAGCGCACCCCCTCCCTCGGTGCCGCAGTACACCGCTGCTGATGTCTATGCAGGCCGGGCCAACTCCGGTGTTGCAACGGGCGGCAACACGGTCAGCCGCGATCAGTGGGGCAATACCAGCGTCACGAACAAATACGGCGTCACGACGACTACGGGGCCGAACGGGCAGCAAATGGCCTCGTCTGGCCCCGGCATTGCCGGCCCTCTCGGCAGCAACAGCATTCCAACCACGCCGCAAGCCCCGAGCAACCTCGGCAGCAAGGTACGCGGTGGGCTTGGCACGGTTGTCGGCGGTGGGCTTGGCGGCTTCCTCGGCGGCCCCATCGGTGCGGCGCTCGGGGCTGTCGTGGCCGGCGATCTGGCCAAGGGCAAGAACCCGCTCGACCGGCTTGGCATTGGCACGTTCGGCATGCCGGTAACTGATCAGTTCGGCTTCACGCAACAGATGCGCTTTGCCAACCCGCAGTCGGGCGGGCCGTTCCCAAATGCGCCTACAGGCGTTGCCGGGGCTCTTGGCGGGCGCCAATCCAATCGTTCCGACCGCGCTATGCGGGACATCTCACCGCGCGCCGCTGATGCGATCAGCAAGGGCGTTGGCGGGCTCTATTGATCTAGCGAGGCAATCACATGGCCAAGACAGCTGTCACGCAGTGGGACACCACTGCGGCGAACAACACTGACCTGAATTCAATCCCGATTGACGGTGCCGTCACAACGCCGTCACAGGTGGATAACCTGTTTCGCGAGTTGATGAAGCAGGTGGCGGACGGGATCTCGGCCAGCTATTTCATCCCCGCCGTGATGACCCTCCCAAAAATCTGGGACACCAGTGCAGATCATAAATACTCGTTCGGCGTCAGCGAGCTTGTGGCAGACAGGACGATCACGCTCCCGCTGTTGACCGGCAATGATACGTTCGTATTCCAGGCGCATACCCAGACGCTCACCAACAAGACGCTGACTTCGCCGACAATCAACGGCCTCGATGCTTCCCTGACCGCGAGGGGCATCATCGAGCAGGCAACCGATGCAGAGGCTATTGCCAGGTCTGACACGGCTCGCGCCCTGTCCCCTTCTAACCTCGCGGCGGTGACCACTGCATCTGCAATTTCCGGCATGATTGAGAGCCCATCGAACAAAAGCTATACCCTGGTGCTCAAGTGCCCCTTCGGTGGCACCATCAACGAGACCGTGACCAAATCTGCATCTGGCACCTGCACGGCGACGTTCAAGATCAACACGACCGCGCTGGGTGGCACCGCAAACAGCGTCTCCTCCGCCGAACAGACCCAGACGCACGCCTCGTCCAATACGTTCTCTGCTGGTGACGACATCGTTGTAACGATCTCCTCCAATTCGTCATGCACGGACATGAGCTTCACCATCAAATACACGCGGGTGATCTGAATGATTTATTGTGGCGTGATTGGCGATGGTGGGCCTCTGACATTTACCTACCTCGGCACAACGACAAGCGCCAACACGGGGAGCAGCAGTATTACGGCTTCATTCGATCTTGGCACCACCCACGCCAACCGGTCCATCGTGGTCGTTCCGCATTGGGCGGGTGGCGTAAACGTAGCTAACCTCACATCGGGGACCATCAACGGTGAGACTGCCGCCGTCCGTGGCTCGGAGGCGCTATCCGATGGTGTGGCCCAGCATGTTGGTGTCGGGATCATGGACGCGCTTGTGCCCACAGGCGGGGTGTCAAATATCGTCATGGGCTTTTCTGGAACGGTCGTCACTGTGCGGATTGATGTCTACATGACGACCCAGAGCTATTCAGTCGCCCAGTATCTTGATGCGGGCTTTGCCACCGCCGTCAGTCCCTTGCTTCTTGGCGTCGACATCGATGTGTCAGAGGGCGGAACCGTCATTGCCGGCATGTCGTCCAGCCAAGACAATAACAATGTCACCTGGGTCGGCGTGACAGAGCAAAACGACCAGAATGGCGGCGTCGGGCGCTACAGTGGGGCGTTCATTTCTGGGTTGGGCGTACAAGTCAACCGAACGGTTTCAGCATCTCAAGTGATTGCCGACTCCGAAGGCATGGTCTTGGCAGCAATCTCTCTGGTCAAGGCGCCCTAGAGTTCAATCCGGGTGAGTACCCGGCCAGCCATTACAATGGCCGCGTTCGTGCCGAAGGACGGCACTCGGCGTGGCGCGTTTATAGGTCTCCTCGACAATCACCACGACGCAGACCTTGGGCGATAGGCGCTTAGCGCAGCCACGGGTCGTAAGGCTGTCAATGGAGCCCTTAGAAATTCTGCGGCACTCTTCCACGACCTTGGGCTGGGGCAGATAGCGGATAATCATCTTGCCGGGATACGGGAAGTCGAAACGTGCCGGCGGGTTCCACTCCGGGTCCTCTCGCGCCGCCAGCACCGGAGTTGCCACTAGACAAAGTGTAAGCGCGCATCGTAACAGCATTTTCACCATCTTGCGCATTAAGCAGATAATGCTATCTTACACACGATAGCAAAATGCGCAAGGACCGTGATATGCTTCCTGCCATGCCGCCCAAACTCGAAGACGGAACGCCGACTGAGCGAATTCAGATTGTCGCGCCCCAAACGTGGGTGGCGCGCATTGAGGAATGGCGCCGCAAACAGCCGCGCATCCCGAGCAAATCGGAAGCCATCAGGATTCTGGTCGATAAGGCCCTGGACTCGGGCAACGAACCCGACTGACACCCGCTATGCGGGGTCCAACCCCGAAGGCATAGCTAATGCAGCTACCCGGCATCTCGCCCACAATCCCAGCCACAGAGGCCCCGACAGATCTATCTCGGGCACGGCTGGCTATCGTGGTCGGCAATCAGATCATGTCCGTGCCGGCAGAGGGGATAGGCAACGCGTTCGGGTTTCAGCCGCTCGACAGCGACCTCACTGCAATTGCGGCCCTGACAACAACCACATACGGGCGCAGCCTGCTCACGTCAGTTTCCGCCGCTGCCCTATTCTCTTCGATCAAACAGGCAGCGGATACTACGACAACCGGCGTCGTTGAGTTGGCAACGAACTCGGAAACCCAGACTGGCACTGACGCGACCCGCGCAGTTACCCCCGCTGGACTGCGCTCGGCAACCCGCGAACTGCTCTTGGCAAACCGCACATACTACGTCCGAACAGATGGCTCCAACAGCAACGACGGTTCGGCCAACACCTCAGGCTCGGCATTCCTGACTTTGCAAAAGGCGGTAAACGTCGTCCTAACCCTGGATTTGAACGGCTTTGACGTAACTATTGCGGTTGCGGACGGCACGTATACCGGGGCGACGATCATCACCAAGAATTGGGTTGGTGGCACGGTCATCATCTCGGGGTCGACATCGGCGATCCTGAGCGTCACGAGCAACCACGTCATTGCGACAGTCGTGCCCTTGGCGAACTTGCTTAGCATCGTCGGGCTGAAGCTTGCCACAACGACGGCGGGCGACTGTATCCGCAACTCAGCAGGCGGCACAATATGGTTCACCGGGACCGAATTTGGTGCCTGTGCAGCCAACCATATCAATGCGGATGCAGCGGGCGCCATTGTCGAGTGCCGAGGGAGTTACACAATCACTGGCGGCGCTACCAATCATGTCATCGCCCGGTATGGCGGGTTTTTTCGGATGACATCCAGAACGGCAACGCTCTCTGGCACCCCGGCGTTTTCAACGGCCTTCGCAAACGCCACGACAAACGGGACTGTCTTGGCAAATGGCAGCACGTTCTCTGGTGCGGCAACAGGCAAGCGTTACCAGGCTGACGCAAATGCAGTCATCAATTCCGGTGGTGGTGGCGCCAGTCACTTCCCCGGCAGTGTTGCCGGAACGACTGCAACAGGGGGGCAGTACATTTGATCGAGATCACAGGCGGGGAGGAATACAGCCCCGAAAACTGGTTCTGGATCGTCGGCGGAGACGAGCGCCGCTACTGGTCCAGCGAAGCTGTCGCCTACGTCAAAGCACTTCCCAAGGGTGCGGGTGTCACACGCATTGCATCAGAGGACGAACTGACCGACGTGCTATCGGTCTATGGGCTAACAGGCCCGATCTACCGCGTTCCCGACCGCGTAACAGCCCGCCAATTCAAGCTTCAGCTATTGGCGGAGGGGCTTCTGGATCATGTCGAGGGCTGGGTAGCATCTCAAGGCAAGGCCATCCAGCTTGCCTACGATAACAGCGGCACATTCGCCCGTGACGAGTCGATGATGCAGGCTGGGTTCAAGGCTCTCGGCTTCCCGCCCGAGCAGATCGACGCATTCTTCTCGGCAGCCTCCAAGCGCTAACTCCACACATCTGAGGAAATCCCATGAAGCTAGTCGCAAACTGGCGCGATGTCCTGCGGCATGCATGGAGCGTGCGCCTGCTTATTCTGGCGGGCGTCCTTTCTGGTGCCGAGGTCGCACTTCCGCTGCTCGATGGCCTTCTGCCAATCCCTCAAGGCGTGTTCGCCAGTCTGTCTGGCCTCGTCGTCTGCGGGGCCTTCGTTGCCCGCCTGGTCGCACAGAAAGGACTCTCCAATGGCGAGTAGATTGAAGAAGAGCGCCATCGCTATGGGCGCCGCCGTGGCTCTAATTGGCGGCTATGAAGGCCTGCGCCTCAATAGCTACCAGGATGTCATAGGCGTGTGGACGGCCTGTTATGGCGAAACTCGTGGCATCCGCCCCGGCATGAAGTTCACCAAGGCCGAATGTGATGCGCAGTTTGCCAAGGGCCTCGTTGAGTTTGAGACGGGTATGCGTGCCTGCCTGAAGCGGCCAGACGCCATTCCGATCAAGCCTTACATCGCGTTCCTCAGCCTCTCCTACAACATCGGTCTTGGGGCGTTCTGCAAGTCATCTGTGGCGCGGTATGCCAATGCTGGCGACCTCCGCGCAGCCTGCAACCGCATCCCGGCATTCAACAAGGCTGGCGGTCGTGTGGTCCGGGGCCTCGTGAGCCGCCGGGGTGACGAACAAAAATACTGCCTGTCGGGGCTGTAGATGATCCCGCGCCTCTATCTCGCGCTCGGGCTCGTCGCAGTGCTCGCGCTCGGCGGCCTCGCTCTCTACGCCAAGGGCCGCGTTGACGCCCGACACGCTGCCGAAACCAGCCTTCTCCGCTCCCAGATCAAGACGCTCGAAGACGAACGGGCAAGGGAAGAGGCCGCCCGCAAGGCCGACGCCGCACAGGCGAAAACCGACCGGGAAGAGGCTGACCTACAGAAACACCAAGCACAGGAACTCGAAGATGCGCTTACCGACCGTGGCAGGGCTTGCTTTGACGCTCCTGACGCTGACCGCCTGCGGAACCTTATCAATGGTCAAAACTAGGCCGGCGATCCCCGAGGTGCCCGCCGACATTCAGGTCTGCTTCGAGCAGAAGGTGCGCGTCCCCGGTAAGAAGGGCGAACCGCTCACCCAGCAGCAGACGCACCGCCTCATCACCGATCTTTGGGCCTCCGACGCAAACAAGACGCGCTGTGGCCGCCGGCTCCTTGCCTTCCTGACCAACCTGAGGCCAGCGCAATGAGCACTGAAACAGACACCCGCGACAGGGTAATCCGCCTCGAAGCCGAAGTGGGCGCGCTAACCAAGCAGGTTGCGTCCATGGATTCGAAAGTGACTGAGATGCACGGGCTGCTCCTTCAGGCGAAGGGCGTCCGCTGGTTCATCATCAGTGCCGCCGCCATTGGCGGATTTCTGGCCGTCAAGGCCGCTTCCCTCATCCCCTGGCTTACCTCGATCCCTCCCAAATAGGAGCCCATCATGGGCGAATCCTCGCGCTTCTGGGTGGCATTCTCCACCCTCGTGATTGCATGCGCATTGGCCGCCGTCATGGCGGTGTATCACATCGGCCCCAATCTGCCCGGCCCGAACGTCAAGATCGTGCTGAAGACCGGCCATGGATCTGGTGTCAATATTGGCAGCGGCTACATCCTCACCGCCGCCCATGTGGCCGAGGATAATGCTGAACTCGACATCAAATTCGAGGACGGCACCACGGCCAAGGCCACGACGCTCTGGGTGAACAAGGGCGCTGACGTTGCCCTGCTTCGCTTCAAGGACGAGGGGCACACCAGATCGGCAAAGCTCTCCTGCCGCGCCCCCGAGGTCGGGGAAGCTGTCACGGCCTTCGGTAATCCTGTGGCGTTCGAAAACCTCGTCTTTCGCGGCTTCGTCAACGGCGTGGCAACCAACGTCGGCCCGCTGAAGGGCGTCTTCCCGACCGACCTGACCATTCTTCCCGGCATGTCTGGCGGCGCGCTTTACGATGCCGATGGCTATGTGATCGGCATCAACGTCATGACTGCGATTGTCCCGCTTGGGTTCATGCCGTCATGGGCGCGCATTGGCTTCTCGGTGTCTGGGGCCACGATCTGCGGCCTGATGGGGCGAGCATAAGCATGCCAGCGCACCCCGTCTCAGACGAGGAAATGCAACGAACACTCGCTGCATATTTCGCCCATGGAGGCAATCAGTCGCGAATGGCTGACGACCTCGGCTTATCCCGTGGCGGTATCCAGGATCGCATCAAACGCTTGCGCCGCGATGGCTTGATTCGTGAGGCGCAGCAGGCCGCCCAAGAGAACTACACCCCTGACATCGATGGTATCGCCCTTAGCATCGATGCTAAGCCCCGCGTGCGGGTGAGGGCCTACAACGTCAGTGTCACCAAAGATCTCCCCGTTCGGCGCGTCCTTGCCATCGGGGACACGCATTGGAAGCCGGGGCAGGGCGTGGAGCACATGCGCTGGATCGGTCGCTATGCGGCAGAGTCTCGGCCAGACAACGTGGTCCACATCGGCGATGCCCTGGATATGGAAAGCTGCGAGTTCCACAGCGCAGCGGGTTCAGCCTCCCAGATGAACCGCCCCTCGTTTCAAGACGAGATCAGCGCTGGCGAGGATGCCCTTGAAGCCTACCACTCCGAGATCGGGCTGGGCGAAGTCCCCCACGATGTCATCTATGGCAACCACGAATATCGCGTCGAGCGGCTGGAGGAACTGGCGCCGAATCTCGCCGGCACTCTGACCCTTCAGCGTGACCAGCTCTTTGCCCGCTATCGTTGGAAGACCACACCATACCGTCATTGGCTGTTCTTTGAGGGCGTGGGGTTCATACATGTTCCGATCAGCATAATGGGGAAGCCCATTGGCGGCAGATATCCCGAGAACATCATTGGGAACCAGGCTACGCACTCCATCGTCTTCGGCCATACCCACCGGAACAACAACATTACGGTTCCGAAGATTGGCATCAACAACTCGATCACCATCACCAACCTTGGGTCTGCCATGCCTCACGGCTACGTTCCGAGCTATGCGGAAGGCTGCACCACCGGGCTGACCTACGGCATCCATGAGCTGCGGCTTCGTGGTGGCCGCGTCGAGAGTGACAAGTTTGTCTCAATGCTTGAGTTGGAGGAGCGCTATGCGTGATTGGCTCCTGATGATGCTCATTCGCTGGAACCTTGCCCGTTATGACCGCCGGAGGGCCAGATGACACAGAGGCTCGCAATCCGCGTAACGATGGGGACAGACGGGAAACAGCCCAAGCGGGAACTGATGCTGGACGGCTACAAGATTGCCGATCTGAGTTACGTCGAGACGCTAGAGTTCATCATGCAGGCGACGAGTTCGCTGCGGTTCGAGCGGCGAGATTCAGCCCAGCCCTAGCCTGCGCGTCTCTTCCGCCAATTCCTCCATGGCCCGCAGCGTCCGCGCCGCGTAATGGCGAAAGCTGTTGCGAACACACTCATCCACAACGCCCCAGTCTTCCTCTGAGTTGTCGATGGCGAACAGCGACTTGGCGCGCTCGTCTATGCGGTGCAAATCAAGCTTGCTCATCAGAAGATTATAGACAAATCCGTTGAATCTGCTAGTGTTTTGCTGTCCTGACGCGCGAAAATTCGAAGGAAGCTTCGGGCTGCCAATTGGATAGCGTGTTGGGACCGCGAGGCGGCATTGTTGGCCCACCCTTCCCACCCCAATCAGGGCGGTCTCGAAAGAGAACGAGTGCCAGTGTGCCGGATGGCTCTGAGGCGATGGAACGCCCGCGTAGCCTAAATATCCGGTCTTATGTAGCAAAAGCACCAAAGGTGCCGCGTGAATAGATTGACTCCACTTCCAAGCGGAATCCTGCTTTCTTGCCCGTTATGGGGAAGATATTTCGCTTCGTTTTGCTCGGCATCACCAGCGCATTCATGGCGATGTTTGCGGAGCCGTTCTTTTCTGAGCTTTTGCGTCGAGTCGGTGTCGATACATCGGCTTGGGTTCAGCCGGCGATGGCGCTCATGAGTTGGGCAACGTCAACACCCTGGTTCCAATTTCTTACCGTGCTTTTCATGGGCGCGACTATCGGGGCTTGGCTCGATTGGCTGCTTCGAAAAGTCGATGCGCGGTCGAGTGATGTACGCGTGGTCGTCGCACAACGCCTCGCATCTCTTGGGAAGGACCTAGAAACCCTTGGGCAATTCTTTGATCTGAATTCACCCCCTTCGATTGCGCAGCTAGAGCGGTATGTCGATCAGGTCAGGTCTGTGGAAATAAGCGTGTCGAAACTGGGTGTCACAGTACCCCGGATCAGCTATGAAGCTGACCCGATTGGCTACATCGACCGAATGCGCGCCTATGCCTCCCGCATCGCGCCCTTGATAGCGGACGGGCATATCGCGGAAGCCAAGCGAATTGGCCGCGAGATATCTGAGAAAATCAGAAAAGAAGCTCCCACCTTACCGACTTCACAGCCTAAACTCACTCACAGAAATCACGGTTAGACATTGCAGCAGAAAAGCAGCCGTAAAGCCGCCTCGGCTGATCTTGTTATTCAGGTTCCGTTCCGTTTCGTGAACGCCGAGCTGGGCCAGTTTCTCGGCTAGCTGCGCATAAGTCACACCCTTCCGCTTCAACTCGGCCTTTCAAAAGGTTCTTGGGCGGAACCTAACCGTCGACAAACTGAAGGCTATCAGCATCACCAACGACACGTTCAGAGTTGATGTCGAATTTGATCCGTTCCATGAGCGCTATCGCGGCAGGGTCATCTGCCACGTGTCCAAGTATGGCCAGTAGGTCGAAAATAGCTCCATCTATTGCGTCGTCGCGGCCCAGTGTTTGAAACCCCGATAGGGCCGACATTGCCAGAAAACGGATGCGCTTTGCGTCCATAGGTGCCTCCTTAATTTCGTTGATTTGCGGCTGCTGCGGTAGCGGCAAATTTGGTGCTTTTGCTACATAAGACCGCATTTCTGGCGGGTACCATCCCTCAATCATGCGGGTCTCCGTGTGTACAGAAATAGAACATGAATCGACCTATCCGCGATAAATCCGTGGACTAGGCCTAAAGTGCACCTCAAGTAATTGAAAAGACTAGACCACGTACCCCGTTGGTAAGGGAGAGGTCGAGAGTTCAATCCTCTCTGGCAGCACCATTCTTTCCCATTGATGGGAAACAACTTTCTGGATTTGTTGGCTTTTTCGCCGCCCTGTTGGCACACAGAGGTGGTACACATGATCTTGCGCATGCCCGGTCCTTGGAAACATCCCGATACGGGCGTCTACTACCTCCGGCAGCGTCGACCGAAGGAATTTGTCTCCACCCAGATTGAAGAGCCTGTTGCGATTCCCGTGGCTGAGGCGACTCGCTTCGTCAAAGTTGGCGCGATGGTGAAGGTGAGCCTTGCGACCAAGGATCGCGAGGAGGCGAAGGCTCGATATCGAGAGGCTGATGCGGCCCTGCAAGAGTTTTGGCAGCGATACCGCGCGTCACCCCAGCCCCTGACACAAAAGCAAATTCAGGCTTTGGCGGGTCTCCTTTATCACCAGCTCGTCGGCATGATGGACAGTGAGCCCGGCGAGGAGGGTATCTGGACCGCCGCCCTTAGGCTCAATCAAGGCAAGATGGAGCGAGGTGAGTTGGACGGGTGGTTCGGGCCGTCGGTTGATGAGCTGTTCGCTAGGGAGGGCATTCGCACCGACCCGCTTAGCCGCACCCGCGTTGTTCACGCGCCCTTCGGTGCCGTCCAACGGGCAGCTGAGGTGAATCTGAGGAAGGCCCAGGGCGATTATACACCGGACGAAGGTGCCAAGCGTTTCCCTGTCTGGGAGCCTTCAGGCGAGGCAGCCGCTCGAACAAGCGCGTCAGCTTCTGCCGGCAAGTTCGAACTGTTCGTCCTGCTGGACCACAAGTTCGACACTCAGTCCCTCAAGGAGAAGACCCGGGAGGACTATCGTAGCTACCTCAAGAAGTTCGTTGAGGTTATCGGCCACAGCGATGCACGTCGGGTGACGAAGGACGACGTCCGCCAGTGGCGCGACAAGCTCATGGCTGAAGGGCTGACCCCTAAGACCATCAATGACAAGTACCGCGCTGCACTGAGTGTTGTCCTGAGTCATGCTGTTGATGAGTTCAGCTTGGTCGACAATGTAGCCAAAGGCATCCGCGACAAACGTAAGGCCCCCGACCCGAAAGGTCCCAAGGGCTACGACGCTATCCAAGCCAAAACGATCCTTGCCGCGACCTTCAAGGGAACTGCCAAGGCAATCTCAGCGCCACACCGACGCGCCATCTTCTGGGTGCCGTGGATTTGTGCTTACACCGGCTTGAGGGTCACCGAAGTCACACAACTTCGGGGTGTTGATGTGAGGACCGAGGGCGGTACACCGTTCCTGTTCATCACGCCGGAAGCGGGATCGACCAAGAGTGACAAAGCATGGACTACTGCAGTCCATCCTCATTTGGTCGAACTTGGTCTCCTCAGCATGTTCAAGGAGATTGGCGACGGCCCCGCGTTTTACGTGCCCTATCCTGCGGAGACCAATCTGTCGGACATCACTGGCTCAAGTCGCGCCAAGGAGGCCGGGAACCGCGTTGGCGAGTGGATAACGGCTGACTTGGGAATACCCGCACCGAACGACCGCCCTAATCACGCGTGGCGTCACCTCTTCACGACCCTGTCGCGCGATCTTGAGATGGACAAGCAGGCCCGAGACTACATGATGGGCAGCAGCCCCGAGGATGCGCGGGAGGGCTATGGCGACTGGACGCCCGCCACGCTGATGCGGGAGATTGAGAAATTGCCCCGGTTTGAAGTTGAGGAAGCCACCTACCGCCCCTCGACGGAACGGGTCGAGCCTCAGCCTATTCGGGGAGCGCCGCTTAAGAGGCTGGTTCCGAAGCTGCAGCGGCGGGGCCGTCCGCGTAAGGTGGCCAGCTAGCCCACCTTGCTGCCGAGTTGTGCGTTCGGGGGGCGCGCTTGCCGGAAAGCCGTTTGTGTGTCCCATAATTCCAATCAGATGGGGACAAGCTAAGGCTTGGTTGGATATCTCACGCGCGGAAGTTGAAGCCCTGTTTCGCCAGCAGTAGCCTCTAATGTTGGCTTCAGCGGGCTTTGTAGGGCTATGGATATCGTAAACAAAGAAATCCCCCTCAACTCTTTCACAGTGTCAATCGGCAGCGTGAGGAAGATTTTCCGTGGACTGCAACGGATCGTCACTGAGGAGGCTGACCTCAAGTTGGCGCAATGGGTTCTCCTTCCTGACCAAACCCAGGAAGAATTTGATGCACGAAAGAAGGAAGTGCGCGAGAAGGCCTTCAATGTAACAGTCAGCATGTATCGCCAAGACGGGTCACATACCTATGGCAATAGTGAGGACATATTCGAGCTGTCAGGGTCTGCTCCTGCAGTTACAAGAATTTTCATGACAAATATGACTGCATACCGAGGCATGGCCAATGTCGATCCCGCGAATTCCTTTCAGGTCCTGCTCGATTTCTCTCAGCCTCCGTTATTGGATGCTAACAATATTGTTTCAAGTCCTACGCCGAATGTGAGCAGCCTGACTATTGGTAGCGAACGTGATGGATGGTTGGCAGGAATTGAGAGGGTTGTGTTAAGCAACATAGATCGAAAGCATAAATTTAGACAGCGATTTCATGGGCCATTCATCTACGACTACGGGTTATTTGTGCTTGGAATACCATTCGCCTTGTACGTGTGTTGGTTGCTTTCCGACTACGTTGGACAGGTGTCTGCAGGAAAGAGCCAGTTCTTAAGTATCGCAGCGTTTGTATATATCGTGTTTGCAAGCTTATGGTGTTATAGAATTCTATTTGGCTATACAAAGTGGGCGTTCCCTGTGGCTGAGCTTCAGGAGCAGACCAGCAATCCGAAGATACACCGAAAGTTCTGGTGGGGTATTGTTGCCATTATTTTCGGAAAGATATTCTGGGACTATTTTGATCCTTATCTTTCAATCTCTAGCTGGATTGGGTCGGGTGTGGGGCAGTGACCGGGCGAGTGTCCGAGTTCAAATTCTGCGACCCCACCGTCGATTAGCTGCCAATGGAGTATCTCCAATGCCGGAAGAGCCTGAAAAGCCCAATGTCGAGACCGTTGGGAGCTATCCAGAGAAGGACGCGAAATCATACGGTTACGATGCCATCGAAGGGACTCTAGGGTCGGTTCCCATTGTGGGGGCTGGCTTGCAAAAGCTCGTTCAGTCCCTTGGATATGACCCCTATCGAAAGCGTGAACAGGAGTTCGTTGAGAGGCTTGGTCGAATTGTGGCGCAGCTTCAGCAGCGGGATCAACTTGATGTCGAGGCCCTGCGGGACAATCCTTATTTCGAGGGCCTAATCAACGACATTCGAGACAAGTTTAGGACCGCCCGCTCGGAGGCAAAGAAAGACCTCCTAGTCAATGCAGCAGCAAATACAATCGCCGGCATCACCGTCGACGATGCCCTTGCGGGCCGGTTGCTATCGTTGCTGGAACAATTCTCGCCTGGGCACGTGCTCGTGCTAAAGTTCCTGCATGACCCGACAGCGAACCCTTATGCGCGAAAGAAGGCAGAGACGCTTAGCATGGGAGCGCTCTCTCACATGGTGGAGGCTGCATTTCCAAACGGAGAAATGGCGGGAAACACGATTAGTGTAATCTATGCCGACCTAGAGCGAGAGAAGCTTGTCGAGGGTGGGCTACACGTTATGATGAGTGGTTCGGGGCTGATGTCGAAACGCACGACAGTTGTGGGTGATGCGTTCCTGCGTTTTGTGACGCCTAATTGTTGAAATGTAAGCGGTACGAGGCTAGCCCGCCATGAGCGCTTTGTTGCAATCCACCCGTTGCTGAGCGCCAAGGAAGAAGCGTGCCCAATTGGGCGCCCACCCACCCATGTCGAAGCGTCCGTAGTCGTTCTAATGGTTCATATTTGCACAGGGTCCGAATTCGCCGCGAGCAAACACCGGCGAGGTCGAATTGTTGATGTAGTCCCATTTTATTGTAATAATGCTGCTAGAGTGAATATATATAGTCTGATCCGTTAGGGTGTGTTCTTGATTCCGGGAGTACCACTGGAATTTTACCTTTATGGTACCTAAGTTAATATTTGGTCCTTGATTGTCGCTGTTGTCAGTTTCTCTCTTGAAATAAAAAGGGAGGACGATGGATGGATATGCAACTGTAATCTCATTTGTCCTAGCCCCAGCAGCCATAAACATGGTCCATGACGTCCTTCGGCAATGGTCGAATTCCCCCATGCTTTGAGCGAATGAGGAAGGAGCATTGAGGAGCGTGGGAAGAAGTGCCAGTACGAAGGCATATCGCGGCATGACACCCCCCTGAAACGAAGCTCAATTGATCTTATTAAATTAACATTAGGTAGCTCTAATGTCTATCGAGGCGCCGCTGATGCCGACATTGAACTAGCTACATTTGATCTGGATTGTGTAAGATGTTGCAGGCAGTGCAAGCATCTGAGCGCCCCGGGCACCACAATGGCGTTGCGAGCACGTCACGAGCGGCGCAGACTGTTGCGGCTAGCGATTGCGCTCACAATGGTATGCAAAAGAATCGGCGTGTGTCGTGCCGTGTGGCATCTGCCCCAAGGGCGCTAGCCTTCCCCATCTGAGGGTAGCCATAGGTTGACCTGGGGATGGCCTGATGGGTCCCCTAGCGGTGCTTAAGGACGCCCCTGCGCTTCGCATCTTGGTAGTTCAGCAGATCGACCATCTCGTCCGCATCCTCAGCGTCGTACCCTATGGCCGGCATCCCACGGACCTCCGCAGCTCAGCCGGTGAACACATCGAACACCGTCCAGGTCCCACCATTTTTTTCCCCAGATTTCGAAAAGTTGGGCCCTGCAAGGGCTTGAGGGCGACGCGGTTGAGCGTGCCGAGCCACGGGTTCTTCAATTGTCCTGTGGCGAGCCTGAAGTCGAAACATCGCTGGCCGCCCAGGACCCAAGCCCCGCCAAGGATCGGCTTCGCGAACCGGAAGCCCAGGCTTCATCGCCAACCCGGTGGACTAGGGGTGGCGCTTGATGAAGGGGATGAATGTGGCCAGCTGCTGCACGCGAGAAGTCATCTTGCAGGAAGCGGAACCGTCGCAGGCGCGCTGTGCGATATGCTGAAGCGAAGGTGAGGTCCAGGCGTCGATGCAATGAAAACTATTTCTGCCTTGCTATTGTTCGAATCCATTTTTACGTGATACTGCGCATTGTCTAATTTAGTTGGTTTGGTATGAAAAAAGTACTTTTTGCATTTTCTTCACTCGTCATTGCGACAACAGCTTCTGCCGCTGCCGATATACAGGATACTGCTGAGACGACGCCGGTTGCATCTTGGTTCGGCTACGTTGAAGGGGCGTATGCCTTCCGCACCAACAGCCACAATCGGCAGTTCGACAGCGCTGCTTATCTTGACGCGAGAACCGGAGCAGGTGGTTCCGGCGCTGCAAAACTGGGTTATCGTTTTGCCGATAGTTGGGATGTCGCAGCCGGGCTCCGCTATTTGGAGCAGTCCGCCGGCAGGCGCAACGACGACCTATACGACTGGCAGTTCACCGACGGTCGGTACTGGAACCTTGATGTTGAGGTTGGCTATCATACGCAGCACGACGATTGGTCGCTTCGCCCATTCGCTGGCCTGCGCTATCAGAACTATAGCGCGGATTTCACCGACCACGTCTCGCCAATCTATTACGCCTCGTCCAGATCCTGGGGCATCGGTCCGAGAATAGGCTTTGACGTTTCCAAGCCAGTAGCTGAGCATTTGAGCTTCTTTGCATCCGCCGATGCCTCAGTCCTGTTCGGTAAGATCAAGGCTGACAGGAATTATCCTGGTTACGCGGAGTTCTCCGAGAGCCGCACCTTCGGTACTGTCGGCGCGAAAGCCGGCCTCGCCTGGGAGTTCGCGCCTGGTGCCAAGCTTGGTGCTGGGTATCAGCTCGAATACCTGTCGGCTGTCGGCTACAAGACGTTTCAGGATGCGCCTCTTTCTGAACCAAGCGGGCGCGCCAGCCAGTTGATTCATGGCCCGTTCATGCGGCTGTCGCTGAACTACTGAGCTGCCGGCGACGTCCTGGTTGCGGTAGAATCGCTGAAGGCGGTCCGCTGGGCCGCCTTTTTGCTCACAACTGTGATTCGATCGGCAGATAGCTGATCACTTTGGCCACCAGGCGGCGGCGCAGGCTGGCCTGCGGTTCGTGCTTCAGCTTGCGCGGGCCGTTGGCGGTGTGGTCGGTCCAGCTCAGCTTGTCGCCATGCAGCGACAGCCTGAAGCTGCTGCGTGGCGAAATCTGCGCCTCGATCACCGCCTCGACCTCGCTTGCCAGTTCCTCCTGCCTGAACAGGACGCCCATCTCGGTGTTGAGGGAGGCCGATCGTGGGTCGAAGTTGAAGGAGCCGACGAAGCCTGCCTGCCCGTCGGCGATGAATGCCTTGGTGTGCAGGCTGGCGCCCTTGGAGCCGAACAGCGACATGTCGGTGCGCTCGTCGTCCGGCTTGAGTTCGTAGATGTCGATGCCGTTTTCGAGCAGCGGCTTGCGGTAGCGGACATAGGCGCCATGGACCGCCGCAACGTCGGTTGCCGCCAGCGAATTGGTCAGCACGGTCACCGCAACCCCGTTCTCGGCCAAGGTCGTCAGTTCCTGCGTTCCCGCTTCTCCGGGGATGAAATAGGGCGAGACGATACGCAATTCCCGCCTTGCCGACTTCAGCACCGGCCTGATCGCCGTCATCAGCCAGTTGTCCTGGCCCGCGCCCATGGCCTTTTCCGGCGGGTCCGACGCGACAGCGGCTTCGCTGGTCCAGCGCAGCCGACCCATGCCCGAGGACGCCCATGCCCCGCTCTCCTGCGCGACGCGATGGATGTAGGGTTCCGCAAGGCCTGTGGTGGCCGTGCGTTCCAGTCGCGCCCTGAGCGCCGGCAGGTCGCCCTTGGCCATGCCGGTGACATGGCGGATCGGCAGCACCGCCTCGCTGTTCCAGAAACCGTCGAAGATCGCTTCCGTCTGCTCGACCGCGGGGCCGGCGAGCAACAGATCCATGTCGCGGAAATTGGCCTCCTCCGAGGCATCGAAATAGGCGTCGCCGATATTACGGCCGCCGACGATCGCCAGCCTGCCGTCGGCGATCCATGCCTTGTTGTGCATGCGCCGGGTCGTCCGCACTGCCCGCAGCACGAGTTCCAGCCCGCGTTGCAGGCCGAAGGCCCGCGCCCAGCTCGGATTGAACAGCCGGACCTCGATGTTGGGGTGGCTGTCGAGCGCGATGTAGTTGGGGTCGTAGCCCCGGGCGTTGATGTCGTCGAGGATCAGCCGCACGCGCACCCCACGGTCGGCAGCACCGAGGATTTCGCGGGCGAGCAGTCCGCCGGTGAGGTCGTCCTTCCAGTAGTAATATTGCAGGTCGAGGCTGCGCTGCGCGTGGCGTGCGGTATAGGCCCTGACGGCAAAGGCGTGGAGATTGGAGGAAAGCAGTGCCAGCCCGCTCTGGCCCGGATGATCGGCCAGGAGCGGCGCCACCAGCGCATCGAATTGGGTCTCGCTTTCCGCCGTCGGCAGGGCCTGGGAGGGGGTCCCCCGCGCGCGCTTGGCGAAACGGCCAAAAGCATAGACCGCGAGCAGCGACGCGATGACCAGCGTCCCCGCCACTGCGACAATGATGGCAATGAGTTTCATGCGTATTGCGGTCCGCCGGCTGGGATGGGAACCATAGCCTCGCGACAGCATTTCGGTGGAGAGCCATCGTGACGCATGTGGAAAACCTCGAACACCTCGACCATATAGGTTACAGTTGGCACGAACGCCTGCCGCAACTGAACACGAATTTCCCAGAGATTCCAGACGAGTGATGGCTAGCACGCAAGGCTTGGAGATTTCCGATAGGGCAGGTGCCGGGCACCAGCCCTCGGCACAGCACCAGCAGGACGCGTTTTCGATCGCCGCAACCGGCACCCACAGCGAAATCGTCGTTGCCTCCTACAACGTTCACAAATGCGTCGGCCTGGATCGCCGTTTCGATCCGCAGCGCACGATGGCGGTGATTTCCGAGATCGGCGCCGACGTCATTGCGCTGCAGGAAGCCGACCAGCGTTTCGGCGACCGTGCCGGGCTGCTCGACCTCGATGCGGTCGCGCGCGAGACCGGGCTGGTGCCGGTTCCCCTTGCAGGCCGGCGCAAGAGCCATGGCTGGCACGGCAATGTCGTGCTGTTTCGCAAGGGCTCGGTCAGTTCAGCGCGGCAGATCGTGCTGCCCGGCGCCGAGCCGCGTGGCGCCGTCATCGTTGATCTTGAGCTCGAAGCGGGGCCGCTGCGCATCATTGCAGCGCATTTCGGCCTGCTGCGCCATTCGCGCAAGCTCCAGGCCGGCACGCTTTTGACCGCCGCCGAGCTGCACAGCGAAAAACCAACAATTCTTGTCGGCGACCTCAACGAATGGCGCCTGGGCAAGCGCTCGTCGCTGCGCAGCCTGGAACCGGCCTTCGGGCCGATGCACGCCATCGTTCCGAGCTTTCCCTCGCGCTTTCCGGTATTGGCGCTCGACCGCGTCATGGCCAGGCCGCACAATCTGCTCACAGAGATCGAGGCGCACGACACCGCATTGGCGCGCATCGCCTCGGATCATCTGCCGATCAGGGCAGTGATCCGGCTGAATGCCAAGCGCAATGGGCTGGCTGAAGCCGCCTGATCACTGAACGACCAAGAAGTCGCTGATCCTTGCCGCCATGTCCCTGAGCAGCGGCAGGATCTCCGCTTCCATCTCGGCCGGCGTGTGGCGTGTGGACTGCGTCGAGATGTTGATCGCGGCGACGATCGCGCCCGTGCGGTCGCGTAGCGGAACGGCAATCGAGCGCAGCCCGATCTCCAGTTCCTCGTCGACGATGGCGTGGCCGTCCGTTCGCACCCTGCCGATGATGTCAGCAAGTTTCGCCCGGTCGGTCACGGTCTTCGGCGTCCGCTGGACGATCGCGGCACGGGCGAGGAAGCCCTCGAGGTCGGCATCCGTCAGCCCCGACAGCAGCACGCGGCCCATCGCGGTGCAGAAGGCGGGCAAATGCGCCCCGACCTGCAGGTCGACGCCGATGATGCGCGGTCCCGGCACGCGCGCGACATAGACCATGTCTTCGCCCGACAGGGTCGCCGCCGAACATGATTCATGCAGTTTTGCCGCCGTCTCCTTCATGAAGGGTTCGGCGAAGGTCCACAGCGGCACGCCGTGCAGCCAGATGCGCGCCTGCGTCAGCAGCCTGGGCGACAGCGAAAAGTTCCGGCCCGATTGCACCGCATAGCCCGTCGCCACCAAGGTCAGCAGGAAGCGCCGCGCGCCGGCGCGGGTGAGGCCCGCTTTTTCGGCCGTTTCGGTCAGCGTCAGGCCCGCCGCATTGGCGGCCAGGATCTCCATCACCGACAGTCCGCGCTCCAGCGAGGTGACGTGGTCACGGGCGGTGTCGTCGTCGCGCATGGCGGCCTTTCTCCGAAATATCTGCTGCGGCGGAGCCTGGTCATTGACTCCAGCGCCATCTTGCCTCAGAAATGTATCGCATAGAAAACAAATGTTCGCAATACGAACTTTTGAGCGAACTTTGGACAACGGGACGAAACGCGATGACCAAATTTCTCCCCCTGTCGAAGGCGGTCGCCGACAATCTCAACAACGGCGACACCGTGGCCTTCGAAGGGTTCACGCATCTCATTCCCACCGCGGCCGCGCATGAAGCGATCCGCCAGGGCTTCAAGGACCTGACGCTGGTCCGCATGACGCCGGACCTGATCTACGACCAGATGATCGGCATGGGCATGGCCAGGAAGGCGATCTTCTCCTACGCCGGCAACCCCGGCGTCGGCCTGCTGCGGCGCCTGCGCGACGCGGTCGAGAACGGTTTTCCGCATGCGCTGGAGATCGAGGAGCACAGCCATGCCGCTATGGCCAATGCCTATGAGGCGGGCGCCGCCGGCCTGCCTTGCGCCATCTTCCGCGGCTATCGCGGCGCCGAGCTCGCCAGGGTCAATCCGAACATCAAGTCGGTGACCTGCCCGTTCACCGGTGAGGTGCTGGCGGCTGTTCCGTCGGTTCGCCCCGACGTCACCTTCATCCATGCCCAGAAGGCCAACAAGCGCGGCGACGTGCTGGTCGAGGGCATCATCGGCATCCAGAAGGAAGCAGCCCTTGCTGCCAAGCGCGCGGTGGTGACCGTCGAGGAAGTGGTCGACAATTTCGACGACCTGCACCCCAACCTGACCGTGCTGCCCAACTGGTCGGTCACCGCGATCTCGGTGGTGCCTGGCGGGGCGCACCCGTCCTACGCCCATGGCTACTATATCCGCGACAACGCCTCCTATCTCGAATGGGACGAGATCGCCGCCGACCGCGACCGCTTCCGCGAGTGGATGCAGAAGAACGTCATCGAAAAGACCGCCGACGATTTCGCCGGACGTGTCGAACACCTGAGGAACGTGGCATGAGCGAGCTCGGCTTCACCCCCAATGAAATGATGACGATTGCCGCCTCGCGCGCGCTCAAGGGCGACGATGTCTGCTTCGTCGGCATCGGCGCGCCGTCGGCCGCCTGCAACGTCGCACGCCTGACCCATGCGCCAGACATCACGCTGATCTACGAATCCGGCACCATCGGCACCGCGCCCGACGTGCTGCCGCTGTCGATCGGCGACGGCGAATTATGCGACACTGCCGTCACCACCGTCTCGGTGCCGGAGATGTTCCGTTACTGGCTGCAGGGCGGTCGCATCTCGATCGGCTTCCTCGGCGCGGCCCAGCTCGACAAGTTCGGCAACATCAACACGACTGTCATCGGCGACTATGCCCATCCCAAGACCCGGCTGCCGGGCGGCGGCGGTGCGCCGGAGATCGCAACCTCGTCGAAGGAAATCTACATCACCATGGCGCAGTCGAAGCGCGGCATGGTCGAAAAGATCGACTTCTACACCTCCTTCGGCCATGGCGAGGGTGGCGATCACCGCCAGCGGCTTGGCATCAACACCAAGGGCCCGACGCTGCTGATCACCGACCTCGCCATCTGGAAGCCGGATCCGGTGACCAAGGAATTCACCGTCGTTTCGCTGCACCCTGGCGTCACCCGCGACAAGGTCCAGGAGACCTGCGGCTGGACGGTGAAATTCGCCGATACGCTGGAGGAAACACCTGTTCCGACGCAGTTGGAATTGCAGACGCTGCGTGATTTAAAGGCGCGCACCGACGCCGCCCACAAGGGCGAAGCGATTTCCGCAAAGAGAGGATCCAAGGATGGCTGAGGCCTATATCTGCGATTACATCCGCACCCCGATCGGCCGCTTTGGCGGCTCGCTGTCGTCGGTCCGCGCAGACGATCTCGGCGCCGTGCCGCTCAGGGTGCTGATGGAGCGCAATCCTTCCGTCGATTGGGCTGCAGTCGATGACGTGATCTTCGGCTGCGCCAACCAGGCCGGCGAGGACAACCGCAACGTAGCCCGCATGTCGCTGCTTTTGGCGGGACTGCCGCAGGAAGTCTCCGGCACGACCATCAATCGCCTCTGCGGTTCGGGCATGGACGCGCTGATTGCGGCTGCCCGCGCCATCAAGGCCGGCGAAGCCGAGCTGATGATTGCCGGTGGCGTCGAGAGCATGAGCCGCGCGCCCTTCGTCATGCCCAAGGCCGACGCGGCTTTCTCGCGCCATGCAGAGATCCACGACACCACCATCGGCTGGCGCTTCGTCAACCCGGTGATGAAAAAGCAGTACGGCGTCGATTCGATGCCCGAGACCGGTGAGAACGTCGCGGAGGACTTTTCCGTCTCCCGCGCCGATCAGGATACCTTTGCCGTGCGCAGCCAGAACAAGGCCGTCGCCGCGCAGGAAAACGGTCGCCTTGGCAAGGAGATCACCCCGGTGACGATCCCGCAGCGCAAGGGCGATGCGATCGTCGTTGCCAAGGATGAGCATCCGCGCGCCGGCACGACCATCGAGATGCTGGCCAAGTTGCCGACGCCGTTCCGTCAGGGCGGCACGGTGACCGCCGGCAACGCTTCCGGCGTCAACGACGGCGCGGCAGCCCTCATCGTTGCCTCCGAAGCTGCGGTGAAGAAGTATGGCCTGACGCCGATCGCTCGCGTGCTTGGCGGTGCGGCGGCGGGCGTAGCACCGCGCATCATGGGCATCGGCCCGGCACCGGCGACCAAGAAGCTGTGCGCCCGTCTCGGCATCAGCCCGGCCGACTTCGACGTCATCGAACTCAATGAAGCTTTTGCCTCCCAAGGCATCGCCGTGCTGCGCGAACTCGGCATCGCCGAGGATGCGGAGCACGTGAACCCGAATGGCGGGGCCATCGCACTGGGCCATCCGCTGGGCATGTCGGGCGCCCGCATCGCCGGTACCGCGGCGCTGGAGCTCGGCCTGCGCGGTGGCAAGCTGGCGCTTGCCACCATGTGCATCGGTGTCGGGCAGGGTATCGCGGTCGCACTCGAGCGCGCCTGACCTGCTGTCTGTCCCGAGAATGCAAACGCCCGGCACTGCCGGGCGTTTTGATTTGAAAGGTCAGCCGATCAGGCTGATCAGGAAGCGCAGGCTGATCAAAAGCAGGAAGATGCCGAAGGCGACCTCAAGCTTGCGTTTCGACAGCGCGTGCGCCAGCCGCGCGCCGAGGGGCGCGGTCAGGACGCTTGTCGGTACGAACAGGATCAGGCCGACGAGCGAGACATAACCGAGCGAGAGCGGGAACTGCAGCGCGGCGACATCGGGGTACTCCGCCGCCCGCGGCCATCCGGCATAGATATAGCCAAGTGCGCCGGGGATCGAGATCAGCACGCCTAGGCCGGAGGACGTCGCCACCGCCTGGTGGATGGGACGGCCGTAGAAGGTCATGAACAGGTTTGAAAGCTGCCCGCCGCCGATGCCCATCAGGCTCGACAGCACCCCGATCAGCCAGCCATAGGCGTTCATGATGAGCTTGCCCGGCATGTCGAGCCCCAGTCGCCAGGAATCCTTGCCGAACAAAAGCCTGATCGCCGAGATGCCGGCTACGACGACGAACACCATCTTGAACAGATCCGGCGAGGCATAGCGCGCGATCACGCTGCCCATCAACACACCGAGCACCACTGGCACCGCCCATTGCCTCAGGATCGTCATGTCGACCGCGCCCTTGGCCTTGTGGGCGCTGAACGAGCGGATCGACGTCGGGATGATGATGGCGAGCGAGGTGCCGACGCACAGCGGCATGCGCACCTCTTCCGGCACGCCGACCGTTCGGAACAGTTCGTAGAGCACCGGCACGATGACGGCACCGCCGCCGACGCCGAACACGCCAGCCAGAAGGCCCGTGACGGCGCCCGCTCCGAGCAGCGCGATGGCTAGCCAGATGATTTCGAACATGGTGATGCCGGACATTTCGGGGAACTCGTGTTGGCGTGGCTGGATGGACAGGGTGTCGCCGGACACAAGGTGCCACGTCTGCATGCCCCAAGGTGAGAGCGAGACATATGCCATGAACGGACGGGCCAGTCTCCCCCGGACTGCAAGTCCAATCACGCAACCTCGAAACATCCGGCAACAGTTTTGCCGAAAACCACCCGGATGGGTGGTTGTGCGGCGAGTGCTATATTCGTATGAATATAACGAATCCGCAGTCAGGCTGCGGCTTGGTCAATCATGGAGGAATGACGATGTTCACGCGTAGGGGATTAGGGTTGCGGCTTGTGGCCGCTGCAGGCGGCCTGGCGGCCATGCTGTCGTTCGGCCTGCCTTCGGCGCGCGCCGATGGCGACGTGGTCGTGTTCGCCGCTGCCAGCCTCAAGAACGCGCTCGATGCCGTCGACGCCGCCTGGAAGGCCGAGAGCGGCAAATCCGCGACCGCGTCCTACGCCGCGAGCTCGGCCCTCGCCAAGCAGATCGAGGAAGGCGCACCCGCCGACGTGTTCATCTCGGCCGACCTCGACTGGATGAAGTATCTCGCCGACAAGAAGCTGATCAAGGACGACTCGGACGTCAAGCTGCTCGGCAACCGCATCGTGCTGGTTGCGCCCAAGGATACCGGCGCCAAGGCCGAGATCGCCCCGAATTTCGAACTCGCCGCTCTGCTTGGCGACGGCCGTCTCGCCATGGGCGACGTCAAGGCGGTGCCCGCCGGCAAGTATGGCAAGGCCGCGCTCGAAAAGCTCGGTGTCTGGTCGTCGGTCGAGGGCAAGATCGCTCAGGCCGAAAACGTGCGTGCCGCCCTCAAGCTCGTGTCGACGGGTGAAGCCCCGCTCGGCATCGTCTACCAGACCGACGCGACGGCAGAGCCCGGCGTCAAGGTCGTTGGTGTGTTCCCGGAAGACTCGCATCCTCCCATCGTCTATCCGGTCGGCGTGACGGCGGACTCGAAGAGCGCGGACGCTGCTGCGTACGTGAAATATCTTCAGTCCGCCAAGGCCAAGGAACTGTTCGAGGCCCAGGGCTTCACCATGCTTGCGCCGGTGGCGTCCAACTAGGGAGTGGTTTACCGCTCTCCGGTATTCTTGCCGCAACGACAATCTGTGTCCCATCCCGCACGGCGGGGTGGGACAGGCTTTTTGAGGGAATGCGACTAGGCAATGTTGGACCTCACTCCTGACGAATGGAATGCGGTCCGCCTGTCGATCAAGGTCGGGCTGTGGGCGATGGCTGCCAGCCTGCCTTTCGGCATCGCCATTGCTTTGCTGCTGGCGCGTGGGAAATTCTGGGGCAAGTCGCTGCTCAACGGGGTCGTCCATTTGCCGCTGATCCTGCCGCCTGTCGTCACCGGCTACCTGCTGCTGCTGAGCTTCGGTCGCCGCGGCCCGATCGGCTCGTTTCTCGACGAGTATTTCGGCATCGTCTTCTCGTTCCGCTGGACCGGTGCCGCCCTTGCCTGCGCGGTCATGGGCTTTCCGCTGATGGTGCGCGCCATAAGGCTCTCCATCGAGGCGGTCGACCGGCGGCTTGAGGCGGCTGCCGGCACGCTCGGGGCAAGCCCCTTGTGGGTGTTTCTGACCGTGACGCTGCCGCTGACCTTGCCCGGCATCGTTGCCGGCATGATCCTCTCCTTCGCCAAGGCGATGGGCGAGTTCGGCGCCACCATCACCTTCGTTTCGAACATTCCCGGCGAAACCCAGACGCTGCCATCGGCGATTTACACCTTCACCCAGGTGCCGGGCGGCGATGCCGGAGCGATGCGGCTGACGCTGATCTCCATCGCCATCTCGATGATGGCCCTTGTGGTGTCCGAGATGTTCGCCCGTCGCATTGGCCAACGCATGGATGTCGGATGACGCTCTCCGTTGCTGTCCACCACCGCCTCGGCGCGCTCGACCTCGAAACTAGCTTCGAGAGCGCCGGTCACCTGACGGCACTGTTTGGACCGTCAGGTTCGGGCAAGACCTCGCTCATCAACATCATCGCCGGCCTGATCCGCCCCGACGCCGGACGCATCGTCATCGGCGACCGGACGCTGGTCGACACCGCAAACCGCCGTTTCGTGCCCGCGTACAGGCGCCGCGTCGGTTTCGTCTTCCAGGATGCCAGGCTGTTCCCGCATCTGACGGTACGCTCGAACCTGCGCTATGGCCGCTGGTTCACGCCGCAAGGCGAGCGCTACGCCGAATTCGACCGCGTGGTCGAGATGCTCGGCATCGGCCACCTGCTGGACCGGCGTCCAGCTTTGCTGTCCGGCGGAGAAAAGCAGCGTGTCGCCATCGGCCGAGCGCTGCTGGCAAGCCCACGACTGCTGCTCATGGACGAGCCTCTGGCCTCGCTTGACGATGCCCGCAAGGCTGAGATCATGCCCTATCTCGAGCGGCTGCGCGACGAGACCAGGATCCCGATTGTCTATGTCAGCCATTCGATTGCCGAGGTCGCCCGCCTCGCCACCGACGTCGTCGTCATGGCCGAGGGCAAGGTCGCAGCTTCGGGTCCGACGACCGAGATCATGCAAAGGCTCGACCTGTTGCCTCCGGAGGAAGTGGGCGAGGGCGGTGCCGTGCTCGACATGAAGGTGCTGCGCCACGACGAAAGCTTCGGCATGACCGTGCTTGGCGCTGCCGCCGGCGAAATGCGCGTGCCTCGTGTCGCCCTGCCTGAAGGCGCTGTCGTGCGTGTCCGGGTTCGGGCGCGCGACGTCATGATCGCCACCGAGCGGCCCCAGGGCCTCAGCGCGCTCAACATCCTGCCGAGCAGGATCGTTGATATCGGCAAAGTCAACGGTGCGCAGGTCGACCTTCGCCTCGACTGCCATGGCGACATGCTCGTCTCGCGTATCACGCGCCAGTCGCTCGAAACGCTGCAGCTGACTGTCGGGCGCGACGTGTTTGCGGTCATCAAGACTGTTGCCTTCGATCGCGCCAATCTTTCTCCGGGGGCGCCGCTTGTGCTAACCAGCTGAAGACTGGAGTAGCCGATGCCGTCCCTGACCCTGCGCCTCTATCTCGACCCGAAGGGCCGTCTGGGTCCGGGCAAGATCGAACTTCTCGAACAGATAGCAGCCACCGGCTCGATCTCGGCGGCGGCGCGGGCCATGGAAATGTCCTACAAGCGCGCCTGGGATCTTGTCGAAGAGATGAAGGACATGTTCGGCAAGCCGCTGGTCGTGGCCAAGACCGGCGGCAAGCACGGTGGCGGCGCCGAGCTCACGGAGGTCGGCGAGCAGGTCATCCGCCAGTTCCGCGACATGGAGCGCGCCGTCTACGAGGCGGCGGCGCCCCATATCAAGGCTCTCCAGGCCGAAGCCGATACGAAGTAGTTATTTCCCGAGTTCGACCGAACGCAGCCGGGCCGCCTCGACGGCTTCGGTGAGCAGGTTCTTGAGACGATCCTCGCCCATCAGCACACCGAGCGCTGCCGCAGTCGTACCGTTGGGGCTGGTCACCTGGCGACGCAGCACGGCCGGGTCCTCGCGGCTTTCGGCGGCCAGGCTGGCAGCGCCATAGACCGTCTGCATCGCCAGAAGCGACGCCGTCTTCGGCGCCAGCCCGGCATTCTCGGCCGCTGCCGTCAGGCATTCGATGAAGTGGAAGATGTAGGCCGGTCCCGAGCCGGAGACGGCGGTGACCGCGTCCATCAGGCCTTCGTCGGCGATCGTCGCCACTTCGCCGCTGGCCGACAGCAGGTCCGCGACCCGCGCCTTTGTGGCGTCCGTGACGTGGTCGTTGGAATAGACCACCATCATGCCCTTGCCGATGGCGGCGGGCGTGTTGGGCATGCAGCGCGCGATCGGCGTCCGTACACCGAGGATGTTGCTGAAGGTGGCGACCGACGTGCCCGCAGCGACACTGACGAAGGTCGCACGGCCGTTGCCGAAGCGGCGGTAGCCGGCAGTGACCTCGCGAATGACCTGCGGCTTGACCGCAATGACGATGATTTCGGGATCGGCATCGGCCGGGATGCCGCCAACTTCCGAGGCGACGCGGCTGCCGAGCTCGGCAGCGCGGGCGCGCAGTTCGGCGTTTGGTTCGACGACGAATGTCTCAGCCGGTGCGAGCTTGCCCGATTTCAGCCAGCCCGTGAGCATGGCGTAGCCCATGTTGCCGCAACCTGCGAGGATCAGTCTGATGGTCATTCAAAGCCCTCCGAACATCCTGACATAGACCGTCTTGCAGCCATGCGGAAGGGCGGAAACGCCACTTCAGCGTGTGTCGTCCAGTCTCTTGCCGAAGGCGTTGGTGAAGGTGACGCTGCCGCGCGCCCCGGCTTCCCCCAGCACGACATCCATGAAGCCGTCGGTCACCCGGACGACCGCGAAGCCACCCATGAAACCGGCTTTCGGCTTGAAAAGGTCCAGCCCGTCGCGCCTGTAGATCATTGGCGTCTCATGCTGATGGCCATGGAAGACGGCGATCACGTTCGCTCCATTGATCGCATCCAGCAATGCGCGCCGGTCGTCATCGCTCCACCAGTGCGGCTTGCCGCTGCCGCTGTCGTCGAACTGGCGGGCGCCGGCGTCCCATCTTTCGATGGAGAACTGGTCCCAGCCATAGTGCTGGAACAGGATCACCGGCCTGCCGTCGCCGGCAAAGGTCTTGAGGTCCTGCTTCAACCAGTCGAGCGCGCTCGGCGCACCCTTGGCCGTGTCGCCGGCAAACCTGTGCGTCTGGACGAGATGCAGCCCGTCCCAGTCCCAGGAATAACAATCCGACGGCGCGTCATAGTTAGTGGCCGGTACCGGTGGCTTGAAGAATACGCTCGGCCGGTGGTTGATCTCGACATAGTCGCGTAGTTCGCGCCGGTACCAGTCGACATGCGGCGGCGGCCCATCCTGGTCGAGGTCGTGATTGCCGAGCCCGACATAGACCGGCACATGCACGCGGTCGGGGCCGTTTCCTTCCTGGTAGCGATGGCTGAACTGCAAGAGCTGGGTGCCCTCGTGCGGCAGCGTCACCTGCCCACCGCCGTCGTCGGTCATGTCGCCGCCGATGACCAGGCCGAGCGGACGGCCGATCCGTGTGCCGGCGCTGGCAAGGCCCGACGACACGCCACTGACTTCGCTGGGCCACTCCAGTTTTGCGACCTCGTTCAGGGCCGCGATGTGCCGGCGCAGGTTCTCGTCCGTCTTGCCTTCGGCCTGGCAGTTCGGACTGAGCCCGCTTGCCATGCGGCAGGCATGGATGTCGGCAGCAAACAGGAAGGTCGCGTCGGTCTTCGGCAAGGCGGCACTTCGCACCGGCAAGGTCCGCAGCAGCGGCAAGATACCGATGCCGAGCGACCCGGCGAGCAGCTGGCGTCTGGAAACTGCGGTGGCCATGGCGCCAGAATGTCGTGGGTGCCGGGCGGGATCAAGAGCTCAGGATCAGGCTTTGCGGATCATCACGCGCGACACCAGCCGCAGCCCCAGCACGCCGAAGACGAAGAACAGCCACACCGGGTCGGCGCGGCGGAAGAAGAAGCTTTCGAGGAAGGCGTTGAGCGCGGTGAACAGCACCACCATCATGAACATGTCCCCCAGGAAGACATTCTCCTTGGTCAGCGGAATGCGCATGTAGTCGCGCAGCGGTGCGATCAGGAAAGCATAGACCGCCGTGACGAGGGCAGGGATGCCCATCAGCACCGCGAGGTCGAGATAGCCGTTATGGCCGTGCACGATGGCGCGGATGTCCCAGTCCTGGTCGAAGGCGCGCTCGCTTTCGGTGAGCAGCGGTGTGCCCCAGAAGCTTTCGTAGCCGTAGCCGAACCAAGGGTGCTTGGCCAGCATCTCGCCGGCATAGGCCCACAGCGTGGTGCGGCCGGTATAGGTGAGGTCGGGGACGAGGTAGGCGGCAAGGTCCTTGAGCGGATCAATGAAGACGATGCCCAGCGTGGCGAGCGCGGTGCCGATGATGGCCATTGCAAACAGCACCGGCGCACCGAGCCGCATGCCGATCAGGCCCGGCAGGATGACCACCATGATCGACAGCGGCACCAGGCCGGCCGTGGTCTTGGAACCGGTATGGAACATGAAGAACATGGCGGCGGCGAACAAAATGGCGCCCGACCATTGCCAGCCGCGCCGGAAGAGGTAGATGCCGGCGAAGCTGTAACAGGCCATGACCGGGGCGGCGATGTTCTTGTGCGAGAACGCGCCGCGCCACAGCCCGGCATGCTGGGGCTCGACGCCGTCGGCGCCGTGGATCGCCACGCCCGGGTTGAGCACCACGCCGGCATAGCAGAGCCCGACGACGACCAGTCCCGATACGGTGAGCACCGTCGAATAGGCATCGGCGTTGCGCGGCAGCGCCAGCACGGTCGCCATGGCCAGGATGCCGATCAGGGTGAAGGACGCAGCACGGAACGCAGATCCGGGATCGGTGGCGGTCACCACCGAAATCATGAAGAAGCAGAGCAGGATCGCCCAGGGCATGCTTGCCAGGGCACGCAGCCGGTCGGGAGCGGCCAATGTCAGCAGGGCGAAGATCGACAGTCCGCCGAGCGAGCCAAAGCCAAGCTGGTTGACGATGTCGCCGCCGCCGGCGACATCGGCGCCTGCCGGCTGGAACGGGCGGAACGAGACGATCACCACGGTCAGCAAAACCGTCGCGATGGCGGTGGCGACGCCCGAGCGGGTGAACGCCGCCGACAGCGGCGCCGCCTCAGTTCTTCTCAGGCTGCCGATATTGCTCATTGGCATAACCGAAATCGGCGAGCACGCGGCCCAGCGCCACATGGATCGGATAGGCGGCGACCGACGGCGAGCCGGTCCAGATCAGCCGCAACAGCGCGCGCAGGGGCGAGAAGATCAGCAGCGTCAGGCTCTTCAGGAACACCCGCGTATTGGCTAGCGGCGCCCCGGAATATCGCTTCTTGGCGACCAGCGTCGAGATGACGCCGTTGCGCAGGCCGCGCGCCCGGATCCAGTCGGCCTCGACGCGTCGCGCCGGCACGTTCTCGAACAGCTTGGCCTCGGCACACCAGGCGAGCCTGAAGCCCCGCCGCGCGGCCCGGCTGAGGAAATCCGAATCGCCGCCGCCCATGAAGTTGAAGCGCAAATCGAGGAACGGAGGACCCATCGCCAGCAGCACGTTGCGGGTGAGGAGCAGATTGCCAGAGGAAAACAGCGCCCGGACGGGTCCGGTGGTGGAGTAGGGCGGCGCAAACACCGGGTGCGTTGCCCATGCCTGGTGAGCCGGGTCGGCAAACACCGGAAGCTGCGGCCCGCCGACGATGTCGGCGTCGAGGCGCAACTGCGCGCTGCATATCGTTTCCAGCCACAAGGGGTCGGCCAGTTCGTCGTCGTCGATCACCAGCAGTTGGGTGAAATTCGGAAAGTGCAGAAGTGCGGTGTGCCAGCCGGCATTGTAGGCGCTGCAATTGCCACGTTCGTGGGCGATGATCACCATGCCGGCCATCTTGCCGCTCTCAAACAGCGGCAGTGCCGCGTTCAAGCCCTCGCGGCCCTCGTCGTCATTCTCCATGACGATGATCGCAAAGCGGCGCGCCGTCTGTTGCCTGGCGAGCGAATCGAGCGTTGCCAGCAATTGCTGCGGCCTGCGGAAGGTCGGCAGCGTCACAACCACGTCCACGACGTCATTGGCCAGCGCAGGCGACTGGCCGGCGATGGTCACGGACTTAAGGGGTGGCAGGACGGTCATGGAAAAACGCCGATTCTTACGATGTCCTTGCCTAGCATCGGCACGATAACGGTGAGTTAAATAATGGCGCCTCGGAGGCTTCCCGCCAGTTGCGTTTGCACAACAACGGCCAGATTGCTTAATGAAGACTTCACCGCAGCCTGTTAGCCGTGGGTCAGGAATCTGTTGTGATGCATCTGCTGTTTGCTACATCGATCGTGCCCGACGGAGCACTTTCCTCGGGCTACGAGATCGCCAACCAGGCGATCATCGACGCGTTGCGCCGCAACGGCGTGCGCGTGACCGTGCTTGGTTTCGGCTGGCCGGGCAAGGCACCGTCCGATCCGGAAAATACCGTCCTGCTCGGTTCGCTCGACGTCCGCACCGACACTGCACCCTTGCCGCGCAAGCTTGCATGGCTGGCGAGCGCTGTTGCCTCCGGCCTCACATTCGCGTCAGCCAAGCTGCGCGTGGTCTCGGAGCAAGCGGTGCGCGATGCGATCCAGGCTGCAGGGCCGTTCGACGGCTATGTCCTCAATTCCGTTCAAATGGCGGCGGCTTTCGAAAAAGCCTTTCAGGACAAGCCGTCGATCTTCGTGGCGCACAATGTCGAGTTCCGCTCGGCGGCGGAGAATTCGCTGGCCGCCAAGGGCGCCTTCCAGCGCACCCTGTTCCGCCGCGAGGCGAGGCTTCTCGAGGTCATCGAGAAGCGGTTGTGCCGCAATGCGCGCTTCGTCTTCACGCTGGCCGAAGAGGACCGGGCCGAACTCGGCGTCGCCTCCGACAAACGCTCGGTGGCGCTGCCGTTGGTCACCCGTTCCGAACTTCCGTCCGCACCCGGCACGCGCCGAATTGATTGCGACGCAGCTCTCATCGGCACCTGGACCTGGGAGCCAAACCGCATCGGCCTCGACTGGTTCCTGGGCAAGGTGGTGCCGCATCTGCGCCCGGATTTCCGCATCCACATTGCCGGCAGCGTTCCGGCCGGCGTGTCTTCGCTGCATCCGGGCGTCAAGTTCGTTGGCCGCGTGCCCGATGCCCAGGCCTTTGTGCGCAGTGCCGCCGTCATCCCGCTGGTCAGCACCTCAGGCAGCGGCGTCCAGCTCAAAACCATCGAGACCTTTGAACTCGGCCTGCCGTCGGTGGCGACGGCGCATTCGTTGCGCGGCATTGCCCACAAGCCTCGGAACTGCATCATGACTGATGATCCCGCAGCCTTCGCCAGGGCGCTCGAACAAACTGTCGATCAGCGCGTGGCCGACGTCGACGGCACCGACTTCCACCGTCGCCAGATCGCGGCCCTGGATCGTGCGGTTGCGCTCGGTCTCGCCAGGCTTGGTGCCGGCACGCGCGAGGTTGTCGCTTGAGCCTGACGATCTCCAACCCGGCCGCAACGTTCCGGCGCATCCTCGGGATTCGAGTTGCCAGCCTGGGGCGCGAAGAGGCGGTCTCGCTGTTGTCCGGTTTCATCCGGGAAAAGACCTTCACCAAGGTCGGGTTCCTCAATGCCCACAACGCCAACGTGGCCTGTTCCAACAAGGAATTTGCTGTCGCACTGGACGATTTCCTGGTCTTGGCCGACGGCATCGGCGTCGATATTGCCGCGCGCTGGCTTTACGGGGCACCGTTTCCGGCCAATCTCAACGGCACCGATTTCGTGCCGGCCCTGCTCCTGGCGGCCGACAAACCGCTGACGGTCGGCCTGCTCGGTGCTACGCGCGAAAATGCCGAACGGGCAGCCCAGCGCCTGGGCGAGATTGCGCCGCAGCACCGGTTTGTGGTCGTCCACGACGGCTTCTTCACCGCACAGGAAGAGCCCGCGGTCATCGCCTCTCTGGCCGCATTGCGGCCGGACATATTGCTCGTCGCCATGGGCGTGCCGCGCCAGGAATTCTGGATCGCACGCAACCTGGGACCGGAGCACTGCACCTTGCCGATCGCCGTCGGAGCGCTGCTCGACTTCCTCAGCGGTTCGGTGCCCCGCGCGCCGGAATGGATGCGCCGGCTACGCCTCGAATGGCTGTTCCGGCTGGTCATAGAGCCTGGGCGGCTGTGGCGGCGCTATATCGTCGGCAATCCGCTTTTCCTCTTGCGCGTGCTGCGCCAAAAGCTGGCCGGGGATCGCTATTGAACGTGAGCAGCATGCCTGCTGTTGCCGATGCGGCGCTGGTGACGGCCAGCTACGCTGCCGATTTCGAGCGCTGCCGCCTGTTGTGCGAGACCGTCGACCGCCATGTCACTGGTGCGTCGCACCACTATCTGCTGGTCGAGCATCGCGATGTGGCGCTGTTCCGCCAACTGGAGAGCAGACAGCGTACCGTCATAGACGAGCGCGACCTGCTGCCGTCCTGGCTGCGTGACCTGCCGGACCCGACAAGCCTGTTCAAGCGCCGTATCTGGCTGAGCCTCAAGGCGCCGCCGCTGCGTGGCTGGCATGTGCAGCAACTGCGCCGCATCGCTATCGCCGAGCGGATCGAGCAGCAAACGCTCGTCTACGTCGATTCCGACGTCGCTTTCCTCAGGCCGTTCGACTGCGCCCGGTTCTGGCACGACGGCAAGTTGCGGCTGTTCATCCGCGAAAACGCCTTGCTTCGCCCCGGTCACGAAAATCACCATGTCTGGTCGCGCAACGCCGCCGCCGTGCTTGGGATCGAGGCGCCGGAGGTCTCGCCGCACGACTACATTTCGACCCTGATCGCCTGGCGCCGTTCAAGCGTGCGCGACATGCTTGCCCGCATCGAGCAGGTGAGCGGCCGGCACTGGGTCGAGGCGGTGTGCGCGCGGCGCAGATTTTCCGAATGCATGATCTACGGCCGCTTCGTCGACGAAGTCGCCGGCGGGGCTGGGCATTTCCACGGCTCGGAGGAATTCTGCCGCGTCCATTGGACCGGCACGCCGCTGTCGGATGCGCAGTTCGAGGCATTCGTCTCCGAGATGTCGCCGGAGCAGGTGGCGATCGGCATGCAATCCTTCATCGGCACCGATCTAGGCCGTATCAGGAAGCTTGTCGGCGCCTGACCTAGATCGCCTTGGCGGGCCGGCGCAGTGCCGTATAGGTCACCGCTGCCGACGCAAGATAGAGCAGCGCGAACATCCCGTTGAGCGACCACACCAAGGTTTCCGTGTCGGCGACCTGAATCAGCAGGGTCGACAGCAATGCGGCCTTGAGGCCGGCGAGCAAGGCCAGATTGCAGGCGCGGATCAGCGTCTGCCCGCGCGCGAACAGCAGCTCGGCGTGATATTCGACGAGGTTGCGCAAGGCCGGCACGAACAGGGCCAGGCCGACGAGCGGTGCGGCCTCGGAAACATTCCGTCCGAGGAAATTGGGATAGAAATGCAGCACCACGGCAAGGAACAGCAGCGCCGAGGTCGAGACGAGCAGGATTCCGGCTTCGATGCCGAGCTTGACCTTGAGCCGCTCCAGCATCTGCGGCGCGCGCATCATGCGTTGCACCAGCATCATCGAGAATGTCCGGATCGGGATGGCGGTGAGGTCGACCAGCCGCATGACGATGGCATAGATGCCGGCGAGGTGCGGCCCGCCCATGGCCAGGACCAGAAGCTTGTCGAACTCCATCTGGAGATAGAACAGCACTTCCGCGCCGGCGACATAGATCGAGTCTGAAAGCCGGCGCCAATATAGATCTGGCGTCAGCCGGAGCCTCTGGCGCGGGTAGAAGACGCCGAAGGCAATGGCAAGCGAAACGACATTGCAGGCGACGTAGAACCAGGCCCAGGCTTCGATCGTGGATGTCGGCCAGAAGATGAACAGCACAGCGGCGGCAGATTTGATCGCCGAAGTCAGGATAGCCAGCACTGCGGCGCGGCCGAAGCGGCCGAGGCCGTTGTTGACGATCATCGCCACCTCGACCGGTCGCCACAGCAGCGCCTCGGCGAAGATGACGGTGGCAAAGATGCCAGCCGACAACGTGCTCGAAAAGAACAGGAGCCAGGTCAGCGCCGAGGCAGCGGCGAGCACCGGCAGCGACAGCAGCGACAGCATCAGGAAGCCGGCGGTATAGCTTCCGATCAGCCGCGGTCTGATCGTGGCGGTGCGGTAGAGCGCCGAGATGAAACCGAAGGCGAGCGTGCGCGACAACATCACGCCGGCAGCAGACGCCGTGGCAAACAGGCCGAAATCGGCGATGGACAACGTGTTGGCCAGTGCCACGAAATAGATCAGCGAGAACACCAGCCGGCCCGCCGAACCGCTGACCGCCGAGAAGTAGTCGCGCAGCATTGCGCGCCGTTCCAACAGGAAACTGCCGATACGTTCGCGCAGCGGCATGCGCGGTATGTCGTTGGCCTGGGTCATGATCCGGCTGCAGGATAGGACGCAAAGCTTAATGTGCCGTTTTGCAAGAGCGGCAGGGAAGCGTTGAAGTGACAAAATTAACCTTTTGTTTCCCATGCCTGTTTAGCTTGGGTTAAGAACCGGACGCCTGATCCGTCCCAGTGCATGGAAGCAACCCAAGACATGGCCGATTCTGGGAACCGCGAGGATGGCAGGCGCAAGGGATCGCTGCTCGCGCTCGCCCAGGACGACGCGGCTCCGAAGCGGCAAGGCGCTTCGCTGCTGTCATTAGGCACGGACGAGCATCCCGAGCCGGATGCGCAGGATGCGGCCACGCGCCATCGCATGGCTCGTATTCGCCGCGAGGCGGAGATAGCCGCGCGCAGCTCCGAGGCAGAGCGGGCCACCGAAATGGCGGCGGACACGCACACGCGAACTGACTCTGTAGTTCAAGCTGCCGACGATCCGCACAAGCCGGCCCAGTCTTCGCTGATCGGCGGCTGGCGCGAAAGGCTGGTGGGGCCGTCCCAGCCGACCGTTGCGCCGGCAGTCGTCAGCACGCCAGCTCAGCCGCAAGCGGTCCAGTCGTTCGACGAACAGGACGACCCGGACGATGTGCGCTGGAAACCTTTGATCGACCCGATGAAGGTCATCGGCGGCATTGGCCGCTCCAAGCTGTTGATTGCTTCGACCACGCTTCTCGGCGCGCTTGCGGGCGTGGCGATCGCCCTTTCCATGCCGAAGATGTATCAGGCCTGGACCGAGATGATCGTCGATCCGCGCAACCTGAAGCTCACGGACCGGGAACTGACCGAGGGCGGCCTGTCGTCGGAGGCGACGCTGGCCATCGTCGAGAACCAGGTGCGGGTGCTGACATCGGGCACAGTCCTGACCAAGGTGGTCGACAAGCTCAATCTTGACGAAGATCCGGAATTCAACGGCACGGCCGGCAGCGGCCTCGATGTTCGTTCCTTCGTCCGTTCGCTGATCTCGCCTGACGACAAGGCGACAGGCGCTGTCGATAACAGGCACGCGCTGGCGACGACCCATCTCGCCGAGGCATTGACCGTCGAGCGTGGCGGCAAGACTTTCGTCATCTCGGTGGGTGCCAAGACCGAGAGCGCGGAAAAGTCGGCGCTCATCGCCAACACCATGACCGAGGTCTTCATGCAGACCTACGGCGAGCTGCAGTCCGGCAGTGCGGGCCGTGCGACCGACGAACTCAATGCCCGGCTCGACGAGATGCGCAAGTCCGTCGAAGCCGCCGAGCGCAAGGTCGAGACCTTCAAGGCCGAAAACGAACTCATCGATCCGCAGGGGCGGCTGATTACCGACGACGAGATCCAGCGCGTCAACGACCAGTTGACCGCTGCGCGCTCGCGGACCCTGGAGCTGAATGCGCGGGCCGCCTCGACCCGCAGCCTCGGCGTCGATTCGGTGCTGAGCGGCACCTTGCCCGAGGCGATCAATTCGCCGGCGATCACCGAGCTGCGCGCGCAATATGCAGCCCTCACCCAGGAGGCCGACCGGGCAGCGGTCAGGCTCGGCCCGCGTCACCCCGAGCGTCTCGCCGTCGAGGCCCAGCTGAGCGGCGCCCGCGAACGCATCGCGACCGAATTGCGCCGGGTCGCGGCCTCCATCCAGGTCGAGCTCAAGCGGGCCGTGCAGCTAGAGCAGGAACTCGCCGCCCGGCTTGCCCAGCTCAAGGTGCGTCAGGGCGAAGTCGCTGACGAACTTGTCACGCTGCGCGAGCTCGAACGCGACGTCACCGCCAAGCGCGCAGTCTATGAACAGTACCTGCTTCGCGCGCGCGAGACCGGTGAGCAGAAGGATATCAACTCGGCCAATGTCAGCGTCATTTCGGTTGCCTCGCCGCCGTTGGAATCGACAGGGCCGTCGCGCGCCATGATCTCTCTGGCGGGCATGCTGGCCGGCTTCGCCGTTGGCGTCGGCCTCGGCGGCCTGCGCGGGGCGCTCGAAAGCCTGCGCGACACCGCCAATCGGCGCGCTCGGGCTCGGCCCACGCCGCGCCGCGCCGCGCCTGTGGAGGACAATGAGGCCCCCCGGCCGGACGACCGCGCAGACGCGCCTTCGCCAAGGCTGGATGCGGAACCAGCGCCGCTGTCGGAACCCCAGGTTGCGGAGCCGTCCCCTGCCACTGCGGCCGCGCCTGCCTCGCCGTCGTTGCCCGCCGAGACGGCGCCGCAGGCAGCCGACGGTGGCTTCCCGCAGCCCTATCCGCCTTACGCGCAGCCTGGCTATGGTCCTCCGCCTCCGGGTTACGCGACACCCTATGCGTATCCGCCGGCTTCCTCCGGATATCATCCCTGGCCGCCCATGCCGCCACAGGTTCTATCAGCGCCTGAGCCCGCGAGCGCCATGCCGCAAGCCGAGGCCCCGTTGCCGCGCAACCAGATCGACGAGATCAGCGAAAGCCTGCGCGAGGTCCGCAAGGAGCTAAACCAGTTGCGCGAGCGCCGTTCGCGCCGCTACTTCTGAATATTCCGCACTGCGGTTTCGAGTTTACGGCACCGGACGCCGCAATGGCGGGGTTGCGGGTCGAAATTTTGATGACAATGCCGCGCCAGCAGTGCCTGCATAGGGAGTGAACATGGCTGAGATCATTGACGGAAAGATTGTCGCGGCAGAGGTCGTCGAAGGCGTCAAGAAATCAGCGGCGGCGCTTGCCGCGCATGGCGTGAAACCTGGCCTGGCGGTGGTCATTGTCGGCGAGGATCCGGCAAGCCAGGTCTATGTCGCCAACAAATCGCGTACCGCCAAGGAGTGCGGCTTCCTGTCGGTCCAGCACACGCTCGCCGCCGAAACGTCCGAAGCCGATGTGGTCGCGCTGGTCGAAAAGCTGAATGTCGATCCTTCGATCCACGGCATCCTCGTTCAGCTGCCGCTGCCGGCCCATATCGACGCCGGCAAGATCATCCAGACCATTGCGCCCGACAAGGATGTCGACGGCTTCCATTTCATCAATGTCGGCAAGCTTGCCACCGGCGAGGTCGACACTGCGCTCGTGCCGTGCACGCCGTTTGGCTCGATGCTGCTGATCGAGCGCAAGCACGGCAAGGATCTTTCGGGCCTCAGCGCCGTCGTCGTCGGCCGCTCCAATATCGTCGGCAAGCCGATGGCCCATCTTCTGCTCGCGGCCAACGCCACCGTCACCATCGCCCACAGCCGCACCAAGGACTTGCCGGCGCTCTGCCGCACGGCAGACATCCTGGTTGCAGCCGTCGGCAGGCCGGAGATGGTCAAGGGCGATTGGGTCAAGCCGGGCGCCACCGTCATCGATGTCGGCATCAATCGCATACCGGCGCCCGACAAGGGCGAGGGCAAGTCGCGCCTCGTCGGCGACGTCGAGTTCGCTTCCGCGGCAAAGGTTGCCGGCGCCATAACGCCGGTGCCGGGCGGCGTCGGCCCGATGACCATTGCCATGCTGATGGCCAACACGCTGGTGTCGGCCCATCGCCACGCCGGCCTCGAATACAAGGGCCTTTGAAAATGCGGGCGGCGTTGTTGATCGCGGCGCCGCTTCCAAGTCGGCGTAATCTGTAGGCCTGGCCGTCATGTCAGAACCTCATCCCGAAGGCCGCCAGTTCGCTTTCCTGCTCGTCGACAAGTTCTCGATGTTCTCGCTGGTTGCCGCGATCGACACATGTCGCACGGCCAACCGCCTGCTCGGCCGCGACGTCTATGGCTGGACAACGGTTTCGGCCGATGGCGAAGCGGTCATCGCTTCCAACGGCCTGCCGCTCAAGGTCGATTATTCCGTCGCCGACGTCCCGGCGGTCGAGATCATGTTCGTCTGCGTCGGCGTCTCCACCGAATTCCCCGGCAAGAGCAAGGTGCTCGGCGCGCTTCGTTCATGGGGTCGCCGCGGCGCGGCACTGGGTGCGCTATCGGTCGGATCCTACCTTCTCGCCGAGGCCGGCCAGCTCGACGGCTACCGCTGCACCATCCACTGGGAAAACCGCGCCGGCTTCATGGAGAAGTTTCCCGATATCGAATGCACCAACAACGTCTTCGAGATCGACCGCAAGCGCTACACCTGTGCCGGCGTCACCACCTCGATCGACCTGATGCTCGAGATTATCAAGCGCGATTTCGGCGCCAACCTTGCCAACGAGGTCGCCAACCAGTTCCAGCACGAGCGCATCCGCAATGCCGGCGACCGTCAGCGGGTCGGCCCCGAACGCGACCTCACCGGCAAGTCGGACAAGCTCAAGCGCATCGTCGAGCTGATGGCCGACAATCTCGACGAACCCTTGTCGGCGGTGCAGCTTGCCAAGACGGCGGGCCTGTCGGTTCGCCAGGTCGAGCGCCTGTTCCTGCGCCATCTCAATGTGACGCCCGGCCGCTATTACATGCGGCTCCGGCTCGAGCGTGCCCGCGAGCTGCTGCGCCAGACCAACATGCCGATCCTCGACGTGGCGATCGCCACCGGCTTCACCTCGCATTCCTATTTCGCCCAGAGCTACCGGCTGCAGTTCGGCCGCCCGCCGAGCGAAGAGCGCCGGACCACCTATTGAGCGCTGCCAGGGTTGTCAGCGGCATGCCCCAAGTTTAGCTTCCTCGAACAAACGGTCTGAATCGGCGAGGGGCAGCATGAAGGCGTTCACACGAGGCATCCTGACGTCTGTCCTCATGCTGGCGGGAGTGGCGGGCGCGAGTGCCGCCGACCGTGCCATCATCGTGCTCGACGCCTCGGGTTCGATGTGGGGCCAGATCGACGGCAAGCCTAAGCTGGAGATCGCCCGCCAGGCGCTCCGTTCGGTGCTCACCACCATCCCCGCCGACACCGAACTTGGCCTGATGGCCTATGGCCATCGCGAAAAGGGCAGCTGTTCGGACATTGAGCTGGTGGTGCCGCCGGCGTCGGGCTCGGCAAGCGCCATCACCGCCGCCGCCGACAGTATGAAGTTCCTTGGCAAGACGCCGCTTTCTGCCGCGGTCAAGCAGGCTGCCGAAGACCTCAGATACACCGAGGACAAGGCAACCGTCATTCTCATCACCGATGGGCTGGAGACCTGCAACGCCGACCCTTGCGCACTGGGCAAGGAGCTTGAGCAGTCGGGAGTCGATTTCACCGCCCATGTCGTCGGCTTCGGCCTGACGGCGGAGGAGGGCAGGCAGGTCGCCTGCCTCGCCGAAAACACTGGTGGCAAGTACATCCAGGCGACTGACGCCAAGGGCCTGGAAGACGCCCTGGTGCAGACAGTTGCCGCGCCTGCGCCGGCCCCTGAACCCGCGCCTGCGCCTGAACCGGCCAAGCCCGAATTCAACTTCGTGCCCGAACTGGCGCTGGCCGAGGGCGGAGCGCCGCTGAAGGATGCGGGCAACGCCTGGGAAATCTACAAGGCCAACGCCGACGGCACCAAGGGCGAACGTATCACCACCGAGTACAGCAACTACAAGGGATCGCTGGAAGCCGGCGACTACGTCATCCGCGCGACGCTCGGCGAGGCGGCGGTCGAGCAGCCGCTGGAGGTGGAGGCCGGCCAGGCCTACAAGCCGCTCTTTGTGCTCAACGCCGGCACGCTGATCGTCAGACCCCGCCCCAGCGACGGTGGCGACATCAACACCGGTGCGGCCGTCGTCCTCGACTTCCCCGGTGGCGACCACCCGGCGACCTACTACGGCGAGACCAAGGTGGTGCTGCCGGCCGGCGAGACCAAGGTCAAGGTCACCATCGGCCAGGGCGAGGCCAATGAGACGATCCAGCTCGCCGCCGGCCAGACCGTCGAGAAGGACATCGTCGCAGGCGTCGGCCGCGTGGTGGTCAATGCGCTTTATGCCCAGGGCGGCGACAAGGTCGACGCCGGTGGCCTCGATGTCAGAATCTACAAGGCGAAGAAGAAGATCGACGGCACGCGCGATCAAGTCACCTATGGCTACGGGCCGGACAACAAGTTCGACCTGCCGGCCGGCGACTATGTCGCCGTTGCACGCATGGACCAGGCCGAGGCCGAGCAGCCCTTCAACGTTCGTGTCGGCGAGGCGGGCGACGTGACCGCCGTGCTCCGCGCCGGCGTGCTGGCGATCGAGGCTCCGGGTGCCAAGGAGATCCGGGTCTACGCGGCCAAGAAGGACATCCAGGGCAACCGCAAGGATTTTGGCTACGCCTACGACCAGAAGCACCAGGCCACGCTGCCTGAGGGCGATTATGTCGTCGAGGCCGACCTGGGCGATGCCGGCAAGAAGGAAGGTTCTGCCAGCGTCAAGGCGGGCGAGCGCACCGAGCTCACCGTGCAGTAGCATTGTCTCGCGCCGCTATTGCAGCTATGAAAGCGGCGCAACTCGAACGACAAAGGAGGGCTGCGTGATCGAGCATTTCTATCTCCACCGCCAGCGCGGCCCTGTCCACGCCCTGCAAATGCGTTTGCAGGGCTGACCTCGGACGACGCGCCAAAGCGCAACTCTCTCCCGGTCTGCCCTCAGTGGTGATGCGGCATCGAGCCTTGTGTTCGATCGCATCTGGACAACTCACCGGACTTGGCTCCCCAAAAGCATCTCGTAAGATCGGATGCGGGCGAAGGTCCGGACAGACCAGAGAACGAACATGGCTTTGATCAATCTGAGGTCGCTTGGCGTAACGCTCGGTGCTCCGCTCTTTTCCAATCTCAACCTTTCCATCGAACCGGGCGACCGGCTCGGCATCGTCGCTGCCAACGGCCGCGGCAAGTCCACGCTGCTGCGCTCGATCACAGGCGCTTTCGAACCGACGGCAGGCGATATCACCCGGGCGCGCGGTTTGCGCGTCGGCCATGTCGAGCAGGACGTGCCGGCCAGCCTGCGCGATGTGGCCTTCTTCGCGGCGGTGCTGCAGGCGCTGCCGGCCGATCAGGCCGAAAGCGAAAGCTGGCGCGTCGACATCGTGCTCGATGAACTCGATGTGCCTGAGGAGATGCGCCAGCGCCCGTTGTCGCAACTGAGCGGTGGCTGGCAGCGGCTGGCCATGCTCGCCCGCGTCTGGGTGACCGAACCCGACATGCTGCTGCTGGATGAGCCGACCAATCACTTGGACCTCGCGCGCATAGCCCAGCTCGAAAACTGGCTGAATGCGCTGCCGCGCGATGTGCCGGTGGTGATCTGCAGCCACGACCGCGCCTTCCTCGACGCCGTGACCAACCGGACGCTGTTCCTGCGCCCGGAAAACTCGCAAGTGTTCTCGCTGCCTTATTCCAGGGCGCGCGAAGCGCTCGACGAGATCGACGCGTCGGATGCACGCCGTTTCGAGAAGGACATGAAGACGGCGCAGCAACTGCGCCGACAAGCCGCCAAGCTTAACAATATCGGCATCAACTCGGGCAGCGATCTGCTGGTGGTGAAGACCAAGCAGCTGAAGGAGCGGGCGGACAAGCTGGAGGACGCCGCACGCCCCGCCCATCTGGAGCGATCGGCCGGCGCGATAAAGCTCGCCAATCGCGGCACGCATGCCAAGGTGCTGGTAACGCTCGACGATGCGCCTGTCACCACGCCCGACGGCACGGTTCTGTTTAAGACTGGCAGGCTGTGGATCCGCCAGGGCGACCGCGTCGTACTGCTCGGCCGCAACGGCACCGGCAAGACGCGGCTGGTCAATATGCTGAGGCGCGCCATCGCCCAGCCGGACGTCGCGGTGGACGGCATCAAGGCGACGCCTTCGCTGGTGCTGGGCTACGGCGACCAGGGCCTGTCCGATCTCAGGGACAGCGATGCGCCACTGGCCGTCCTGACGCGGCGCTTCGAACTCGGCGAGCAGCGCGCCCGCACCTTGCTGGCTGGCGCAGGCATGACTGTCGAGATGCAGGCCAATCCGATCGGTCGCCTATCCGGCGGCCAGAAGGCGCGGCTCGGCATGCTGGTGCTGAGGCTCACCAATCCGAACTTCTACCTGCTCGACGAGCCGACCAACCACCTCGACATTGACGGGCAGGAGGCATTGGAGGACGAACTGCTCAAGCACGAGGCGAGCTGCCTGCTGGTGTCGCACGACCGCAGCTTCGTCCGCGCCGTCGGCAACCGTTTCTGGCAGATCGAGAAGAAGCGCCTGGTCGAAGTCGAGAGCCCGGAAGGCTTCTTCGCCGACGTGGCAAAGAACGGCGCTTAGCCTTCGGTGCGAGAAAGGCCTGTTGGAGCTTTGGCTTCGGCAGGCCTTTTCGCCGTGCTATCGTTCCCGCAAAAGCGAAGGCAACGGAGGTCGAAATGCGTTTGTTCCTGGCGGTACTCGTGCTGACATCAGTCGCAGATACGGCCTCGGCAACCACCGTCACTTTCGAGTTGCCCGGCGATGCTGCGGTCGACCGACAGACGGCCAGCTACAAGTGTGGCGACCGCGACGTGAAGGCTGAGTACATCAATGCCGGCAGCAACTCCCTCGCTGTACTCACGATGGGCGACGAGATCGTCGTGGCTGTCACGGTCCTGAGCGGCAGCGGCGCCAAATACGCTGGCCAGCAATATGTCTGGTGGACCAAGGGTAATGGCGCCGACCTCTACGACCTGACCAAGGGCGAGGACGCCCCGCCGGTCTTCTCCTGCACGGCGGAGAAGTAGCGCTGAAGGTTCGGGGCGCTGCAGAGCTATTCCGCCCGGCTTTTGAGCAGGGTCACCGGCTTGCCTTCGGCGGCCAACAGCCGAGCGGCTTTCCTGTCGAATGTCGCGAACTGCTCGGCGCCAGCTTTGTAGCCCTCGTAGGCCATGGCTGCCTCCGCGAAGTCACCGCCAGCCCGCAAGTGAGCAAGGCCGGCAGCCACTGCGGCGTGATCGACGACGACATGCCGTGAACTAAGCGTGTCTTCGATCCCTCGCGCTATCGCTTTTCGCTCTATCCCGAGGCTGCTGAGAACCCAGACCAGCTCGCAGAGGGTGACCAGGGGGATGACGATTAGGTCCGCTTCCGCGAGCAAGGCCTGGGCGACCTCGGCTTGGCCAGGGTCGTCCGCCAGCATCGCGCGAGCGAGAACATTGGTATCGACAGCGACCTTCACCGCTTGCCGGCCCAGGCGTCTGCTATGACCTTGTTCATGTCCTCAACGGAAACCGGTGCGCGGCCGGGATCATGAAAGATGCCAAATATGGCTTCGATCCCGTGTCGTTCGTGCGGCGCTGCCTTGAGCACGACGTTGCCGTCAGGGGCCAGATCCAAAAGGATCTTGTCGCCTGGTTTGACACCGAGGTGCCTCAGCACCTCTTTCTTCACCGTGATCTGGCCCTTCGACGTTACCGTCAGCGTTTGCATGGCATGGCTCCTGATCCCAGAAAGTAAGGCAGAACTGCCTTACTTTCAAGTTGAGGTCACGCCGTCCCGAATGCGCTCGCCCCATGGTCGGCGCGGCCGGCCATCTGGCGGAAGCCGGCGAACAGCTCGCGGCCCATGCCATGTTCGTTGCCGGAGAGGTCGCAGACCGGGGCCGGGCGCAGCGCAAGATCGCCGGCCGGCACCAGCACTTCGAGCGTGCCGACCTCGGCGTCGAGCCTGACGATGTCGCCATCATGGACGCGGCCGATCGGCCCGCCTTCCAGCGCTTCCGGCGTGACGTGGATCGCCGCCGGCACCTTGCCCGAGGCGCCCGACATGCGGCCGTCGGTGACGAGCGCAACCTTGTGGCCCCGATCCTGCAGGATGCCCAGCACGGTGGTCAGCTTGTGTAGCTCCGGCATGCCGTTGGCCTTGGGGCCCTGGAAGCGGATGACGGCAACGAAGTCACGGTCGAGCAGTCCGGCCTTGAAGGCGTCGTTGAGGCCCTGCTGGCTGTCGAACACCAGCGCCGGCGCCTCGATGATGCGACGCTCGGGCTTTACGGCGGAAGTCTTGATGATGGCATGGCCGAGATTGCCGCCGAGCACCTTGAGGCCGCCGCTCGGCTGGAACGCCTTGGATGCCGGTGCCAGCACCTTTTCGTCGCCGCTTTGCTTGGGGGCGGCTTCGCGCACGACGGAGCCGTCGGCACCGAGCTTGGCTTCGACCGCATAAGGGCGCAGCCCTTCGCCCCAGACGGTCTGGACGTCTTCGTGCAGCAGTCCGGCGTCGAGCAGTTCGCGGATCAGGAAACCCATGCCGCCAGCTGCTTGGAAATGGTTCACGTCGGAAAGCCCGTTCGGATAGACGCGGGCGAGCAGTGGAACCGCGTCCGACAGGTCGGAAATATCCTGCCAGGTCAGGCGGATGCCGGCGGCCGCCGCCATGGCGATCAGGTGGATGGTGTGGTTGGTCGAGCCGCCAGTGGCATGCAGGCCGACGACGCCGTTGACCACCGAGCGCTCGTCGATCATGCGCCCTGCGGGAATGTATTCGTTGCCGAGCGCGGTGATCGCCAGCGCGCGCTTGGCGGCCTCGCGCGTCAGCGCATCGCGCAGCGGCGTGCCCGGATTGACGAAGGAGGCGCCCGGCGTGTGCAGGCCCATGATCTCCATCAGCATCTGGTTGGAATTGGCGGTGCCGTAGAAGGTGCAGGTGCCCGGGCCGTGGTAGGACTTCGATTCCGCTTCGAGCAGTTCTGGGCGGCCGACCTTGCCCTCGGCGTAGAGCTGGCGGATCTTGGCCTTCTCGTCATTGGGCAGGCCCGAGGTCATCGGTCCCGCGGGCACGAAGATCGCGGGCAGGTGGCCGAAGGTAAGTGCTGCGATCACCAGACCCGGCACGATCTTGTCGCAGACGCCGAGATAGACGGCGGCATCGAACATGTTGTGGCTGAGGCCGATGGCCGCCGACATGGCGATCACGTCGCGCGAGAACAGCGACAGCTCCATGCCGGGTTGGCCTTGCGTGACGCCGTCGCACATTGCCGGCACGCCGCCTGCCACCTGGGCGATGCCGCCGGCTTCGCGCGCAGCATCCTTGATCAGCTGCGGATAGGTCTCGAACGGCTGATGTGCCGACAGCATGTCGTTGTAGGAGGTAATGATGCCGATATTGGCGACCTTGTCGCCACCCAGCGCCACCTTTTCCGAAGGGCTGCACACGGCAAAGCCATGGGCGAGGTTGCCGCAGGAGAGCACGCCTCGGTTGGCAGTCTTGCCGGCGGCGTCATCGACGCGGCCGAGGTAAATCTCGCGGCTGACCCGCGAGCGCTCGCGGATGCGTTCGGTGATGGCTTGGATGTCGTTCCTGGCGGTCATGACCTCAGTCCTTTCAACTCGGTGCCCGAACCGGGGGAGCTTCGGGCCTGCGGCATGGTCCGTGAGGGGGCATGCCTTGTTCAACGCGCCACGGCGCCATTCGGACGCCGGTGACGCGAGCGCCCGTCTCAGGGCGCCCAGTAGATCTCGGCGGCGCGGGGCACCCGGTCGAGCACGGTGCGGATCGGCAAGGCCGGTTCCGAAGTCAGCGCCGCCTCAATGACGTTGCGCTTCTCCGCGCCTTCGATATGGACGACGACAAGCCCGGCCCCGACCAATGCGGGCAGCGTCAGCGTCAGCCGGGGTTCGCCGGCGCTGCCGGCATGAACCGGCATGACGATGCGCGCCGAAGCCGTATCGAGCAGGGCGTCGAGCCCGTCCGCATCCGGGAAGAACGAAGCCGTGTGGCCGTCGCCGCCCATGCCAAGGATCGCCGCATCGAGCGGCCAGGGCAGGGGCTTCAGCTCGGAGTCTGCAAGGTTTGCGCCTTCCTCGACATTCGCAGCCTCATGGAACAGCGGTGCGAAACGGGCAGCCGACGCCGCGTTCTGCAGCAGGTTGGCCTTGGCAAGCGATGCGTTGGAACGCGGCGAACTCTCAGGCACGAAACGCTCGTCGACGAGCGTCACGATAACCTTGCTCCAGTCGAGCGCTTCCTTCGACAGTGCGGCAAAGAAGCGGCCAGGCGTCGAGCCGCCCGAAACGGCCAGGAACGCTTCTCCGCGGCGCCCGATCGCAGCCCGCAACGCGTCAGCCACAGCACTTGCCAGCGAAGCCGCCAGCTCTTCCCGCGTGGCAAACTCGTTCCAGTGGGGCGCAATGCCAGCCATGGCGCTCAATTGCTCTCGTGCCAGGTGCGGCCGTCGCGCTCGATCAGCGCGATCGACGCAGACGGACCCCAGGTGCCGGCGGTGTAACCCTGGGCTTCCTGGCGGCTGCCTTCCCAGGCGTGCTGGATCGGGTCGATCCATTTCCACGCCGCCTCGACCTCGTCGCGGCGCATGAACAGCGTCTGGTTGCCGCGCACCACGTCCATGATCAGGCGTTCATAGGCGTCCGGCGCGCGCCCGTCGAACGACTGGGCAAAGCTCATGTCGAGCGGGATCTGACGCAGGCGCATGCCGCCCGGACCCGGGTCCTTGATCATGATGAACTGCTTGACGCCTTCGTCCGGCTGCAGGCGGATGACCAGCTGGTTGTTGAAGATCGGCCCGGCACTTTCGCCGAAGATCGAATGCGGGATCGGCTTGAACTCGATGACGATTTCGGAGACGCGCGACGCCAGCCGCTTGCCGGTGCGCAGGTAGAACGGCACGCCGGCCCAGCGCCAGTTGGCGATCTCGGCCTTGATGGCGACGAAGGTCTCGGTGGTGCTGTCGGCACCGAGTTCCTCGATGTAGCCTTTCACCGGACCGCCGGCGGAAGCGCCGGCGCGGTACTGGCCGCGCACCGTTTGCTTGGGCGCCTCGTTGCCGTTGACCCGCTTCAGCGCGTTGAGAACCTTCAACTTTTCGTCGCGAACCGCATTCGCGTCCATCGAGGCGGGCGCTTCCATGGCGACGAGGCAGAGCAATTGCAGTATGTGGTTCTGCACCATGTCGCGCAGCGCGCCTGCCTTGTCGTAGTAGGTGACGCGGTCTTCCAGGCCGACGGTCTCGGCCACCGTGATCTGCACATGGTCGATATGGGCGGAGTTCCACAGTGGCTCGTAGAGCGCGTTGGCAAAGCGCAACGCCATCAGGTTCTGCACCGTCTCCTTGCCGAGATAGTGGTCGATGCGGAAGATCTGGTGCTCGCCGAAATCGTCGCCGATGATGTCGTTCAGCGCCTTGGCTGACTCCAGATCGCGGCCGATCGGCTTTTCCACGACGATGCGCGAGTCGGCCGTAACCAGCTTGTGCGCCTTGAGGTGGTCGGAAATGTCGCCGAACAGGCTCGGTGCCACGGCGAGGTAGAAGACGCGGATGCGCTTGCTGTCGCCAACCGACTTCTTCAGCTCGGCAAAGCCGTCGCCGGACTTGGCGTCGACGGTGACGTAGCTGAGCCGGTCGAGGAAGGTCTTGAGCTCGGCCTCTTCGATGTATTCCGGCTTGACGTGATCGGAGATCGCCTTCTTGGCGAAGGCCCGGAATTCCTTGTCGTCCATCTTGGTGCGCGACGCCCCGATGATGCGCGTCGGCTCGGAAAACTGGTGGTCGCGCTGGCGGTGATAGAGCGCCGGCAGCAGCTTGCGCTCCGACAAATCGCCGGTGCCCCCGAAAATGATGAAGTCGAAAGGATCGACGGGGATGATCTGGCTTGTCATGTTCTATCCGTTTCCAGGACGGCCGTGATGTCGCCGACCGATATATGCTAATCGATTTAAAAACGCCAGTGCCTCGGTGTCACAGTTTCGTTTTCGATGCTGCGATCATGTCCACCGAGCATAGGGCTTCAGCGCTCCCGTTTCCAAGAATAAGCCTCCGGCGCCGGTGCAGTGGGCGCACTACCTCGCGCCCAGCATTGCGATGAACTGTGACGACCGCTAGACCGGACATGCAGAAAATCTACGGGGCGGCAGGACGATGCGACTCAAGGACAAGGTAGCGATCATAACAGGTGCGGCAGCCGGCTTCGGCGAGGGCATGGCGAGGCGTTTTGCCGAGGAGGGGGCGAAAGTGGTCGTCGCCGACCTGAATGCGAGGGAAGCCGAGCGCGTCGCGGCCGAAATCGGCAATGATGCGATTGCAGTCACCACCGACGTGTCGCAACGCTCCGAATTCGACGAACTGGTCTATGCCACCAAGAGCGCCTTCGGTCGCATCGACATCATGGTCAACAATGCCGGCTACACCCATCGCAACGGCGACCTCGTCGGTGTCGAGGAAGACGTCTTCGACCTCATCACCGCCGTCAACATGAAGGCGATCTATCATTCCGCCCGCGCCATCGTGCCCATCATGGAGCGCCAGGGCGGCGGCGCGATCCTCAACACGGCCTCGACGGCAGGGCTCAGGCCGCGCCCGGGGCTGACCTGGTACAATGCGTCGAAGGGCTGGGCGATCACCGCCACCAAGTCGATGGCGGTCGAACTGGCGCCCAGGAACATCCGCGTCAATTGCCTCTGCCCGGTTGCCGGCGAAACCGGAATGCTGGAAAAATTCATGGGCAAGGATACGCCGGAGATTCGGGAAAAGTTCAAAGCTTCGATCCCGCTCGGCCGCTTCTCGACCCCGCTCGACATCGCCAATGCTGCGCTGTTCCTCGTTTCCGACGAGGCATCGCTGATTACCGGCGTGGCTATGGAGGTCGACGGCGGGCGCTGCATTTGAGCGTTTCTGCCGCGAGGTAACCGCGTCTCGGCCTGAAATGGGGCCCGCAACGCTTGACCGGCGGCGTCGGAACCCTATTCCAATGGTTGAAAACCAGCAGGAAACGCCATGCACAGGGTTGCGATTAGCGGTACCGGCATCTTCACGCCGGAGGAAGTCATCACCAACGCCGAGTTGGTGGCCTCCTACAACGAACATGCCCACCGCCAGAACAGGCTCCATGCCGACGCCATCGAGGCCGGCGAGCGTGAGCCGATGGCGATGTCGTCGGAAGAGTTCATCGTCAAGGCATCCGGCATCGAGCGCCGCCACGTCGTCTCGAAGTTCGGCATCCTCGATCCCGGCATCATGCATCCGGTGCTGCCCGAGCGCGAAGAGGACGAACTGTCGCTGATGGCCGAGATTTCGGTCAAGGCGGCCGACAAGGCGATGAAGAAGGCCGGGCTCACCGCTGCCGATATAGACGCCGTCATCTGCGCTGCTTCCAATCACGAGCGTGCTTATCCGGCGATTGCCATCGAGGTGCAGCAGGCGCTCGGCATCAAGGGCTTTGCCTTCGACATGAACGTCGCCTGTTCCTCGGCGACCTTCGGCATCCAGCTTGCAGCCGACATGATCCGCACCGGCTCGGCCCGCGCCATCCTGATGGTCAATCCGGAGATCACCTCTGGCCACCAGGAATGGCGCGACCGAGACTGCCATTTCATCTTCGGCGATGTCTGCACAGCAGTCGTGCTCCAGCGCACCGACGATGTGAACACGGACAACGCCTACGAGGTGCTGGCCACCCGCTGCCTGACCGAATTCTCCAACAACATCCGCAACAACAACGGCTTCTTGCGCCGCACGCGCGAAGGCCACATGGCCGACCGCCGCGACATGCAGTTCCATCAAGAGGGCCGCAAGGTCTTCAAGCAGGTGGTGCCGATGGTGGCCGAACTGATGCTGGGCCACCTCGCCGACCAGGGCATCGAACCGGCCAGCCTGTCGCGGCTGTGGCTGCACCAGGCCAACAAGGGCATGAACGACCTGATCGGCTCGCGGGTGCTTGGCCGCGAGCCAAGCCGCGAGGAGCAGCCCAACGTGCTGCAGGACTACGCCAACACCTCCTCGGCCGGCTCGATCATCGCGTTTTCGAAGTTCTCCGACGACCTGCCCTCGGGCAGCCTCGGCGTGATCTGCTCGTTCGGTGCCGGCTATTCCGCCGGCAGCGTCATCGTCAGGAAGATCTAGGCTTCTCCGCGAAGCCGCTCGACCACCCGGTCGGCCATGCGTTCGCAGCGCCAGCCATTGAACGGGAACAATTCGGCAAAGCCTGTCGAGAGCCTTCTTTCGATGGCTGTCCGCATCAGCCGGCGCGCCCGAAACAGGCGCGTCTTGACGGTTTCCGGCTTGATCGAGAGCTGGGCTGCCGTCTCTTCGATGCTCATTTCCTCGACATCGCGCAGGATGAAGACGAGGCGGAAGATCTCCGGCAATTCGTCGATTGCCTGTTCGAGCAGTTCGCGCGCTTGCCCGCGAGCCAGTTCGGCGTCGGCGCCGGGCGGGGTCAGCGATGTCGGAAACATGATTACCTGGCCTCCGTTGGCTGCGGCAGCGACATCCAGTTCCTCCAACTCGGCGACAGGCCGTCGCTTGCGGATGCGGGTGAGCGCTTCGTTGAGCGCGATCCGCGTGAGCCATGTCGAAAACAGTGCGTCGCCCTTGAAGCTGTCGAGCCTGGTGAAGGCCTTGACGTAGGTTTCTTGCACCACGTCCTCGGCCTCCGCGTCGTCGCGGGTGACGGTTCGGGCGACGCGGAAGAGCCGCTGGTTGTTGCGCTTGATGAGCGCGCGGATGGCATTTTCGCCGCCTTGGCGCGCGAGTGCCACCAGTTCCTCGTCGCGGTGTCCGTCGAGATCGACCTGTTGCCGCAAGATTGCCAGGTGCATGTTGTCGCCTCCATTTTTCGGTCCGGCGCTGCCATCGTTGCAACTTGTGCAGGCGGCATGCAGATGTCGATCCGCCCGAACATGCTGGTGTGTGCATGCGGCACCTAACGATACCCTGTTGGTAGCCCCCGCGCCATGCAGCGGCTTCCGAACCATTGGATGCGGCCTGTCGGAAAAGGTTCCCGGGCAAGGGCGGTATTGGTGCGGGATGTGCGTTTTGCCGGGCTATATCCTGTCCCGCAGGGCGAACCAGTTGAGCGCCAGAAACAGCAGCGGCGCGCGGAAGCGCCGGCCGCCGGGAAAGGGCGGGATCTTCAGGTCCTCGACCAGCTTGAGCCGGTCGCGGTTGCCGGCGACGGTCTCGGCGTAAAGCTTGCCGAAGAAGTTGGACAGCATCACGCCGTGGCCGGAATAGCCGCCGACGGAGATGACGTTGGGCATCACCTCGCGCACGAAGGGCTTGCGCGGCACCGTGATGCCGACATAGCCGCCCCAGCCATGGGTGATCTCGACATCCCTGAGCTCAGGATAGATCTCGGCGATCTGCTTGCGGATGTGGATGTGGATGTCCTTGGGGTCGTTGACGGCGTAGATCTCGCGCCCGCCGAATAGCAGCCTACCATCCCTGGACTTGCGGAAATAGCGCACCACGAAGCGGGAATCGTCGACAGACTCGCCGCCGGGGATCACCTTTGAGTCCGCGCCTAGCGGTACGGTCGCGCCGATGAACGAGCCGATCGGCATGATATGCGAGGCGCTGATCGGCTCCAGCTTGCCGCCATAGGCGTTGACCGCGATCAGGCATTTCTGCGCCGTGATGGTGCCGCGCTCCGTCGTCACGCGCACCTTGCCGCCTTGCGAGGTGATGCCGGTCGATTGCGTCTTCTCGAACAGCTGTGCGCCGGCTGCCGCCGCGACCCTTGCGGTGCCGATCACCAGCTTGAGCGGGTGGATGTGGCCCGTGCCTGTGTCGCGCGTGCCGCCGTAGTAATGCGTCGAACCCAGCCGCTCCGCCGTTTCCCGCGCGTCCATGAAGGTGATGTGCGGATAGTTGAAGCGGTTCGCCATGATCTCGGCATGGGCCTTGTAGTCGTCGACGTAGCGCGGTTTGTGCGCCACCGACATCTGCCCGGGCATGTAGTCGATGTCGATGTCGTTGGTGGCCGAGAATTCCAGCAGATGCGCCTTGGCGTCTTCCGCGAGGTCGAACAGCGCCTTGGCGCGGGTGAAGCCGTATTCGCCCTCCAGTTCCTCCGCCCAGGCACGCTGGCCGGTGCCGAGCTGGCCACCATTGCGCCCCGATGCACCGTCGCCGAAGCGATGCGCCTCGATCAGCACGACATTGGTGCCTGCCTTGGCAAGATGCGCCGCTGCCGAAAGCCCGGTGAACCCGCCGCCGATGATGACGACGTCGGCCTGCTTGTCGCCGTCGAGGGCAGGGTACGCGGGCCGCGGGCCGGCGGTGTCTTCGTACCAGGAAAGGCCGGGCGAGATGGGGGAGAGGTAGGGCATGGTGGCTTTCGGAACGGAGCGGGCGGTAGGGGAGTAAGGGAGTAGGGGGTAGGGGAGTAGGGGAAGAGGCGCTAGTCGCTGGACAGCTTTCGGATCAGCAGACGTAGTAGTTTCCCCACACTCTCTGCGCCCGAGAGCAGCGGGTCTGTCGTAGCCTTTGGGGCAATGCCGGTTCGCTGGGCGATTATCAGTTGGGTTTCCAACTCTTTCAGCGATCCTTGCGCGATGCGGAGAAACTGTTGATAGGAGCCGCGGACCTCTCTCCCATAGCCCTCGGCTATGTTGGAGGGAACGGAAGCAGCGGCACGTCGCACCTGGCTTGTCAGGCCGTAGAGCTCTTCCCTCGGCCAGGTTTTCGTCGCGCCGTAGACCGCTACGGCAAGGTCCATCGCCTGCTGCCAGACAATCAAGTCCTTGTAGGAGCCGGATTTCTCGGTCACTTCTTCCCCTACTCCCCTACTCCCCTACTCCCCTACTCCCCTAGACGTTCAGCAACAAATACTCCCGCTCCCACGGACTGATCACTTCCATGAAGGTCTCGAACTCGGCCCGCTTGATCGCCGCATAGGTGGTGGCGAACGACCGTCCCAGGAGCGAGGTCAGTTCCTCGTCGGCCTCGAACAGGTCGACAGCTTCGAGCAGTCCGCGCGGCAGGTCGATCTCGTCCTCGTTGGCGGTGGTCAGCACCGGCGCTTCGGACGGCAGCTTGTTGGTCAGTCCGATCAACCCGCAGGCCAGCGATGCGGCGAGCGCCAGGTAGGGGTTGGCGTCCGAAGACGGGATGCGGTTTTCGACGCGCCGCCCGCCCGGATCGGAACGCGGTACGCGGAAGGCGGTGGTACGGTTGTCGTAGCCCCATTTGTTGTTGACCGGGGCGGAAGCCGCCTGCGTCAGCCGGCGGTACGAGTTGACGTAAGGCGCAAACATCACCAGCGCATTGGGCACATGCTTCTGCATGCCGCCGATGAAGTGGAAGAAATCCTCGGTCTCCGAGCCGTCCTCGGCGGAAAAGATGTTCTTCCCGGTCTTCTTGTCGATGATCGACTGGTGGATATGCATCGCCGAACCCGGCTGGCCCTGGATCGGCTTGGCCATGAAGGTGGCGTAGGTATCGTGCTTCAGCGCTGCTTCGCGGATCGTGCGCTTGAACAGGAATACCTGGTCGGCAAGTTCGATCGGGTCGCCGTGACGCAGGTTGATCTCGAGCTGGCCCGCACCTTCCTCGTGGATCAGCGTGTCGATCTCCAGGCCCTGGGCCTCGGAGAAATGGTAGATGTCGTCGATCAGTTCGTCGAACTCGTTGACGCCGGCGATGGAATAGCCCGCGCCGCCGCCGATGGGACGGCCGGAGCGGCCGACGGGCGGGGTCAGCGGATAGTCCGGGTCGGGGTTCTTGCGAACCAGGTAGAACTCGATCTCGGGTGCGACGACTGGCTTCAGCCCGCGCTTTTCATAGGCGGCGAGCACGCGCTTGAGCACGTTGCGCGGCGTGAACTCGACGTGGCGCCCGTCCTGGTGGACGAGGTCGCAGATCACCTGCGCGGTGGGGTCATCCTCCCACGGAACCACACTCAGCGTCGACAGATCGGGCACCAGCTTCAGGTCGCCGTCATCTTCGGGATATTCGAAGCCGTTGCCGTCTTCGGGATAACCGCCGGAAATGGTCATCATGAACACTGCGGAAGGCAGCGCCAGCGAGGTGTTGGAGGTGAACTTGCTCGACGGCATCATCTTGCCGCGGGCGACCCCTGCCTGGTCGGGCGTGATGCACTCGATGTCCTCGATGCCGCGCCATTCCAGCCATTCGGAGGCTTCTTTCCAGTTGCGTACACCGCGCGTGTTCTTGACGAAAGCAGGCGTGCGGGCGCGAGCCCTCCGAGCGGTCGGACGGACTTCCTTCTTTGCAGGCGGCATCAATCACCAGGTTGTGGTTGCAGGTTACCGAGTATAGCCGGGCCTGATGACGGAAGAAAAGGGGGGCAAATCAGCGATTCTAGCGAGTTGTGAGGTCCGGAATGCTGGTTTTCGGGCGATTCTTGACCTAGATGATCGCCATGACCTCCATTTCGACCCGCCTTTCCACCATCGGATTCGATGCCGACGACACGCTGTGGCAGAACGAACAGTTCTTCCGCATGACCGAGCGGCATTTCGCCGAACTTCTGGCCGATCATGGCGAGCAGGAACAGCTCATGTCGCGCTTGCTCGAAGCCGAGAAGCGCAATCTCGGCACCTATGGTTTCGGCATCAAGGGCTTCACGCTGTCGATGATCGAGACGGCGATCGAGGTGACCGAGGGCCGCGTGCCGGCTTCGGTGATCGAAAAGATCCTTGCCGCCGGCCGCGAGATGCTGAGCCACCCGATCGAGACGCTGCCGCATGTCCACGACACGCTTGAAGCGCTCGCCGGCCGCTACCGCCTGGTGCTGATCACCAAGGGCGACCTGTTCGACCAGGAGCGCAAGCTGGCGCAGTCGGGCCTTGGCGATTTCTTTGACGCCGTCGAGATTGTCAGCGACAAGTCGCGCCCGACCTACGAGCGCATCTTCGCCCGCCACGGCGATGGTCCCGACAGGGCGATGATGGTCGGCAATTCGCTGAAATCGGACGTGGTGCCGGCGATCGAGGCAGGCAGCTGGGGCGTCTACATCCCTCACGACCTGACCTGGGCCTACGAGCATGTCGACGAGCCGACCGCTGCGGAGCGCTTCCGCAAGCTGCCGCATCTCGGTGAGCTGTCGGAGCTTCTGAAAGGTCTCGGCTAGGCCTCAGCCGCGGCCGACGAGCTTTTCGACGACGGGCTGGAGCCGCTCCGGCGTGATCGGCTTGGCGACCACGATGTCGACGGCGCTGGGCAGCGACAGGCTCTCAGGCGTGCCCGCCCGGTTGGACAGCAGGATCACCGACGGCAGCTTGTTGCCCGACGCGAGTCTCAGCGACATGATCGATGGCATCAGCGCATCGCAATCCTTGTTGTCGCTTCCACCGTCCAGGATGATCGTGCCCGGCGCCATCCTGCGCAGCACCGACAGGGCGCTGTCGGGCTCCTCGGAGATCGTCTTGAGGCCCGAGCGTTCGACGATCTTGGCGACCACGACGCGATTGATCGGCGAGCGACTGACGACCAGCACCTTCGACAGGTCGGCAATCTGGTGATCGCGCGCATTCGTACCCGGGGCGTGGCCCGGATTCAGGTCATTTCGCTTCATTGGCTTGGCCGACAGCTGGGGGGGCGATTGTTCAATGGGAGGTTGCGTTCGGTCCCATACGTTTCGCGTCATGTATGAGAAGTGTCAAGTAATACACTCAAAATGAGGTGTAACTTTAGTCGTAAGTTTCAGCATTCCCGCATGTTCGCCACAGACCAGCTTGCAGTACCTTAAAAGCAAGTCCCGCCCACGGCATGGCCGCGGACGGGACCCGGGGGGCAAGGGGGAAGTGAGTTTAGCCGTGCGGCTGCTGGGTGACGATGACCGGGATCAGCAGGTCGCCCCAGTTTCCGTTGCCGCCATGGTGGCGGGCCGAGCGGACCAATTCCACCGACACGCCGGCCTCGACTGCCTTCATGACCGACTGGTTGAGCCGGTGCAGGTCGTTGGCGACGATACGGATCACGGCCTGCTGGTCGGCGCTCATCGTGGTCGCCTGTTCTTCGGCTCGTTCCTTGACACGGGTACGCGGTGCCATCGTGGTTCTCCTCGGTGTTGCCTTTGCCCTGTTGGGCGTTGCCTCTGGCAGGTGCCCGGAGGCAATTGCCTCCGGGGCTTTTTCTGTCGTCAGGCCTATTCGGCGGCCGGACGGAACTGTTCGTGTTCGGTCGACTCGTGCATCGCGGTCGTCGACGACTTGCCGCCGGTGATCGCCATCGACACGGCGTCGAAGTAGCCGGTGCCGACCTCGCGCTGGTGCTTGGTCGCGGTGTAGCCGTTGACCTCGGCTGCGAATTCCGCTTCCTGCAGCTCCGAGTAGGCCGCCATCTGGCGGTCCTTGTAGCCGCGGGCCAGCTCGAACATGCCGAAGTTGAGCTGGTGGAAGCCAGCCAGCGTGATGAACTGGAACTTGTAGCCCATCGCACCCAGCTCGCGCTGGAACTTGGCGATCGTCGCGTCGTCGAGGTTCTTCTTCCAGTTGAACGATGGCGAGCAGTTGTAGGCCAGCTTCTTGCCCGGATGCGCCTTGTGCACGGCTTCGGCGAACTTTTTCGCCTGGGCGAGGTCCGGCTTGCCGGTTTCCATCCAGATTAGGTCGCAGAACGGAGCGTAGGCGATGGCACGGGCGATGCAGGGCTCGATGCCGTTCTTCACCTGGTAGAAGCCTTCCACGGTGCGGCCGGCATCCTTGTCGACGAAGGGCTGGTCGCGCTCGTCGATATCGGAGGTCAGCAGCTTGGCAGCTTCGGCGTCGGTGCGGGCGACGATCAGCGTCGACGTGCCCATCACGTCGGCGGCGAGACGAGCCGCATTGAGGTTGCGGATGTGCGCAGCGGTCGGGATCAGCACCTTGCCGCCGAGATGGCCGCACTTCTTTTCCGAAGCGAGCTGGTCTTCGAAGTGCACGCCGGCAGCGCCCGCCTCGATGAAGGCCTTCATGATCTCGAATGCGTTGAGCGGGCCGCCGAAGCCGGCTTCCGCGTCTGCCACGATCGGGGCGAACCAGGTGTCGACCGACAGGCCCTTGCCTTCCGAGGTCTCGATCTGGTCGGCGCGCTGCAGCGTGCGGTTGATGCGCTTGACCAGCTCAGGCGCGGCATTGGCCGGGTAGAGCGACTGGTCGGGATACATCGCCGAAGCGGTGTTGGCGTCGGCAGCGACCTGCCAGCCCGAGAGGTAGATCGCCTTCAGGCCGGCGCGAACCTGCTGCATCGCCTGATTGCCCGACATGGCGCCGAGTGCGTTGACGAAGTCTTCCTCATGGATGAGCTTCCACAGGCGATTGGCGCCCATCTCGGCCAGGGTCTGCTTGATCTGGACGGAGCCGCGCAGCCGCTTCACGTCCTCCGGCGAGTAGGGGCGCTCGATGCCGTCGAAACGGCCTTCCGGGGCTGAAGGGACGAGGTTGTAAAAATCGGTCATTGTCGACTCCGTCTGGTCACTTGGTTCTAGGGGCGGCCACCGCGTCTTGGGTTTTTGCGGCGATTTCTATGTGACTTGTTTTACATCCCAGCGCCAAACCAGCCAGAAAATTCAACAATTTGCGGCCGACTTTAGGGAAAACCTGTATTGTGTTTGACAGATAGCGACTGTAAAATTGTAAAAAATGTAAAAGGATGGGTAGGGTGAAACCCCTACTTTCGTTGTAAAAATGGTGTAAAAGCCGATGGCCGAGCAGAAAATCTTTGCCGGACCGCGCATCAGGCGCATCCGCAACCAGAAGGGGCTGACCCAGACGGCGATGGCCGAGGGGCTCGGCATTTCGCCGTCCTATCTCAATCTCATCGAACGTAACCAGCGGCCGCTGACGGTCCAGCTCATCCTTAAACTCGCCTCGGTCTACAAGGTCGACCCCGACGAGCTGCAAGGCGAGGCGCGCGGTTCAATCGCGGCACTACGCGAGGTCTTCGCCGACCCGCTGTTGTCTGGCGAGTTGCCGGGCGACCAGGAGCTGGTGGAGATCGCCGAGGCTGCGCCCAATGCGGCGGCGGCGGTCATCAAGCTGTTCCGCGCATATCGCGAGCAGGCCGAACGTCTTTCCGACCTGACCGAGCTTTTGGCACGCGAGGGGCACACAACTGCGTTGTCAGGTGCGCGCCTGCCGATCGACGAGGTGCATGAGGTCTTCGAACGCCGGCCCAATCATTTCACCTCGCTGGAAGAGGAAGCAGAGGCGTTCACGACGCTGCTCGACCCTGGCGATGATCTGTTCGGCGCATTGAAGGCCTGGCTCCGGCGCGAGCACGGCATCGTCGTCAAGGTGTTGCCGGTCGCCACCATGCCCAACTGGCGCCGCCGTTACGACCGCCATTCGCAGCGTCTTTTCCTGTCGGAGCGGCTGTCACCGTTCGACCAGCTGCGTGAAGTCGCGATGGAAGCGAGCCTGATCCGCATGCAGGTGGCGGTCGCCGCCGAGCTTCAGGCGCTGAAACTCACCTCGGACGAGGCACGGCGGCTTGCCCGTTTCGAACTCGGCCGATACGCAGCACACGCGCTGATGATGCCTTATCAGGCGTTCCACGCAGCCGCCCAGCGCGCCCGCTACGATGTCGATGTGCTGCGTTCGCGTTTCGGCGTGTCGTTCGAGCAGGCGGCCAATCGGCTGACTATGCTGCAGCGGCAGGGCACTTCGTCGGTGCCGTTCTTCATGCTCGAGGTCGACAATGCCGGCAACCGCTTCCGCAAGGCCGGCGCGCAAGGGTTCCCGCAAAGCCGCTTCGGAGGCGGGTGCCCCAAACTGCCGGTCCATGCCGCCTTCACCCAGCCCGGCCAGATCTTCGTCGAAGCCGTCGAGATGCCTGATGGTGCCGAATTCCTCTGCGTCGCCCGCACGCTGGAAGGGCCGCAGGGTGCTTTCAGCGAACGGCCGAGGCGCACGGCCATCCTGCTGGGTTGCGACATCGCCTTCCGCGACGAGATCGTCTATGGCGCGGCCTTGCCCGCCCAGGCAGTCGGCGCCAAGCCGGGTGTCGTGGCCGCGACGCCGATCGGGCCCGCTTGCCGGCTTTGCGAACGCTCGGGCTGCCTGTCCCGCGCCGAGCCGCCGATCACGAGGCCGCTCGGCCTCGACGAGATGGTGACCGGCCTGTCGGCCTTCGATTTCCAATAGGCTTCAGGCGACAGAAGCCGGAACGCGCCGCGCATATGTGACTGCTATTGCCCCAGCGAGCATGGCAATAACGCCGACACCTGCGCCCACGTAGACGTAGGTGTTGGCAAATCCGAATGCCGCAATCATTGGCTGGCTGACGAAGGGCGAGATGAAATGGCCGGCGAAGACGCTTGCCGTCATGCCGCCGGCAATACGCCCGCGCATGTCGGGAGATGCGGCTGCCATGGCGGCGGCGGCGATGTTGGGCATCATCATGCCGAGCCCCAGGCCAACCACGCCTGCCGCTGCCAGCACCGGCGCGAGCGTTTCCGCCAACCCGAGGAGTACATAGCCGATGGCGGTCAGGCCGAAGGCGAGGCCGAACACACCGGTCGTCCCGAGCCTTGCTCGCAACCGGTCATAGGAAAGGGCGACAACTGCCCCCACCATGTTGCCCACGCCGATCGCCAGCCCGGCCACGGCAGGTGAACCAATGCCCATGGCGTTGAGGTGGAACGGCAGCTGCGTCGGCAGCAGGTAGAATGCGACGCTGTTGATCACCGCCGCGGCATAGACTGCCATGACGGCCAGCCACAAGGTGCCGCTGCCGCTTGGTGCGGACGCTGCATGGGTGGAGGGTTGTGCGCGAACCGGCTCCTTGATGAAGGCCATCACCGCCGGGATCAGCAGCAGCGACAGCCCGTAAACGGCAAACGGCGCGCGCCAGTGCATTTCGGCGAGCATGCCGCCACCGGTCAGGAAGATGAGGCTACCAACGCCGACGAATGCCGACTGATAGCCCATGAAGCGGTCGCGTGCAGGTCCGCTGAAATAGTCGCCGACAAGCGCGGTTGCGGTGGTCATGACGCCGGCCACCGCCACGCCGAGCAACGCCCTGCCGATCAGCAACCCCACCAGAGAATTGCCGAAGATGCCCGACATGCCGCTCAGGCCATAGAGCAGTGCGGCTGCGATCAGCAGCGGCCGACGGCCAAAGCGGTCGGCCAGCCCGCCGGCGAAGGGCGCGCAGATCACGATGAACAGCGCTGGCAGGGTGAGCACCAGCCTGGTCAGGATCGCGACATTGGCGCTGCCGGCGAAATGGGCTTCGATCGCCGGCAACGACGGTGCAATGGTCGCGCCCGACATGATGGTCAGTGAACTGATCAGCAGCAGCGTCGTATTGCGCGCGGCATGGCGCTCGGGGGCAGGCGTCGCATTCGCGACCTGGACTTGCTGGGCGATGTTCATGCTGCCACCTCGAAATAGGGCGCGTTGGCGCGGGCTTCGCGCAGGTTGACTGCCCACCACCGCAGGCGGGCCAGCAAGACGGCCAGCGCCCGGTGTGGTTCCCCGGGTTCGATCAGCGCGCCGCTGGCATCGAACTTCTTCGAAGCGAAGGCAAAGCTCACCGTGTCGCGAATCGCCACGACGTGAAGTTCGGCAAAGACCAGCCGTAGCTGCTCGATCGCGCGCAGGCCACCGGAGATGCCGCCATAGGATACGAAGGCAAGCGGCTTAGCCTGCCATTGGCGGTTGTGCGCGTCGATCAGCGCTTTCAGGTCGGCGGTGTAGCCGTGATTGTATTCGGGCGTCACGATGATGAACGCATCCGCCTCGTCGAGGCGGCGCGCGATGTCGTGGCGGTCGTGGCTGAGGTCTCGCGGATCGACCAGCTCGAGCGCGAACTGGTCATGCCCGCGGATCTGGGAGGCGACCCAATTGACCACGACGTCGCAGAAACGGCCCTGGCGGGCGCTGCCATAGATCACAGCGAGCTTGGTTTTCGGCGGCATTTCGGCGTGGCTCCAATTCAATTCGGGCGTCGGAGCCGTGTCTTTAGAACCTCAAGGTAAGTTGAGGTCAAGCGCATAAGTGACAGGATCTGAAAGTTCTTGAGTGCACATATGCGGCTTATGCAAGTGCCCTAACGGGATAGGGGCACTGGACCTCGCCAACGCGGGGCTGCTCGGCTATCGGAGGCAAGGCGTGTGCGGTCCAACCACGCCAAGGGGAGGCGACGGACGCACGCATGGGCGAACAGGCATCGACATCGCAGTTGGGCTCGACCGGCAGCACAGGCGAGCAGCGCATTGGTGTGGTGTTGGTCTTCCTGTCGGCGCTGATGTGGAGCCTGGGCGGCGCCATTGCCCGTTTCATCGAGCAGCCGGACAGCTGGACAATCGTGTTCTGGCGCTCGTTCTGGGCGGCTGCCTTTCTGCTAGCCTTCATGGCTTGGCGCGACGGCATGCGCGGCACGCTGCGCTTGTTCCGTGAGATGGGGGTCCCGGGCTTGCTCGTGGCGATTTGCTTTGCCACCGCCTCGACCTCGTTTGTCGTGGCGCTTGCCTACACCACCGTCGCCAACATCCTGCTCATGCAGGCCGGCGTGCCGCTGCTGGCGGCGCTGTTTGCCTGGGTCCTGTTTCGCGAACGCGTTGCCACGGCGACATGGGTAGCGATCTTCGTGGTCATCCTTGGCGTCGCCATCATGGTCTCCGAATCGCTCGACGGCGCCGTGTCGCGCATTGGCGACGGCCTCGCTCTGTTGATCGCCGTGGCGTTCTCCATCGCCACCGTCATCACCCGTCGATTCGCCCATGTCCGGATGACGCCGGCCACATGCCTGGGCACCTTGATCGCCGCGACCTTTGCCGCTTCACAAGCGTCGATGTTTGTGGTGACGCCGCACGACATGGGTTTCCTGTTCGCTTTCGGCGCGCTCAATCTTGGCCTCGGCCTTGCCTGCTTTGCCACCGGCGCGCGGCTCATTCCGGCGGCCATTGCCGCGCTGATCGGGACTTTCGAGACGTTGCTCGGCCCGATCTGGGTCTGGCTCGTCCACGCTGAGGTGCCGTCGACGCGCACCATTGTCGGCGGAGCCGTCATCTTCTCGGCCTTGCTGGTGCATCTGACCTTGGAATTCAAGCGCCAGGCACGGCCCTGTCCCCCGTCAGCGGCTATGGCACAGATTTGAGGTTGTGATTTAAGGAGGATTTGGGCTTCGTCGTAGTGACGAAGGAACGAAGATGAAGCCCAAATCCTCCAATTCAAAATCACCGACCAAGCCCCCTGCAGAGCGGGTGGTCAAGGACATCCGGCGTCAGACCCGCCGCCACTTCTCGGCCGAAGACAAGATCCGCATCGTGCTTGAAGGTCTTCGCGGTGACGACAGTATCGCCGAGTTGTGCCGCAAAGAGGGCATCGCGCAGAGTCTGTACTACAGCTGGTCCAAGGAGTTCATGGAAGCCGGCAAACGCCGCCTGGCCGGGGACACCGCCCGTGCGGCGACCTCCGGTGACGTGCAGGACTTGCGCCGCGAAGCCCGTGCGCTGAAGGAGTGCGTGGCGGACCTGACGCTGGAAAACCGCTTGCTTAAAAAAAGCATGATCGCGGATGGGGGCGACGACGAATGAGGTATCCCGCATCCGAGAAGCTGGAGATCATCCGTATCGTCGAGCAGTCGCACCTGCCGGCCAGGCGGACGCTGGACCAGCTCGGCATTGCCCGCCGGACCTTCTACCGCTGGTATGACCGCTACCGGGAAGGTGGGCCGGAAGCGCTGGAGGATCGCCCTTCGGCGCCGAACCGGGTGTGGAACCGCATTGGCGAGGACATCCAGGACCAGATCGTCGAGATGGCGTTGGAGGCGACCGACCTCAGCCCACGCGAACTGGCCGTGCGCTTCACCGACGAGAAACACTACTTCGTGTCGGAAGCCACGGTCTACCGGTTGCTCAAGGCCCATGACCTGATCACCAGCCCAGCCTATACGGTAATCAAGGCGGCCGATCAGTTCCACACCAAGACCACGCGGCCGAACGAGATGTGGCAGACCGACTTCACCTACTTCAAGATCATCGGGTGGGGCTGGATGTACCTCTCGACGGTGCTTGACGACTTCTCGCGCTACATCATCGCCTGGAAGCTATGCACCAACATGCGGGCCGAGGACGTGACCGACACACTGGACCTCGCGCTCGCCGCCTCGGGCTGCGACAGCGCCACCGTTCTACACAAACCCAGGCTGCTATCGGACAATGGCCCCAGCTACATCGCGGGCGAGCTGGCCGAATACATCGAGGCCAACAAGATGAGCCATGTGCGCGGCGCGCCGTGCCACCCGCAGACCCAAGGCAAGATCGAGCGCTGGCACCAGACCCTGAAGAACCGCATCCTGTTGGAGAACTACTTCCTGCCCGGCGACCTCGAAGCCCAGATCGAGGCCTTCGTCGAGCACTACAACAACCAGCGTTACCACGAGAGCCTGGCCAACGTGACGCCTGCCGATGTCTACTTCGGCAGGGCACAGGCCATCATCAAACAGCGCGAAAGGATCAAACGAAAAACCATCGAATATCGGCGCTTGCAGCACCGCAAGCTCGCAGCCTAACATCAAATCCCAGACGAGGCCCGCTCTCCGCTAGTCTACGCCCCAATCTGCGCCAAATGTTCTGACGACGGACACGGCCACGTCCTGACGGGCGGCGTTTCCGTGACTTGTCGGAACCGTTCATAGTGGTTCTCAAACCCGAGCCACGATCCGACGTTGGGCGTCTGTGTCTCCGTCAATATAGCCTTGTGTGACGGCAATAGATCGATGGCCGGCGAGGAGTTGAACGTCGCGAAGACAACCGCCCGATTTGTGGGCGTTGCGGGCGGCGGCGGTGATGAATGTTCGTCTTCCCGAATGAGACGAACAGCCTTCGAACCCGACGTGGCGATAGAGTTCGACGAACCAGTTCACGATGCTGTTCGGTCGCATCGCCCCGCCTCGGCTTGACCGAATGACCGGACCCCGACCATCTCCGTCTTTTTTCAGTGTCGAGAGAACGTGTCGCAATTCCGGGTGGATCGGAATCCGCCGTCCCGATCCTCGTTTGGCAATGCGGTCCTCGACCATCATTGTGATTCCGACCATCCCTCGTGCATCGAGGACCATCGACCAGTCGAGACCGGCAATCTCGCAAGCTCTCAATCCGGCCTTTGACGACAGGAGGATAATGGTCCTGTCCCGGTTCGGATTCGCGGAATGGCGGACGTGGGACAGAATTTTCCGTAACATCCCGTCCTTGATGACTTTTGCCTGACGTCCGGCCATTCGGTCCTCCATTCTGTCGAGACTATTGTGGTGAATATATAGGAATATAATCCTAAAGTCAAGCCGGTAAGGCACCTCGAAAATCTCAGTGTTGCGAGGGATTGCGGTCGAGCAATGCTGGCCTGTTTCCCCGAAGGCGGGGTTGGCAGCATGACGGTCGAAGGAGTGAAAGAAACCGGAATCCAACATTCTCTGTTGGGGGGCTTGTGCCCTCGTGGGTATCAAGAAGCCGGCACCGAGGTTATCGCAGAAGTCCGATCCTTCTTCTGTCCACGGCCTCCTGAATCATCCCTTCAAATACACTGAAGAAAACCTCGAGATTTTCGGCATCATTACGCCTGTTGATGTCGTCACTGAATATTCATGCGAAGACGATTGACCCAGGTATATGGCGGCTTCATCTTGCGGTCTTAGTTGGGGCGGGACTGGACTTCGGCTGAATCGAGGGGGGCGACCGAATCTGTCGCCCGATGGCGTTAGCGCTGTGTGAATTCAGTACGCGGAGCTGTCGGAGTGGCTATGTTTGAGTGGGGAGAAATCCAATATGTACATCCCGTTTCTGGGGCGATCCGGCCGGTAACCGTCGAACTTTTACGCGCCGCCTACCTCGTTCCGCGTCAACAGCAACATTTCGACATTAAATTCGCACTTGCGGGTGTGGTCGATGCGCCGTGGCGCAACAGCTTTGAGGTGGCACCGGGGGAAACCGCGGCGGCGGTCGACCGCGCCCTTCGCGAATTGATGCTGGCGACGAGCACGTTGCGGATGCCGCAAATGGACCTCTCGGCGCTGCCCGCAGGCAGTCGCGCAAAGCGTCATCTGACCTCTTTGCTGGCTTTGTGGGAGATCAGCGGAGATAAGCTCCCCGATGATCTCTGGGTAATGCGCCATGTTCTGGAAGCATCTGCGACTGACGCAATTGAAAGTCTGCCGATTCTGAACAGTGATTGCCGTACCTTGTGTGTTGCTGAGGGGGCTTTGCTCGCTCGGCTTCTCGAACATCATGGTGCGGCGCCCGATCACCTTCGCGCGGAACATGCCGAAGGAGTGGCAACACGACGGAAGAGAGCGGATGCCGCGACCCTCCTCGGGCAAATCCAGCGACGGCTTCTGGACGACAAGGAAGGCAGGTGCGCACCCGACTGCACCGTGATCGCGTATGGTGTTCGCGATGCCGCGATGGAAGCTGACGTTGCTGCGGGCATGGTTCAGCAGATGCTCGAACAAAGTCCGTTGCTGTCGCCAGCCGAAATAGGCCTGCTTCTGCCGTCCGACACCGCCTATTCGATCTATGTTCGAGAAGCCTTCGGTCGCGCGGGCCTGCCTCTTTCGGGCCTTCCCGCGCCCCTCGATCAGAAGGATCTGGCGGCCGAAGCAGTGCAGCATTTTCTGCTTGCGCGCCGCGTTCCGGCACCGGCCATGGCGCTCGCTTCCCTGCTGGCGTCGCCGTTGATGCCATGGGCTGATGATGTCGGGCAGGAAATGGCAAACGCGGTCATGAGCGGAGACTACCGCCCGCATGCGGGCAAATCGCTTGAGGGCAAGTCCGCGTCGCTCTACCGGACTATTAGGTACGACGCCGAATCGACCACGCGAGCGCTCGCCGAAGCCCTCGCCGTGCTAGGGCGTTCGATGACATCGCGTCCGGAACTCCAGCCGTATGTTCGCCGTACACAGGACCTTGTCGGCCAGTTGCGTGCAGTCCTCCTTGCGCCGACGGAGACGGCCGAGCCGCCGTGGGACCGTTTGCTGCGCATGACGGCGATGGTGCCGCCGACCGCTTCGGCAGTCGTCACACGGACGACGTCGGGTGTGACGGTTTTCCTAGATACGGCGAACCCATGGCGGGAGATTTCTCATCTCATCGTGCTTGGTTTCGCCGAAGGCGCATTTCCAGGGTCCGTGGCAGCGAACCCTTTTTTCCTCGACCGCGAACTCGAACTGATCGGCGACATATGCGGACTATCCATGCCGACGCGGGCGAGGGAGCTGTCCGAACGGATGGACCTCTTCCGCCGCCAGATCGGCATCGCGTCGCATAGCCTGACACTGCTTTGCCCATATCGCGATGGGATGGGCGCCAGGCTGGCACCTGCGGCATCACTGCCACTTTTCACACGCTGCATCCAGGGCGTCGGGGAGCCTGAGAATTTCATTTTCGATCTCGACGACATCGCCGAGGAAGCCTGGCCCAATGCCGTTCCTCGCGCCCTTGAAACGAAGAGTATGCCGCCCCTGTCCCCGATCGAGGTTCCATCTCATCTGTTGCTCGGCCGGGACCTTATGACATTGCGCACCAAGGAGGACGGTACGGTCAAGCGTCAGTCTCCGAGCCGCCTCGAGACTTTGATTGTCAGCCCGCTCTCTTGGCTCCTTAACGAGTTGGAGGCGACCGAGGCGGTGTGGTCGCCGGAGACGGTCGATGTGCTGCGCAAAGGCCTGTTGGCCCACGAGGTTTTCGAGCGGCTCTTCCGTCCAGGCGAGGCTTTGCCGGCGAAGCAAGAAATAGAGGATCGTGTGCCGAAGCTGCTAACCGAGCGCATCCGCCAGACAGCCCCCTTCATGCAAGCCAGTGCCTGGGCGCTGGAGCGCCAATCGCTGGTACGGGAGATCACCATGTCCGCGCTCGGCTGGCGCGAGGCATTGGAAACCCACGGGGCGACCGTGATCAACAACGAGTTCTGGCTGCGCGGCAGCATCTTCGGCATCGAAGTGCATGGCAAGGCGGATTGTCTGCTGCGGCTGGAGGACGGGCAGTTGATTATCGTCGACCACAAGAAAAGCGGGACGAGGAACCGGCAGGGCCGACTGCAGGCTGGTTGGGATCTACAGGTTGAACTGTACCGGACAATGGCGAAAACACCTTCTTTGGAGGAGAAGATAGACGAGACCCGCGAGCTTCTCGCTAGCGCCAATCGCGTCGGCGTCGCCTACCACCTGATGAACGACAGCGGCATGCTGGTTCATGGCGCGGCTATCGCGGCGAACGGACATTTTACCAGTATCGACAGTGACATCTCGCATGCGGCGATGGGCAAGCTGGGCGACGAGGTGGCGCGGCTGCGAGGCGGCAAAGTGAAGCTAAACCGGGAGGGTGACCGAAAATTCTTCAGCACCCAAGCAAAGATGGGGCTCTACGCATTCGACGCAAGCCCGCTGATCGATGCCTTCACCTACGCTCCTGCCGAAAAGAATGAGGGAACGCCCGATGAGTAACCTCCATCTGGTGCCGGCAGGGGCGGGGGCAGGCAAGACGCACAGGATCATGACGACGCTCACTGATTGGGTGAAGTCGGGTGTGGTACGCCCGGAGCGCATTCTGGCCGTTACTTTTACAGACGCTGCGGCGAGCGAGTTGCGTCAGCGCATTCGCACGAGCCTGCTTGAGGCGGGTCTCGTGGATGCGGCTCTCGCAATCGACAGGGCCTACGTCTCCACCATCCATGCGCTTGGGTTGCGTATCCTGACCGAACACGCCTTGGCAAACGGTTCATCGCCGATGCCGAGACTGCTCGCCGACGAGGAGCGCGACCTACTGTTGCGGCTGGAAATTGCGCGTTGCGAGCGCCTGAGATTGCTCAGCGAGGATCTTCCGCGCCACGGCTACCAGGGCGGGTTCGACGGCGAGACGACGATCGAGGGCTCGTTCCGGGAGCAGGTCTTCTCCACGATCAACCTCCTGCGCAACCTAGGAGACCGCGCCAGCTATACCGGACTGGCACGAATGGCCCAGGAAGCGATACGGGTGACATACGGAACCTGCGTGCGCGATGGGGGCGCACTGGGCGACCAGCTGAATCACGCGGTGACGGCCCTCGTTGCGGCGTTCCCGTCCGGGGTGGGGCACATCACCGATGCCAAGACCGCGAAGGCGGCGTTCGAGGACGACCACCGACAACTGCGAAGGGCGCGGGATCGGTCCATTCTAGATCGCGACTGGCGGCTCTGGTCGAGGCTGCGTAAGCTGCGCCAGTCGAAAAGAGGGTGTCCCACGCCGGACGGCTATGACGAATACGCTGCGGCCGTGATTGCGGCTGCCGATATGCTGTCTGTCCATCCCGGACCTCTGGCGGACGCCTGCGAGCAGGTCGCAGCACTTGTCGAAGGCGCTCAGGAAATCCTGGCCGGATATGCCGAGCGCAAGCGCGAGCTTGGCGTCATCGACTATGCGGACATGGTCACGAATGCCGAGTGCCTGCTGCGGCAGGACAATGGCGTGCTTGCGTCCCTCCTAGCGGAAATCGACTGCGTGATCGTGGACGAGTTCCAGGACACCAACCCCATCCAGTTTGCACTCCTTTGGCGTCTAGGCCGAGCGGCGGCGCGCACGCTGCTCGTCGGAGACATCAAGCAGGCCATCATGGGCTTTCAGGGCGCGGACTCGCGCCTGACCGAAAGCCTTGTTGCGGCCAATGCCGACAAGGTTCAGCCGCTCAACAGGAATTGGCGGTCGGACGCGCGGATAATGGCCTTTGTGAACGCAATCGGATCCCGTCTTTTCCCCGTCGAGTATCTTACCCTTTCGCCCCAGCGACCGTCCGGTGTGGAAAGCGCCCTTGAGGTTCTCGACATTGAAAAGGGTCGTGCGAGCCGCTCTCCCGCCGCTCGGCCGGAGCATCATGTCGCAGCACGGCTGTTCAACGTGCTTAAGGATAGCAAGCAGTGGGTGGTCGATCGCCGTACGCAGAGAAAGAGGCGCCTTGAGCCGCGCGACGTTGCTGTCTTGTGCCCGACACATTCGCTGTCGACGCGATATGCCGCAGCGCTGCGGGCGCTCGGCTTGCCGGTACGTGTCAATGGGGGCGGCTGGTATTCGAGCGCACTGGTTCGGGCGGCAAGGGACGCACTCGCGCTCGCCAGTGACCTTTCGGATCGCCATTCAGCTCTTTGCTTCGCTACACTGGGCCCGGTCCGAATTCCGCTTCAAGACGCGCTGCAAAGGCTAGCCGATGGGACGTTGCTCGAAGGGCCCACCTTTGCATGGCTGAACGCGCTGTCGCCATGCGCTAAGCTTCTCCCCCTGCCGACGCTCCTGAACGCTGTCATTGACGCCGCCGGGTTGCGGGACTGGGCTGAGCAACAACAGGACCCGCGACAGGCGCGTGCCGACCTGCTGCGGCTGGAAGCGGAGGCGCAAGGGTTCATCGAGACGCATCGCGACATGAAGGCGGCTGCAGGGTTCTATGGCAGCGACGCCAAGGTCTTTCTCGGCTGGCTGCAAGCGCGCCTCGGCGAACGCGATTTCGACCGTCGCCCAGACCCGAGTTCCGGCGCAGCAGACGGCATCGAGATCGTCACCTGGCACGCATGCAAGGGGCGCGAATGGCCGGTTGTGGTCGTTGCCGGTCTCGACCACGATTTCAGCCCGCGGCCAGGTACGCTCTCCACGGTTTTCGAGAGTTTCGAGGATCTGGACGCTGTTCTTGGCCGGGCGAGTGTCCGGTTTTGCCCGACGTTCGCTGCCGAGGAGGTGCGGGATCGATTCCTGGATGAATTGATGCCCAATGCGAATGCCACTGCTCGACGTCTTCTCTATGTCGCGCTGACCCGTGCCCGAGACAAGCTGATCATTGAATGGCCTGCCTTTCACCTGAAAAAGGGCATCGACGAAGAGAAGGGATGCCGTACCTATGCGCAGGTATTGATGTCGGCGTGCGGTCTCTCGCTCGGCGAAGGGAGATTGATGCTGGATAGCGAGGGTTTTCCGGCTCGGATCAGACACTGCCCGGACGATATGCCACCCGAATTTGATGAGGCGGCTGAGATTCCGGCAATCCAGCGACGATACGGTTTCGGCAGGATGGCCATCCTTCCTCAGGCGCCGCGGGAAGCAGGTGCTCCATGGCTCATCCAGCCGTCAGGCCTTGCTCATGCCTCCCTGCCGCTTCCGACGGCCATTGCGCGCGTGGGGGTTGGAACGTCCTTTGACGTGCCGGATCATCTGTTCGGCGCCAATACCGATCGCGGCACCGCACTTCACCAGGCTCTGCGCGTCATGATGGAGCGCCCGGAGATGAAACGCCGGCTGCCTGGCCATACCGGGCTCGATGTGGAGACGGTCGAGCGCGTCGAGCATCAGGCATCCGCCCTGAAGTCCTGGCTGGAGGAAAGGGGACATGCGAGAATTTCACATGAAGTCCCACTTGTCGGGCTGGACGAAAATGGTTCCTCTATGAGCGCCATTGTCGACTGTCTGGCCGAAGGCGATAACGGCCTCGCAATCATCGATCACAAGAGCGACCCCGTGGACGATCTTGAAGGGCGCTTCTCTGTCTATTGGCCGCAGCTTTCTGCCTATGTCGAGGCTGTCAGTCGGGCATGGCCGGAAAAGAGAGTTAGCCTCGTCGGCATCCACTGGATGACGAGAGGTGTGGTGACCTTCAGTGAATTTTGATTTCCGCACCGACCCACAACAGGGAGCCCAAATGTCCAACCAGCATGTTGCGCCTGTTTTTATCGCTTCGAATGGAGCAATCGAAGCGCTCACGCGCATTCCTCTTGTCTCGAACGTCGAAGGGATTGCGTATGACGAGGCCTATCTCGAAGACCTTCTGTTTCGCAATCCTGCGATGCTGCCGATCCGCGAAATCGACGCGGCCTATGCCAATCCGGTGCCCGTTTGCACCCAGCTCTCAACACGGGTTGGGCCGCTTGACGTGCTCTACGTCACCGAAGAAGGCAGATTGGTGGTCGTCGAGGCCAAGCTCTGGCGAAATCCTGAGCAGCGCCGCAAAGTGGTCGGGCAGATTATCGACTATGCGGCCGAGCTTTCGAAATGGAGTTACGACGATCTTGAGCGCGAGGTGGCGAAGCGCACCAAGGCGACAGGAAACGTACTCTTCTCGCTGGTCTCTGGAAAACACCCACACATTTTGGAGGCGGAGTTTGTCGACAACGTATCCCGTAGTCTTCGTGACGGAAGGTTTCTGCTGCTGATTTGCGGTGACGGTATCCGCGAAGAACTCTCCGGCATCGCTGAATTCCTTGATCGCAATACAACACTCGACCTGACTTTCGGCCTTTTGGAACTTGCGATCTTTGGTACCGCAAGCGGCGGCCGCCTCGTTCTGCCGAGAGTTCTTGCAAAGACTGTGACGATCAGACGTCAAGTTCTCCGGATCGAGGGCGGAAGCGCGACGGTGGTCGATGATCATGATGCCGCCGAAATAGCGGCTCGGGGAACGCTAGAATCGAGGGAGCCAACTGGCCAGCAACTCAAATATGTCCAGTTCTGGAGCGAACTGGCCGAAACCATGCATTTCGATGACGCCAGCCAACCGCCGATCACTGTGGCCCGCGCGCCGAATACGAGTTTGAGAATGCCATCGCCAAGAGCCTGGATTACGCTCTACTTCGCCCCAAGTTCCGGCGGAATGGGTATCTTCCTGACGTTCAACAGAGGCGAGCCCGGAGACACCTTCTACCGCCGTCTTGATCAGGAGCGTGTTGTTATTGGGGAAGAATTGCCTGCCGGGGTCGTGTGGAAATCGGATGGCGAGAAACACGTCATTGAATTGAGGCGTGAAATGAGCGATCTCATCGATCCCGCTCAACGCGCAGAGGCGATCGAGTGGTTTACCGAGAATGCCAACGCATTCGTGAATGCCTTCCGTCCACGTATTGCGCGCTATGTGGAAGAACTGTGAAGTTCAACGTATCCTAAGGCACTCCCGGAAAATCGTTCCGTTGAAAGCCTTCAACCATGCGCCTGAGCGCCTCGGGCTTCACCACTTCTACGTGGCTGCCCCAGGGATATAGTGCCCACGCCATTTCGAGGTGGCCGCTAGCCGAAAAGCGGACGGTGACTGAGCCATCTGTCTCTGGGATCATTTGTTGATCGGGATGGAACCGGAAGCTCAGGACACTCTCAGCCACCTTTGAGTTGAAGCGCCACTCGACTTCGCCATATTCCGTCTCGCTCTGAAAAGCACCGAATGACCGTTTGGCGTGCGCAGCGATATGGAATTCGGGTGGAACGTTTGACGGCTGCTCCAGGACGCGGACATTGGCCATGCGGTCGATGCGCCAAGTGGAAGGCCGGTCGCCAGAGGCCCCATGGAGCAGTGCGACGAGGTAGGCACGGTACCCGAATATGACACCGTAGGGATGGACTGTTCGGGAATGAACACCGTTCGATCCCTTGTAGTCGAACGAGACTTGTTTCATCGCCAACAGGGCCTCGGTCAACGGTCGCATTGTTGTCGGTTCGATTCTTGGGCTCGGGCCGGGACGGGCTACGACATGGCTGGCGCTCAAAAGTGCCTCATAGTCGATCTCGAGGCTTCGTCGCCTGGACATAGGCGCGAGCAGACGAATTTTGGTACGCAATTCCTTGAGGTTTTCGGCTTCGAGAACGGCGTTTGATGTCCTCAGCGTCTCGATGGCGCGGTCGAGCGCGGTCATCTCTTCCGGCTTCAACTGCAGGAGTGCACGCAGTTTGTCGCCTTCGAGGAAGACGCATTTTTCGCCCTGGTCATTGTAGTTCGTCGAGAGGCGGGCGCCAAAGACGCCTTCGAGAGCCTTGACCATCCGCTGCGTGTTGCGGCGCCTGGCTGAGTCCGTTGGGGCATTCGAGCGTCGGTCGATGTCCGCGTAGGGCATTCCGAGCCGGCGCGCCGCGATCTCCAGCGCAAGCTCAAGCAAATCCGCAGCCTTGTCATAGGCCATGGTCGGTTCCCCCGTAACCAAATCTGTCGCCCGGCATCATTATTCCTGTCCATAGGGAAGACAAGGAGACGCGCCATGCAGATCGGAGCCAAGGTCGTCATCGCTGGCGGCAACACTACAACACGGTGAGGCCGCACTCAGCCCTCGGCTATCGTCCACTCGCTCCAGCGGCGCCGGCTCCCCATCCCAGGCCTCCTTCGCCGGCTACGCCAACCGTAGCGCCGACACCGAGCATGCACTAACATTCAATCGGATCACCCATTGGGGGCCGCGACCAGGCCGGGGCCAAGCTCTCGATGCCTGCTTTTACTACGCCGCAGTGGCCTGGATTCCGACCGCCCTTGACAGTCGCCACGAGAATCCAAGTGTTGTTCTACGCAAATGCGCCGGATGCACTTCGTAAGGCACTGCAAGATTGACGCTCGAGCCGGCTGTCTCTCCAACGATGTGCCCTATTCGGAGAGGTGAATTGGCGGAGGGAGATTTCGGAGGATGTTGCGCGTGAGGAGCTCAGCCCGCGGTTCTGCCGGTAGCGATATTCCGCACCGCCTCCCGCGACAGGACTCGATAGGGCCAACTGCTTTGATCTCCGTCAACAATCGTCCGCATGAAGCGCACGGCTGATAGAAATCGCGTTCCTGATGCTGCCTTGCCGTGGCCTGTGTGCTGCGGACATCAAAGTAGCCCGTCTGATACTGGCCAATGATATCGCCCGGTACAAGCCTCCAGAAGTCATCGATACGATCATCGGCGCCGGGTGAAAACACGATGTTTGTGCGCTGAACAACGTTGACCGAACCCGCCGCGATCAGGGTGGGGCCAGAAGCTGGCCGTGTCGGCGTCTCTGGATTGGGCTTGTCAGCTTGCTTCGCCGGATCGCTTTCCTTGCGAGGAAGAGCAAGTGCGAAATCGAGATCGTGAAACTCAACCTCACGAACATCGCCTCTGGCCGTTGATCGAAGGCTCGCCTTGGCGACGTAGTCATGGTCGATGGTAAGGTCGCAGATGATACGTTCGATAAGAGGACGCGCCGTCGGATCGACCAGAACCATAAGGGTTTGCAGTGTCGTCCTCTTGTCCGAGGGACGTGGCGTCCCGGGATACTGCGGCTTTGCGAATTCAATGCTAGCGACCCCCTCTCTGGGATCCAAGCAATAGAGTCGGGAATTCGTCACCGCGTGAGTCGCGTTTTCGATCGGTAGCGCAGTCCCCTCGGCGACGAGAGTCTGATACGTTCCACGCCCCGTGCTATCCGCACTGAGTATCTCGATTGGTTTGGAGAGGCAGAGCCGCAGACCGTCCGCGGCGATCCACGCGGCCCCCTCGGAGATTATCCTGTCGCCGTTTGCAGGCGCCCGGTACCGCCCCGGGAATTTCTCCGCAAGGGCGTTGCGGATCGCTGGCATGTTTACCATTCCACCCGTGGCGAGGCAGAACTCAACGTCTCTTGTCTGTAGGCCAGACCTGTCGAGAATTTCGTCGATACGTCCGAGACCCTGCAGCACAAGATCCCGTGATATGGAATCCAGTTGTTCGCGGGTGATGTCTTCCAGGAGATCTGAAGATGGGCCATCTGCCTCCAAATAGCCGTCTATGATGAAGTCTGTGCGGTCCTTGTCTGGATCAGAGAGATCGATCTTGGCGTTCTCGCATTGATTCAGAAGCCGAGCTGCCATGCCGGGGCGTTCCAGCGCAACTACGTCGGGTAACTTACATGACTTCCCATGCTTCTCGCGGACAAGATTGCGCAGCCTCTCGTCGAAACGATCGCCGCCGACTTCGTTGTCGCCGAGACTATCGATTTGCTGAATCATGCCGCCTCGAATCCTACAAAGCGTGAGATCGAGGGTTCCGCCGCCCCAATCGAAGACCAGCATCGTGCGATCTTCGTAGCGTGCTATCTCGCGATCCACGTTCGCTTGCGATCGCAGGTGGGCGTAGAGTGCAGCTACCGGCTCATGGACGAACTGCACGACACCAATTCCAGCCTTCGCTGCCGCCATGCGCAAGGCCCTGCGCTGTGGTCCGCCGAAATTGACCGGCACCGTCATCACAGCTTTCGATACAATCTCTCCAGCGCGGCCGCCACGTGCCTTGGTGGCGTCTGAGACGAGATGCTTCAAGACCTCAGCTATCGCGTCGGACGGATCGATGATGAGGCCGTCAACGTGTATCGCACTATCTTGGCGCAGCGCCATTTTTGGTGACCTGACGAAACCCGGAGGAGCGCCTGCAGAGGTGATATCGAGGTAGCGGCGAGCTTGGCGTCCGACGACGATTTCGCTGCCGCGATACCAGAGTACCGACGGATGCGGCCTGTTGGTCTCTATTTCGACCAATGGTATCGGACGGCCCTGCTCGTCAATGAGCGTCACCAAACTGTTTGTTGTTCCGAAATCGATCCCGAAAATCTGTCCGCTCATTTGCCGATCCCCGTTATTGCGTCAATGGCGGAAGTGATCCGCCTCTCCGCGGCCTGAAGTCCTCGCAGGCTTCCTTCGTCGGCTCGTTTCATAGCGATCTGGACGGCCTCGCCAGCCTCCACAACGAGACCCTTCACCCGCTGCAGAGAAGTGTTGACGTCCGCCTGTCTTTGGGAGGACGAGTGGGCATGGTGCCGCCTGTCGCTTTCCGCCCTCGTTCGTTCTTCTTCGAGCTGTCGCTCCAGTTCGGCCTTTTCACCCTCCAAGCGACGGATCAACTCTGTGTCGCGAGCCGCCTTCTCACGTAGCCCGTCCAAAGCGCCTTTTAGGTCAAACCGTTCACGCCGCTCAACGTCGCGTTCGCGCTTTGCCGTGCGTACCTGGTCGTTAACGAGGTGGAGGGCAGCAATAGTTGCCTGAAGTTCAGCCTTGCTACCAGTAGACACCGCTCTGCGGACGCGCCCAGCCACGTCGCCTTCGGTTCCGACGAAGAGGCGGTGGACCTGCGCGGCAACACCCGTCACATCCGCGTTTCGGCGCTCAAGGAGCCAAGCAATTGCTAGTCGGAGATCATTCTCGGCGCGCTTCGCTTGTTGTCGATTTTCCCCAGCAAGCGCATCGGAAATCGCGGTGATGACATTGTCCAAAATCCGTGCGGGGGACTCGTGACTCAGGTCAACCTGCGCACCGACTAGCGTGTTGATCCGATTCCGGATGAACGGCCAGCCCCATGCGGAAACCGGGCCCCAACTCGACGCATGGGCGACAAGCTGCCAGAGCCGCGAGCCTTCTTTGTCGTTCTCGGCGATCGCCGCCTCTGCGGCCGTGATATCGCCCGGATCGAACCTGCGAATTTTCGCCTTCTTCAGCGCTTTGGCGAACGCCGCAACCTGAACGGCGTCCGGCCCAAAATACCCTTGCAATCTCGGCTCGACCGTCGTCTCGTCCGCATCCTTTTCGGCATGCTCGTCTGCAGGTTTCGCGTCGTCGGCAGCAGAATGACGTCTCCCACTGCTCGGTTCCTCAAGAACGGATTGGTTTGCCCCTGCGGGATCATTTGGGTCGCTGTTGGTGGGCCGGCCCACCTCTTGGCGAAAGGTGGCAGTCCTTTCAGTCGACAACTCAGTTTCACGCGCCGGGAGGGGGGTCTTAGGATCCCGGCCACCTTGACGGCTGGGGCCGATTTGATCTCGACTCATTCAATTTCCTGCCCATGTTCTGCGAGTGCATCTGCGGCCCACTCATCGAAGGGATAGATGTTTGCAATTTGCTGAAGTGGATAACGTGCAGCTTCCCGATTACCAAGTCGCAATGCGGTCACGGCCCAGTACGCGAACACCTTTCGCCGATCATCGATGGGGAGAATATCGCTAGCCGCAGATGACCGACATTCGTCCTCCAACAGATCGCTCCAGCGCTCAGCGGTCGCCAGTCGGCAGGCCAGAGCAATCACCCGACTCGTGCCGTGGTCGACCGGACACAGACGTCCATTCTGCGCCAAGCCTTGGAGACGCTTCATTGATGCCGTTTCCGTTGGCCCACGCAACATGGAGTACGCAATTCCAATATTTCCTGGAGAGTCATCACCGTCACCCGAGATATCGTTGCGCATTAGCCGCACGATCAGGCAGATCATCGATGCGAGTTTGCGGTCCACTTGCTCAAGTTTTTGAAGTGCCTCGCCGAAGCGTTCCGAATGCATTGCGTACCCGGAGAATAGACCGCTGTTGTTCAGTCGCTCCTTCAAGAGAAGGGCATGGACATACGCATAGAGGCCTGCGGCATATTCGCTCGCGACACCGGAGCAGCGTGGATCCTCAAGGAATATCCGAATCGTATCTGGTGTAAGCGTGGACTGAACAATGTGCTGGCGAAAAGCCTCTTCAACACTAGAAAGAGAACTCTGATCGGCGATACGAAATTCCAGACGATAGGCCGACACGGCAGGTGCCATTTTTTTGTCGGACCGATTCTCGATCCGGACCCTGATAAGAGAATCCACTGCCAAGTTCAGGACGGCGGGTAGTTCGCTCGTCAGTATCGGCTTCTCGGCAGCGCCGTCGATTGCAACGAACGCATTCGTGCAGTTGGTGACGGCGAACGCCCCCTGCGATACAATCTTGCGATCGACGCCGACCTCATATCCGTTCAACAGGAGGGCTGGCCGCTGCAATCGGTGTTCACTCGATGCGTGTCGCTGCATAGCGGGAAAATCTGAAAAAGAGGCATCGCAGAACGGGCAGATGAAATGGACAGGTGCCCGACCGCCCGGAGGCGGAACCTCTTCAGTGTTTGAGTAAATAGCCTCTTGGCTGTCCTCATAGATCCAAGTGATGCCCATCCCGCCGCCCATTCCCAAGACCCATAATTGAATTACATGCTTGCATCGTGGGAGCGCAAGTAAACAACGGACATCTCACTCATTGCCATCGAGGAGCCTGTCGACGTCTGCGGGAGATCCCGTATCGATCGCGGATACTGGGGTTTCGGACTTACGTCACAATCAAAACGGGGTGAACGTTATATGATCAAAACGGGGTGAACGTTATATGCCGAGCTTACGATGGCTATGTGAAACTACCAGCGCTCCTAAGGAGCTTTTCATCTTGGTCAGCGTTGGCACGCTCGGAGGAGCGTGCGGAATGCAGGCCACGATCGACAGAGCCTTGGCCGACGGGTTAGGGGCGCTGGAGGCGGCTTCAGATAGGAATCGGCTGGCCGAGAGACGGGAGCTCGGCCATCCTGCCGTCCGAGACTTAGTGAAACTGCTGTCCGCGATTTAGCGGAACGACTATCCTGCTTTTTTGCGAAATGCGCACCCAAGGTAAAGAAGAAGATGGATGCCTACCAGCCCGCAACCCCTGTCCCTGACCGGCGTATCGCCCTGCTGATTGACGCTGACAACGTCTCACATGGCAAGATTGGGTCGATCGTTGCCGAGCTGTCAAAATATGGCACCGCCAACATCCGGCGTGCATATGGCGACTGGGCAAGCGCCGAGCTGAAGGGTTGGAAAGGCAAGCTTCACGAATTTGCCATCCGGCCGATCCAGCAGTTCAGCTACTCCGCAGGCAAGAATGCCACCGATATAGCCTTGGTCATCGATGCGATGGAACTGTTGTACACGCAGAAGCTCGATGCCTTTTGCATTGCCTCGAGTGACGCTGATTTCACGCCGCTGGTTATGCAGCTCAAGGCAAATGGACATGACGTCTACGGCTTTGGTGAGCGTAAGACGCCTGACCCCTTCGTGAATGCGTGCACCACTTTTCTATACCTCGACGGGCTTGATGACGCATCCGCTCCTGTAAATGGCGCGGATGCGGCGCGAATATCCAAGCCAAAGGTGACAGCTGACGCCAAAGCTACCGTTAAGGCGAAAAGCAACGTTTCCGACGCAGTTTCCACAAAGCCCCTCTCGCAGGACACAAAGCTGGTCACAGTCTTACGCGGCGGCGTGGAGGCGGCAGCGCGAGAAGATGGCTGGGCCTTATTGTCGGCGGCAGGCAGTGCGGCAAAGCGGCAAGCCCCAATCGATCCGAGGAATTACGGAGTGAAGAACTTTCCTGCTTTGTTTGAAGCGATCGGCCTGTTTGAAATAATCAAGGTAGACGGTGGTCAAAGCTATATTGCTGACAGGCGTAATCGGGATCGTTCCGCGCGCCCGATGGAACACTGAAACCGTCAAGTTCATCAAATCATTCGAGGTGCAGCGCTAGGGTTAAAGGCCGCGCGCGTGGTGCCACCATGCCGAACATCTTGGGACGGCTTGGAAAGGTACCATCACGCGGGTTGGTCTTGATCTGTCGGCAAGGCTGGACCGCGATCTTGGACAAAGCCTATCGCCGCGGCTTCAGATAGACATCGGCCGGCCGCCTGCGCCAAACTTAGCGTAGGTCCGTCATAAGCTATGTCGTGAGGGCCCGCCGGATCACTGGATTCCATTTTTTCGGTGAAAACGCGGTCGACGGATGGATCATACGCACGGCCCGAATAGGCTGTTGACGGGGAATGTCGATCCACTCGCCCCTAAACGACCACGGGTCGCCGGCGCATTCTGAATAGTGGTTGCTGATGATCCATGGGAAAAGCCCGTAGCCGCAAATCACCAGAATGTCGGGTTGGTGTTTAAGAATTACCTTTTCAAACGGCTCCATCCCTGAACGAAATAGCTCGGCCGTTGGCCGATCAGAACGTGCGTCGTCTGCCAACACGACCGGAATGTAGTTGTAAAAGGCCATCGAGTTCCAAACGCTAAACTCGCCTCGCTTGCCCTCTCGTTCCAGTTCGCCACGACCTTTGCCCGAAACTGTCCATGCGACGTTGTCGAGCGTTCGCATCCAGCGCTCGCGTTTGCCCGAAGCATACATTCGCATGACGTCGTTGGTCATATCCGGGACAATGCTCCCAATCTCATGCTCGGATGCGTAGTGCGACTCTCCAATGACCAGCACACGTTTCCCGTCGAACATATTGTCAGGCGCATCATAGCTATCGCCGATCCAAGGCTGAAACATGCATTTCCCCACTTATCCGTTGATGATTTCGTATGAAGCCAGATCGTGCGTCCATCCGCTCAGCAGCGTCCCCAGAACGGCTCCGATGATAGCGTGTGGCAATGAGTCTGCCTGATATGCATGCACTGCCTCCTCGGACACGGTCAACAGCTCGACGCGATACTCGTTTCCCCAATCTCCGTCAGCCTCAGTAATTCTAAGCTTGAGATAGGACTGAAAAACTCGCCATTTTAATTCTAGGGCTCCACCAATATTTCTTGTGAAATCGGGAATGGGGTCCAGCACAGGACGTTTTATAAACTCGCCATTTTGGTCGAGGTAGCCAAATTGAGCGACGTCGGACGCGAGGTTGCCATCGTCGTCAAAATAGGTGGTTCCGACTTCCGGCGTCTCGCTGACCCAATCGTCGTAGGCGATGGGATCCAGCGCATAAATGCGTGGTTCCCGAGGATCGTGCGGCGGACCTTGTTCGACCACATCCAATTTCACTCGCTTGGCTGTTCGAACCCTGCGCGTGTCGAATGCACGGAAGAGGTCGACGTCGAAATCTCTGCTGCCGTAGTCACCTCCAAGCTGAGGCAAACGGTCTGCCAGCTCTGTAATCACAGATCGGAGAATTGGTCTTGAGTTTTCCATGAGTGCTTCCAGATGGTTGTGGCCAGGAGAACCCCTCGAACGCGCTCAATTCAGCCTCGGCTTGTTGTCACCGCCGACACGACCTCAGACCGCGACAATCGCCGACGCGCAGTTGGCGGGCTGTTCGTAATCGACTCGAGCGGAGTTCGTGTTGCGAATTCGCAGGCTGGTCGGCTACGTCGTCATGACCGCGCGGCTGAAAGACTGCCGGAACTGGCAGGACGAAGCCTTCCAGAGTGCAGACTACGAAAGAAAGTTCGTCGGCAGGCTATCGGCCTCTCGCATGCGCCCGCTGTTGTTTTCATGAGCGGCGACGGCTCGAAGTCCGACTGGTACCAGAAATCGATTGAGTCCACCTACACAGCATTCCAGCACAACAACGCGGGCGGCCCGCCGTACAAACTACTGGAAGTGCCCCGGCCCAAGGATTTTGTCGAGCCGAAGGGCAGCGGTGATGAGTTTTTTCGCTTCGCCATTGGCTATGCCTGTCGTTTCCTTTTGGCGAAGGTCCCGACATAGGGCTGCCGCGTCAGTTTGGTGAAGCCGAACAGTCTCGTCAGTGGGCGGCTCCCGGCACGGTGACTACGCGGACAGCGAGGACGCGTCCTGCTGAACCGGGATATGCGCGGGCAATCGACGCCGCCGCCGTGCCGCGCTCAAGATACGTTTCACGCATGGCGGATACGTGGCGGGTGCGGACAGCTGCCATCCGGTCGACGAGCCGTTCCAGGACGGGCGGCGTCTAACACCATCTATGGAAACTAAGCTTCTACGCGGGCAGCTGGGAGCATCGATTGTAACAGTGGCGCCGGGACGGCTGGATGCTACCTTGATAGGAAAATAACTGTTAGCGCGAGGGATTAGCGACCACAACCGCTCGAATCTCCGATGCACGGACTCTCCCGGGATGACCAGGAGGTCGATCACTTTTGCGCACTACGAACTTCCTCGCGTTGGTGTCTGAACAATCACGCTCCCATGTTTCTCGCGTTCGATTCTACGCTCCTCATGGATCATCAAGTCGTTCTATGTTGCGTCTATGTCGCACAGACTTGCGGGTAAATGGAGGAAATCATTGGAAAACAAGGGTTTTCGATTCGATCAGAGATGCAACATGAAATTGGCATCCAACGCCGGCGCCAGTTTTGTAAGGTATTGAATTTCTTTGATTAAAATTGGTACGGTTGGGTGGGCTCGAACCACCGACCTCCGGATCCACAATCCGGCGCTCTAACCAACTGAGCTACAACCGCGTGCCTTGCTCTGGCGCAGCGTCCTTACGGACAATTCCAACACATTTCAAGAGCTTTGCGAACCATCCACTGCGGCGATTTGTGCCCATAGCGCGAAGTCGCTGAATTCAGCGGGATATCGGCCCCGGAAAAAGAAAAAGGCCGGCGGGAGGAGGTGCCGGCCTTTTCCTTTGTGTGACCAGCGGGAGGAGGTGCTGGCCGCTTCGCCCGGCAGGCAGAGGGAGGAGGAACCGCCCGCCGGGTATCTTGTCGGACGCTGTTAAGCGGCCTTGAGGTCTTTCAGCGCCTTTTCGAAAGCGGTCTTGACCGGCTTCGAAACGTCTTCGGCGGCCTTCGAGGCAACGGCCTGGAAGTCCTTGGCCTGCTCGACGGTCTGCTCGACGCGGCTGCGCAGATAAGAGGTCTGCAGTTCGACGATTTCCGACAGCGACTTGGCGCCGGCGAGAGCTTCGAGATGCGAGAAACCGGCTTCGGCATTGGTGCGGAGTGCGGCAATCGCCTTGAGCGACAGCTCGTTGGTCACGCTGCGGGCGGTCTCATAGCTGGTCTCGATCGTCTTCTGCGCCTCTTCGGCGCCGGTCTTGAGCTTGGTGTAGGCTTCCTTGGACTGCTCGACGCCCTTTTCTGCGAAGACGCGGAATTGGTCGGTGGCCTTGGAAACGTCGAAGCTCGGCATTTCGATGGTGTCTGCGAATTCTGCGGTTTTGGTCTTGGACATTGTCTCACCCTGTGACTGGACGGGGTGTTGTCACCCGTCTCGTTTATTCGCATGTCTCATATAGGGCATTTTATGGTGCAATGCAATATCTATGTTGCAATGCACCATTTCTGACTTCTGCGGGGTTAACCACGTGGCGAGAATAATCTCGCTCTATGACACCTGTTTGCTAGACCTTGGCGATGACGGCTTTTATTAACAAAGCGTTAATTACGAGAATGCGTGCCTTGCGGGTTATGTGAATGCCGTCAGCAGCCTATTCCTTCATCGACGTCGCGGTGGTCGACCGTGTCAGGCAGCATTTTGCTGCTGGCGACGCTATCGTCGTGTTGACTGCCGACCTCGAGGACGTTGTTTGGGCCAATGGTCCGGGTGCTGCCGTGCTCGGTTATGACGACATCGATGCGGTGATCGGCGCGCCGGCGCGCCTGGGCCTGGCGGCGCGTCGGCAGATCGCCGCGACCTCGGGCTTTCCCGAAATCGGCAGCGACCGCGCCATCATGGTGCGGGTGGCATCGGGCATGACCAGCAGCGCCGTGGCCTTCATGGCCAGTTCGGTCCGGCTGCCTGATGGCGAAACCGCAATCATGCTTGCCGTTCCCGTAACCCAGGCGAGCGCGCGTGGCGTCAGGGACATTGCCGCCAACGCCATCCGTGGCTTCACCGAGCCGGGGCATTTTCTCGCCTTTGTCGATGGCCGAGGTGAAATAGAAGCGGCGACCGAGGGATTTGCCGACCTTGGCATCGCTACCTCGACCCTTGCCGGTCTGGTCTCTGCCGTCAGCCGCGAACGCGACCGCATCATCAAGCGGGCCATCCCCGCCGCCGGTGGCTACCTGCCTGCCGGACTGGCGCGGCTTGTCGACGATCCGGCGCGGCATCTGCTTGTCGTCGTCGATGAACGCATCGAAGCCTTCGAAGGCAGCCCCCCCGAGGAGGCTCCGGCCGGACCTGCGCTGGAGCCTGCCCGGGATGCCGATCCCCAGCGGACGCAGGCGACCGCCCCAGCGCAGCCACAAGTCTCTCCGCATTCAGACCACGATCATTGGTATTTCAGCCCGGAGGAACGCGAAAGCAGGGGCGGCGCCGCGGTCCGCGAGATGGCTGCCGCGCAGCATTCGCCCAAGCTGCCTGAGCCGGGATCTGTCGCCGAACTCGTGGAAAGGCCGGCTGTCGTGGCTGGCGAGGCCGCCGAGCCGCCGGCGAAACGCCCCGAGCCGGTGAAGGAACGATCGGCGGCACCGGTCCGCTTTGTCTGGCGCACCGATGCCGAGGGACGTTTCAGCGCGATTTCGCCTGAATTCGCCGCCGTGGTCGGCGAGCATGCAGCCGATGTCATCGGCCGGCGCTTCCAGGATGTCTCGAACACGTTCGAGCTCGATCCCTCCGGCGAGATCGCCGGACTGCTCCAGCGCCGCGACACCTGGTCGGGCCGTTCGGTGCTATGGCCGGTGGCCGGCTCGGAACAGCGTATCCCGGTCGATCTCGCCGCATTGCCGGTCTATGGGCGCGACCGCAGTTTCGAGGGTTTTCGAGGATTTGGCGTGGCGCGCCCGGCTGAGGCCGTGATCGACCACGAGCGCATCGGCCTGGCTCTGGTGCCCAACGGCACGCCACCGCCAGAAGCTACGCGTGAGGTTGCCACCGAGGAGCTGCCGGAACCTGCGTCTTCGGCCGCCGAACCGGGGGCCGTCGACCCTGCTGAGCAGGCGGAAGCCGGGACTGGACCATCGGGCGAACCCGCAGCCGAGGCAGCCGCTCCCGCCGACCCGTTCTCTGGGGAAGTACCGGCGCTGGAAATCGAGCCGACGCACGATCGCCGCTATTCGGACAAGGTGATCCGGCTTGCCGAGCATCGGCCGACCGCACCGGATGAGCCCGCCAACGGCAAGGGGCTTTCGTCCGTCGAGCGCAACGCCTTCCGCGAGATCGGCGAAAAGCTCAAGCGGGCGGGCGAGATTGTCGCCGCTCGGCAGCAGCCAGGATCGGGCGCACCAGAAGCGGACGTGGCGGCTGCCGAGAACAACGGCGAAGCGGCGTCGGCCGAAATTGCCGGCTATTCCGAAGCCGCCGCCGCCGAACTTGCCGAACAGGATGCCCCTGGTGCCACTCAGGTGGCGCCGGAAGATCAGCCGGCGGGCGAGGGTGCAGAGGTCGTGGCTCTGTCGTCCGTGCGAGCAAGCGAACCGGCAGCCGAACAGGCCGAACCTCCGCGCGACGAGCCCGCAAGGCCTCCGCTGCGCACCGAGGACGTCATCCCGTCGTTCTCGGGGGGACGCGACACGCCCGTCGATGCCCCGATCCTCGAGGAATTGCCGGTACCGGTGCTCATCCATGCCGGCGACGTGCTGCACTATGCCAATGCCGAGTTTCTCGACCTGACCGGCTACGGTTCGGTCGATGAACTGGCGCAGGCCGGCGGCCTCGACGCGCTGTTTGCCGAGAGCTACGGCGACGAACCGGGCTCAGACCATGAGCTGAAACTGAAGACCCGCGACGGCGAGGAGTTTCCGATCGAGGCGGTGCTGCGCTCGGTGCCCTGGCAGGACGGCAAGGCGCTGATGCTGGTGGTACGTCGCATCAGCGGCGATGACGACCTCGACGACGCCTCGGGCCAGATAGCCGAGCTTGAAGAGCGTCTCGCCGAGATGCGCACCATCATCGACACTGCCACCGACGGCGTCGTGCTCATCGACCGCGACGGCGCCATTCGCTCGATCAGCCGACCGGCCGAAGCTTTGTTCGGCTTCGACAGCGACGAGGTCACCGGCAAGCAGTTCCATTCGCTGTTTGCCATCGAGAGCCAGCGCGCCGCGCGCGACTATCTGGTCGGCCTGTCCGAGCATGGCGTGGCGAGCGTGCTCAACGATGGCCGCGAGGTCATCGGCCGCGAATCGCAGGGCCGCTTCATACCGCTGTTCATGACCATCGGCCGCCTGCCCAACGACAGCGGCTTTTGCGCCGTCGTCCGCGACATCACCCAATGGAAGCGTGCCGAGGAGGAACTGACCCAGGCGCGCGCTGTGGCCGAGCGGTCGTCGTCGCAGAAGACCGATTTCCTCGCCCGCATCAGCCACGAGATCCGCACGCCGCTCAATGCCATCATCGGCTTCTCCGAATTGATGGTCGACGAGAAGTTCGGCCCGGTCGCCAACGACCGCTACCGCGACTATCTCCGCGACATCAACCGCTCCGGCAATCATGTGCTCGATCTGGTCAACGACCTGCTCGACATCTCCAAGATCGAGGCCGGCCAGCAGGAGATGGATTACGAGGCGGTGTCGCTCAACGATACGCTCGCCGAGACGGTGGCCATGATGCAGCCTCAGGCCAATCGCGAGCGAGTCATCATCCGCTCCAGCTTTGCCTCGCGCCTGCCGGAAATCGTCGCCGACCGGCGCAGCATCCGTCAGATCGCGCTCAACATCCTGTCCAATGCCGTGCGCTACACCCAGGCTGGCGGCCAGGTCATCGTTTCCACCGCCTACGAAATCTCGGGCGACATCGTCATGCGGGTGCGCGACACCGGCATCGGCATGAGCCAGTCCGAGATCGAGCAGGCGCTGAAACCGTTCAAGCAGATCAATTCGCTGAAGCGCGGCAGGGGCGACGGAACCGGCCTCGGCCTGCCGCTGACCAAGGCGATGGTCGAGGCCAATCGCGCGCGTTTCACCATTGCTTCGACCCCGGGCGAAGGCACTCTGATAGAGGTCACCTTCCCCTCAACGAGGGTTCTCGCAGAGTAGTGGGCGCCCGCCGGGTGCGACATTTTGTGCACATCTGCGTGATCCTCGCTGGCTGTTGTTAGAATTTGTCGAACAAGCCATTGAATCCGGTGCAAAACAGTCCAGTTTAGAACAGTTCTAAACTATTGAATTTGTTGGCCTTTAAACTTGACCGCAAGTGTCACAATGGCCATAGGGAAGGGGGTCTCGCAAGCGAGGCTGCCATATGTTCCTCAAGGGACTTTGCCCCCTTTGGCCAGGAGAGAAAAAATGAAGTTTGGAAACGCCAGGTCGGCAATTGCCGGCGGCGCCCTCGCGATTGCGGCGCTCTTCACCACCTCGGCGCTCGCCGATGGCGTGGTCAACATCTACACCTATCGCCAGCCCGATCTGATCAAGCCGGTGCTCGATGCCTTCACCGCCGAGACCGGCATCAAGACCGAAGTGCTGTTCCTCGACAAGGGTCTTGAGGAGCGCATCCAGGCGGAAGGCCAGAATTCGCCTGCCGACGTCATCATGACCGTCGACATCGCCCGTCTCACCTCGGCCAAGGAAAAGGGCGTCACCCAGCCGCTGGTCGACGAGGAAATCAACAAGTTGCTGCCGGCCGAATATCGCGATCCGGAAGGCAACTGGTTCGGCGTCACCAAGCGCGCCCGCGTGATCTACGCCTCCAAGGAGCGCGTCAAGGACACGGCGATCACCTATGCCGAGCTCGCCGATCCCAAGTGGAAGGGCAAGATCTGCATGCGTTCGGGCCAGCACGACTACAATCTGGCCCTGTTCTCGGCAGCAATTGCCCATTGGGGCCCCGAGAAGACCGAAGAGTGGATGAAGGGCCTGAAGGCCAACCTCGCCAAGAAGCCCGACGGCGGCGACCGTCCGCAGGCTGGCGCCATCGCTGCCGGCGAGTGCGACATCGCCATCGGCAACACCTACTATGTCGGCCTGATGCGCAACAACGAGAAGGACCCGAAGGAAAAGGAATGGGGCAACGCCATCAACGTCCTCTTCCCGACTTTCGAGAACGGCCTGACCCACGTCAACATCTCGGGTGCGGCGCTCGCCAAGAACGCGCCCAACCGTGACAACGCCGTCAAGCTGATCCGCTTCCTGGCCAGCCACGAGGCCCAGCAGGTCTACGCCAAGAAGAACTACGAATATCCGGTCGAGCCCGGCCTCGAGCCGTCCGAGACCGTCAAGGCTTTCGGCGAGTTGAAGGCTGACACGCTGCCGCTGGTCGACATCGCCAAGGGCCGCAAGGCTGCCTCCGAGATGGTCGACCGCGTCGGCCTCGACGACGGCCCGAGCAGCTGATAGGCGGGTACATGAACTGAAGAAGAGCCGGGCCGGGCAATCGGTCCGGCTTTTCTGCATTGCCGGGGAGCGGCCTTGCCGATGACAAGCGGAGCAGGTCAGGGGATTTCGGCCGAGGCGATTGCCGCGGACGCCCGAGCTTTGCCCGTCAAGCGCTCGCGCCACCCGTTGCTCGGCACGCTGGCGCTCGCGATCGCCGTCGTCGTCGTCCTGCCGGTGTTTTCGCTTGTCTTCGTCGCCCTTTCCGGCACCGGCGAGGATTGGCCGCATCTGATCGAAAACGTGTTGCCGGGCGCCACGCGCACCACGCTTGCGCTGCTGGTCATGGTGGCAGCGCTGACATCGGTTGCCGGCGTCGCCTGCGCCTGGGCGGTCGTCGCTTATGATTTTCCGTTCCGCCGCATGCTGTCCTGGGCGCTGGTGCTGCCGCTTGCCGTGCCGCCCTATCTCGCAGCCTATGCATTCGGCGAGTTCTTCCACTATCAGGGGCCGGTGCAGAGCCTGGTCCGCGCCGTGTTCGGCTTCCAGACCATCCGCGACTACTGGTTTCCCGACATACGCTCGACCTGGGGCACGGCCTTCGTGCTTGCCTCTGTGCTCTATCCCTATGTCTATTTGACCACCCGCATTGTCTTCCTCATGCAGGGACGCAATATCGCCGATGTCGCGCGCACGCTCGGCGCCTCGCCGGCGCGGGTGTTCTGGCGCGTGCTGCTGCCAGTCGCGCGGCCGGCCATCGTCGCCGGCGTGGCGCTGGTGCTGATGGAGAGTATCAACGACATCGGTGCGGCCGAATATTTCGGCGTCCGCACGCTCACAGTCGCCGTCTACACCACCTGGCTCAACCGCGGCAGCCTCGAAGGCGGGGCGCAGATCGCCATCCTGATGCTGGTGCTGGTCGTGCTGCTTCTGGTCGCCGAGCAATGGGCGCGCCGCCGCCAACGCTTCCATGCCGGCCGCGGCACCCACCTCAAGGTCCACCCGCCGCGCCTTGCGCTCAAGGGCTGGACACGCTTTGCCATGCCCGCGGCCCTGCTTCTGCCCATCCTAAGCGGCTTCGGCGTGCCGATCACCATCTTCGGCCAGTATGCATCGCGCCGCCTTGAACAGTTCGCCTCGCCCGACGTCGCACGCGCCTTCGTCAACAGCCTGATGACTGCCTCGATCACCGCCGTCGTCACCGTCGGCATCGCGTTGTTCCTGCTCAACGCCCAGCGCCTGTCGAAGACACGCAGCATGGCGGCGATGGTGCGGCTCGCGTCGGTTGGCTACGCCCTGCCAGGCGGTATCCTCGGCCTCGGCCTGCTCTTCGTGCTTGCCCGCTTCGACAATTCGGTCGACGCCTTCGCCCGCGCCTATCTCGGGGTCTCCACCGGGCTGCTGCTCACCGGCTCGGCCGCCGCCGTCATCCTCGCCTGCACCATCCGCTTCGTCGCGCTTGCCGAGGGCGCTATCCGCTCCGGCATGGAAAAGCTGCCCGGCAGCCTCGACGAGGCCGCCCGCAGCCTCGGCAAGACGCCGGCGCAGAGTGCCACCAGCGTGCTCCTGCCGCTGCTCAAGCCGGCCATCCTGACAGCAGCGGTGCTGGTCTTTGTCGACACCGTCAAGGAACTGTCGGCGACCATCCTGCTGCGCCCCTTCGGTTTCAGCACCCTCGCCACCCATGTCTATGAGAACGCCTCGCGCGGCGTGCCGGAGGAGGGTGCCGTCGCAGCGATCGTCATCATCATCACCGCCATGGTGCCGGTGGTACTGCTTTCCGGCGCCCTGGTGCGCGACGCCGAGGCGTCGCTCTAGCTTCTCCAACAAACGCCAAAGAAAAAGGCGCCAGATTGGCGCCTTGAAAGGAGATGCTGTTTACAACGGGGACTTGAGCTAACGTGCCATCCTCGAAGACGAGGAAAGGGATTTCTCCCTTCAAGTTAGGCATGACTATCGGGGTCGAACCTTAACAGCTCCTTACCGAGATAATGATAAGTTTACGAAAGTGTACCACTCCTGAAGTCTAGGTAAATTTGGTGGTTACCCTTCGTTAAGCATGAGGCCCTCAGCTCCCGAGGACTTCGATGTCCTTGTAGAGCTCGAGCGCTTCGGGGTTTGCCAGGGCTTCCTGGTTCTTGACCGGTCGGCCATGGACGATGTCGCGGACGGCGAGTTCGGTGATCTTGCCCGACTTGGTGCGCGGGATGTCGGCGACGGCGACGATCTTCGCCGGCACGTGGCGCGGGCTGGCACCGGTGCGGATTTTGGTGCGGATGCGCTTTTCCAGCTCCGCGTCCAGCGAAACGCCCGGGGCGAGGCGGACGAACAGCACGACGCGCACGTCGTCCTGCCAGTCCTGGCCGATGCAGATCGCCTCGGCGATCTCCGGCATCTGCTCGACCTGGTTGTAGATCTCGGCGGTGCCGATGCGCACCCCGCCCGGATTGAGCGTCGCATCCGAGCGGCCATGGATGATCATGCCGCCATGGGCTGTCCATTCGGCGAAGTCGCCATGGCACCAGACATTGTCGAAGCGCTCGAAATAGGCGGCGTGGTATTTGGCGCCGTCGGCATCGTTCCAGAAGCCGATCGGCATCGCCGGGAATGCCCTGGCGCAGACCAGTTCGCCCTTTTCCTCGCGCACCGGCTGGCCGTCGTCGTCCCAGACCTCGACGGCAAGGCCGAGGCCCGCGCCCTGGATCTCGCCCGTCCACACCGGCTCGGTCGGCACGCCGAGCACGAAGCACGAGACGATGTCGGTGCCGCCGGAGATCGAGGCGAGGTGCACATCCTTCTTGATGCCGTCATAGACGAAGGCAAAGCACTCCGGCGACAAAGGCGAGCCGGTCGACGAGATGGTGCGCACGGTCGAAAGATCGTGGCTGTCGATCGGTCTCAGGCCGGCCTTGCGCACCGAATCGATGAATTTCGCCGAGGTGCCGAAATAGGTCATCTTCTCGGCCTGGGCGAAGTCGAACAAAACGTTGCCGTCGGGATGGAACGGCGAGCCGTCATAAAGCAGCAGCGTTGCCTCCGCGGCCAGCCCCGAGACCAGCCAGTTCCACATCATCCAGCCGCAGGTGGTGAAGTAGAACAGGCGGTCGCCGGCTTTCAGCCCCGCATGCAGGCGCAATTCCTTGACATGCTGGATCAGCGTGCCGCCGGCCGAATGGACGATGCATTTGGGAATGCCGGTCGTGCCCGAGGAAAACAGGATGTAGAGCGGGTGCGAAAACGGCAGCGGCTCAAACGTCACCGGCCTGGCCGGAAACGGCGCCAGGGCATCCTCCAGCGCCTCGGCCTTGGCGATGGACGAGGCCACGTCGCTGGCCGTGCCGAGATAGTCGACCACCAGCACCTTGCTCACGGTCGTCAGCTTTGCGGCCACCGCTGCGACCTTCTCGCCGACTTCGATGTGCTTGCCGGCATACCAGTAGCCGTCGGGCACGATGAAGACTTTCGGTTCGATCTGGCCGAAGCGGTCGAGCACGCCCTGTGCGCCGAAATCGGGCGAGCATGACGACCACACCGCCCCGATCGAGGCGGCTGCCAGCATCGCCGCCACCGTCTCGGGCATGTTCGGCATCATCGCAGCGATCCGGTCGCCTTTTGTGACGCCGAGCGAAACGAACAGCTGCTGCAGCTTCGACACCAGGGCCGCCAGCTCGTCCCAGGACAGCCGCCGCTCGACCTTGCCTTCACCGCGAAAGACGATCGCCTCGCCGGAGCCCGATCCGCGCAACAGGTTCTCGGCGAAGTTCAGCCTGGCATCGGGAAAGAAGGCAGCGCCCGGCATCTTGTCGCCGTCGACCAGCACGCGGCTGCCCTTGTCGCCGACGATGCCGCAGAAGTCCCAGACCAGGTTCCAGAAGCCCTCGCGCTCGTCCACCGACCAGGCGTGCAGTTCGGCATAGCTGGAGAATGCACGCCCCGCGCGGGCCGACGCCTCGGCCACGAACGCCGTCAACGGCGCTTCCGCGACCTGCTTGGCGGAAGGCACCCACAGCGGCGTTTCAACGGACATCGGCATCTCTCCCAGAACGGCATCTGGTTATGCATGTCGCACTGCAGCAGATCAAGGAGATGTCGAATAGCGCCATTGCGCTGTGCGCAAACGTCATCGCAAGGCCACAAAGACTTGAAATGCCGCGAGTCTCCGTTACACCCGTTGCCACAACCGCGCAGCACGGGCAGCACAAGGGCAACATGCCATCACCACTGTTCAGGCGCAGCATTTGGGCGATCGTCGGCATTGCCGTCCTGATCGCCGTGGCTGTTGCTGCCGTGCCGTTCGTCGCCTCTACCCAGATCGTCAAGGACCGCATCGCCTTTGAGATGAGCGCGTGGAGCGGCTTCCGCGTCTCGATCAACGGCACGCCCGACATCGAGATATGGCCGGTCTTCCGCGCCACGCTCACCGACGTGACACTCACAGATTGGGAAGATGAGCAGGGATCGCCGGTCATCGAGGCCGAACGGGTCGAGATCGAGCTGTCGGCATTTTCTGCCCTCAGCGGCAATGTCGACTTCTCCGATGCCCATTTCCTGCGGCCGACGGTGCGTCTGCGGCGCCTGGCGGATGGCGGCCTGGAGCTGCCCCAATCGCGCGGGGGCAGACTGACGCGGGCAATCGAGCTTGCACGCGCCACGGTTTCTGCCAGTCCCGCTGAACCGGACCTCAGCCAGATGCCCTCGGATGAATTCGGCTCTGTCGAATTTGTCGATGGCCGAGTCGTCGCCGTTTCGGACGAGGGCGAAGACGAGCTTTTGACCGACCTCACTGGCAAGGCCAGCCTGCCGGCGCTCAACAAGGCTGGAAGCCTTACCGCCACCGCTATCTGGCGTGGCGAGCAGGCTGCACTCGAACTGTCGTCACCCCGCCCGCTGGTGCTCTTTGCCGGCGGCACCGCGCCCATCGTCGCGTCACTGAAGTCAGCGCCGGTGGAGGCGTCCTTTGACGGCGCCGCCAGCCTGTCCGGCGATGTCCATGTCGACGGCCAGGTCAAGCTTGCCGCATCCTCGCTCAGGCGGGTGCTCGAATGGTCACGCTCCGGCGTTTTGCCCGCGAGCCCGGTCGGCTCGATCTCCGTAGCTTCCAGCATCACGGGCGATCTCGATCGTCTCAAGCTCGACAGCGCCAAGGTGACGATCGATGGCAATCCCGGCATGGGGATTCTCGATCTGTCGCTGAACGGACCCGTGCCAGCGATCTCCGGCACCCTTGCATTCGACTCGCTCGACTTGATGACCTTTGCCTCGGCCTTCGCGCCGATGGCGTCGTCCAATGCCGGGACGGCCGAGATCGATACCAGCTTCGCAGAGCGTATCAACCTCGATCTCAGGCTTTCAACCAGCAAGGCAACTGCCGGTTCGATTGCGCTGTCCGAGGTCGCCGCCACGGCGCAGGTCAAGGGCGGCCTGATGGCCTTCGACATCTCAGACGCCGAAGCCTTTGGCGGCAATGTCCAGGCCGGCATTCGCTTCGATCGCAAGCCAGGCGGCACCCAGGCAGAACTGCGTCTTCTGGCATCGGACATCGATGGCGGCGCGTTCGGTACCGCCGCCGGCATGAGCCGCATCGTGCCGATCGGGCGGGGCACCGTGTCAGTCATCCTCAAGGGGCCGGGCATCAGCTGGAACACCCTGTTGCAGAATGCCAACGGCTCGATTGCCGTCACATTCGGCGCCGGCGCCATCGTCGGCCTCGATCTGCAGGCATTCCTCAAGCGTTCGTCGGAACGCGGCTTCTTCTCGCTTGACGAAGTCTCTGGCGGCACGCTGCCGGTCGATGGCGTCGAGTTGAAGGCGACGGTTGCCAACGGTGTCGCCAGGATCGACAAGGCCGAGGCGCGCACCGCTTCCAACCGCATCTGGCTGACGGGAATCGTGCCTTACGTCGGCCGCGGCTTGGCCTTGTCCGGGGCGATCGAAGCCAAGGACGCCACGGCCACCACTCCGCCGGCAATCCCGCCTGCGGCTTTCTTCGTCGGCGGATCGTGGAGCGCGCCCTTCATTTCCCCGCTCGTCGCTCCAGTGCTTGCGACGCCGTCCGGACCGACCTCGGACTAAAACAGGCTGCCCTGGTTGCCGGGTTCCTTGACCTTGCTCACCGGCTTGGCCGGCGGTCGTGGCTTGGCATCGCCGCTGGTGGCGACGGCATTGGCCGTGCCGTCGGCAAACTCGATCGACAGCGCGGCCCCTGCCGAAATCTCGATTGCACGCTTCAGCACCGCACCGTCGGCATCGCGCACGAGCGCAAAACCGCGCGCCAGCACCGCCTTGTGCGAAAGCGTCGCCAGCAACCGGTCTGCCTGCGAGAGCTGCGTCCGCGCGCGTTCGAGCCTGCGGCCAACGGCCAATGCGCCACGCCGTTCCAGGCTGGTGACCTGCAGGCGGCAGGCCTCCTGCCGCCTGGCCAGCGGTTCGGGAGACAGCCGTGCCCTGGTACGGTCGAAGCGGATATGCCGCTCGCGCACCAGGGAGCGCAGGGCCGCGTTGGCCCGCAGCATGTCGCGGTCGAGGTGGCGGCGCGTCTCGGCGATGCGCCGCGACAGGGTCGCCGGCGACAGTCGCACAGCTGAAAGCCGCGCGCGCTTGCGTTCGGTGGTGACCGTCAGCGCCCTGCCAAGCCGGCTGGTGGCCTCGTCGAAGCGCCTGCGGGGCAGCGCCAGCAACTGGTCGGGCGTCGGCAGGGCGCGTGCCGCGGCGCGTACCGCCTGGCTGCGTCGGTCGATCATGCGCGAGACGGCGCCGCGCAGCCGCGCGCCAAGATTGGCGAGTGTCGCCTCGAGTTCGGCCTTCACCGGTACCGCGAGCTCGGCGGCACCTGTCGGGGTCGGTGCCCGCCTGTCGGCGGCAAGGTCGATCAGCGTCCAGTCGGTCTCGTGGCCGACGGCTGAAATGACGGGAATATGCGAGGCCGCCACCGCGCGGATCAGCGCCTCGTCGTTGAAGCCCCAGAGGTCTTCGAGGCTGCCGCCGCCACGCGCTACGATCAGAAGGTCAGGACGACGGAAGCTGCCTTCTTCGGGCAGTTCGTTGAATCCGTTGACAGCCGCCGCCACCTCGGCGCCTGACGTCTCGCCCTGCACGCGCACCGGCCAGACCAGCACATGCAGCGGAAAGCGATCCTTGATGCGGTGGATGATGTCGCGGATGACAGCGCCGGTCGGAGAAGTGACGACGCCGATGACCAGCGGCATGAACGGCAGCAGCTGCTTGCGGCTGTCGTCGAACAGTCCTTCGGCGGCAAGCCTGCGCTTGCGTTCCTCCAGCAGCGCCATCAGCGCGCCGGCGCCCGCAGGTTCGAGATTGTCGATGACGATCTGGTATTTTGACGAGCCGGGATAGGTGGTCAGTTTGCCGGTGGCGATGACCTCCATCCCTTCCTCGGGACGGAATTTCAGCCGGCTCATCGTGCCTTTCCACACCACCGCCTCGATGCGGGCGCGGTCGTCCTTCAGCGAGAAATAGGCATGGCCCGACGAATGCGGTCCGCGATAGCCGGAGATTTCGCCGCGCACGCGCACATTGCCGAAGGTGTCCTCGACCGTGCGCTTCAGCGCGCCGGAAATTTCGCTGACGGTATATTCCGCAGCGTTGGTTCGTGATTCGGTGGCAACTTCGCTCATGGCATGATTGAGGGCCGGCATGGCCCCCCCGTCAAGCACGCGGCTCAGCCTTTGCCTACCATCCCGGCATGATTTGGTTCGGCTTCAGCCGCCGGCTGCGCGTCGCCATCATCGCGGCGAAATCGAAGGAACCCGTTTCTTCCGGTGACGGTATCGAGATGTTGTCGAGGCTTTCCGAGATGTGGCGGGCAAGCGCATCGATGATCTGCGGCCGGCTGGAGTGGCCGCGCAGGATTCCTATCTTGCAGTCGGGCAGGGAGCCGAAACCGTCGGCCTCTCCCAGCACCCGCATGCCAGGCCGCAGTGCACACTCGGGCAAGACCGACACCGCAAGCCCGGCCAGCACGGCAGCCGTGATGACGGTCGCCGACCAGCTGGTGAAAAGGATGCGATACCTGCGGTCACGCGCGTCGAGCATCTCGCAGGCGGTTCGCCGCCACTGGCAGTTCGGCCGGCCGAAGGCCATCGGCAGGGTCTCTTCCTCATGCACCATGTGGCTGGCCGAAGAAACCCACAGCAGCGGCTCGTTGCGCACGATCTCGGTCGGGTTGGTGCCTTCGCACTGGGTCACCAGGGCGATGTCGAGATTGCCGCGGCGGATCATGTCGGCGAGGTTGACCGTCGGCTCGCAGATGACCGACAGTTCGACGCGCGGGTTGGAGCGCGAGAAGCGCGCCATGATCTCGGGCAGGAAGCGGTCGGCATAGTCGTCGGGCACGCCGATGCGGATCGTGCCCTCGAGCGCGCGGTCGTCGAAGGCGGCAAGCGTTTCCCGGTTCAGGTGCAGCAGCCGCCGCGCATAGGAGAGCAGGCGCTCGCCTTCCTCGGTCAGCTTGTTCATGCGCCCTTCCTTTTCGAACAGCGCCTTGCCGATGCGCTCTTCGAGACGGCGCATCTGCATAGACACTGCCGACTGGGTGCGGTGGACCTCGTCGGCGGCGCGGGTGAAGCTGCCGGTGTCGACGATGGTGACGAAGGTCTGGAGCTGGTCAAGATCGAGCGGAGCGGCCATCGACGTTTCCATCATGAACTTTGATGATAAAGATTAGAAACATTCGTTGGATTAATCAATCCACCGATGGCAATGTTTGATCGTCCACATGAGGCATGTGTATCGGAACCGGTGCGGCGGCAAGGAGCGTCGACCGGAAGGGACCCGTTTGTCCCTCAGGGAGATGACTATGACCACGCTTGACCATTGCACTGAGACGACGCATTCCGCGGCTCGGCCGGTGAATGCGATGCGTATCGTCACTTACACCGCCGATCTCCTCCGCGCCTGGAAAAATCGCCGTGCGTTCTACCGCCTCGGCGAAATGACCGACACCGAACTCGCCGATGTAGGGCTCACCCGTGGCGACCTGCATGTCGCCGTCGACCTGCCGATTGCCAGCGATCCGACCGCGCGTCTGCGCACGATCCGGCAAGCCCGCGCCGACAACATCGAGGCCATGGCCCGGCGCGTCGCCTGATCGATTTCTGCTTTCGCAGGCTCCCCACTCCCAGCCGGTCCCCGCCGGCCTTGCCTGCAGTTGCCCGGTCCTCCCAAGGACCGGGCTTTTTCTTGGGCAGGCAGTAAGGCAGCCGTCACTGTTCCCCTATTCCCCTGTTGCCTTGATCCCTAGTTCCCTACCGATACCTGTCCATGCCCTTGCTGAACTGCTCGAAGATCGACTCGACGCCCTTCTGATAGTCGTCGCGCTGCTGGCTGCCGGTTTCGAACATCTTGCCGAACAGGTCGTCGTATGGGTTTTTTTGCCTGCCGCTCGGGTTCGCCTGCTCTTGAGGGCGCTGGCGCGCCTGCGGCTGCGGAGCCGGTTGGGCACCGCCCCCTCCAAGCATTTCCTCGAAGATCTTGCCCAGTGGATTGTCGCCGTAGGGGCTCTGCTGCGGTGCTTGCTGGCGCGGCGCCGATTGCGGTTGTGCCTGGCCGCCGCCGAACATGTCCTTCAGCACTTTGCCGAACGGGTTGTCGAACGGGTCGGGCGCCTGCGTCTGCTGGGGCGCCTGCTGCTGCCCGCCGCCCATCATGCCGCCACCCTGGCGCATCATCTGCTCTATGATCTCGCCCAGCGGGTTGTTGCCGCCCATGCCGCTGGCCGCCTGCATCTGACCGGTCGACTGCTTGAACAGCCCACCCATGATCATCGACGCGATCACCGGCAGCATCTGCTTGAGCACGTCCTGGCCGATACCGGTCGCCTGCGCTGCCTGCCCGGCGACGGCTCGCGACAGGTCCTTGGACCCGAACAGGTGGCCGAGGATGCCGTTGCCTTCCTGCACCCCCTGGGGCGAGAAGGCGCGCGTGGCGTCTTCGAAATACTTGGCGTGCTGGCCGCTCGCCATGGCCTGCAGGAAGGAGCCGACGCCGTAGGGGTCGGAGGCATTGCGCTTCAGCCCCTGGCTGAAGGCGGGCATCAGCGCCTCGAGCGCCGATTGCGTCTGTTGCTGGCTGAGCCCGAATTGGCGCGCCAGTGCCTCCATGCCGTTGCCGTTCTGGGCATTGGCCAGCATTTCGAACAGTGGCAGCATTTTTTCCTCCTCAGGTCATTCGCCGGAGGAGGAGCGTAGTGCCTTTTAGCTGGAGGTTGAAGGGGCTTTCGCTGCCCTAGTAGGCATACTCCAGGAACGCCGGCTCGATCGATCCGCCCCAGCGCGTGTTGTAGGCGTTGAGCATTTCCTCGGCGCTCGTCGTGCCGCGTGCGACGACCTCGTCGAGCGTGTTGAGGAAGCCTGCCTCGTCGAAGCCGTCGCGGTTCTTGCGGCCACGGTTGACCAGCCCCTGGCGCGACAGGGCAAGCACTTCGCGGCCGACTTCGCGCAACGTGGCGTTGCGGAACGGTGCCGAAATGCCCTGCTCGGGCACCGCATCGCGCATCGCCCGCACGTCCTGGTAGCTCCAGTCTCGGGTGAACTCTTCCGCTGCATCGAGCGTTTCCGCATCATAGAGCAGCCCGACCCAGAAGGCCGGCAGCGCGCAGATGCGGCGCCATGGGCCGCCGTCGGCGCCGCGCATTTCGAGGAAGCGCTTCAGTCGCACGTCCGGGAACAGGGTCGACAGGTGGTTGGCCCAGTCGCCCATGGTCGGCATGCCGTCGGTGATTTCGTTGCGCGCGTCACCGGCCATGAACTGGCGGAAGGTCATGTGCGTCATGTCGTGGTAGCGGCCGTCGCGGATGACGAAATACATCGGCACGTCAAGCGCCCATTCGGCATAGTCGGCAAAGCCGAACTCGGGCGAGAAGCAGAATTCCAGCAGGCCCGAGCGCTGGTTGTCGGTGTCGCGCCAGATGTCGCCGCGCCAGCTCTGCATGCCGTTGGGCTTGCCGTCGGTGAAGGGCGAGTTGGCGAACAGCGCAGTGGAAAGCGGCTGCAGCTTCAGCGACACCTGCATCTTGCGGCGCATGTCGGCTTCGCTCTCGAAGTCGAGATTCACCTGGATGGTGCAGGTGCGGTACATCATGTCGAGGCCCTTGGTGCCGACTTTGGGCATGTAGGCGGTCATGATGTCGTAGCGCGACTTCGGCATGCGCGGCGTTTCTGCCAGCGTCCATTTCGGGCTGCCGCCGAGGCCGAGGAAGCGGATGCCCATCGGCTCGGCGATTTCGTGAACCTGCGCCAGATGTGCGTTGCCCTCGCGGCAGGTCTGGTGGATCGTCTCCAGCGGCGCGCCCGAAAGTTCGAACTGCCCGCCCGGCTCCAGCGAGATCGCGCCCTGGCCGGTTGGCTCGACAAGGCCGATGATGCGGCCGGCATCGATAATCGGGTCCCAGCCGAGCTTGGTCTGCATTCCCTCCAGGATGGCGCGGATGCCGCGGTCGCCGCCATAGGGAACCGGCGCATTGCCGTCGACATAGAAAGGAAATTTCTCGTGTTCGGTACCGATTCGCCATTTGTCGCGCGGCTTGTTGCCGGCTGCGAGATAGTCGACGAGTTCGTCCATCCCTTCGATAGGCCGGAAATCAGTGGTGTCGCGCGCCATGTATGCTTCTCCTGAAGGCGGAAGGACCGCGGGCGCTTGATGGACGATCGAGCGCTTGCCGATCAAGCGAAAAATCCTGAGCCTTCGTCAATAGATATTGAATGATTTCGCTGCACCCGCTGCGTCAAGCAAGTCCTTGTCTTGACTATCGCGCCGAAAGTGCCGCCTTGACCAGCGTCGATGCCGCTGCGCCTGCCGTTTCCATGTAGCTCGCATCGCGATTGAGCAGCACCACCGCGAAGGCACCGTCGAGCAGCAGCACGATCTGGCGGGCGAGCATCTCGGGCGACGCCGCGCCTGCTTCTGCCAGCACATCGCGCAGCCAGCCTTCGACGCGTTTCTTGTGAGCGATGCCGGTCTTGATCGCAGGATGGCCGGGCATGTCGGCAAGTTCGGCAGCCGTGCGCAGGAAACCGCAGCCTTTCCATTTCGGCTGGCGCGCGGCCCGGGCAAGATTGGTGAATATGGCCGCCACCTTCTCTGCCGGCCCGCCTTCCGCTTCTGCAAACCAGCGCTGGAACAGAGCGAGATTTGGCTGGTCGCGGCCGTCGAGATAGGCGGCGATCAACTCGTCTTTGCTGGCGAAATGGTAGTAGAGCGTGCGCTTGGTCAAGCCCGCCTTTTCGGCCACGGCATCGACGCTGACAGCCCTGATGCCGGCGCTGTAGAACAGTTTCGAGGCGGCGGTGACGATGCGTTCGCGCGTCGGAATGTCTGTCGGTTTCATCGTCTATGTATACCGACTAGTGAGTGTATCCAAAAGGAAATTTCGCATATCTGTGCAGCAACTTGCACGCATGCGAGGTTTGCCATGTCCATTGCCGTATCGGTCGCCGCCCCCAGCTCTGTCGAGATCGTCTGCGACGATGGCGTCGTGCTGCACGGCCATCTCTGGCCGCGGCCCTTCGGTTCCGGCTTCGGCACAGTCATCCTCAATCCTGCCACCGGCGTGCTGGCACGATATTATCACCGCTACGCCGCCTTTCTTGCCGGACACGGCCTCGATGTCCTGACCTACGACTACCGAGGCATTGGCGCCTCGCGGCCGGCCGACTTGCGCCGCTGCGGCTACCGATGGCGTGACTGGGGCGAACTGGATTTCGATGCCGCCCTGCGGTTCGTTTTCGCCCTTGATCCCGACGCGCCGGTGATGGTCGTCGGCCACAGCATCGGAGGTTTCCTGCCCGGCCTCGCCAAATCCGCGCCCTGCATTGCGCGCATGCTCACCGTCGGCGCCCAATATGCCTGGTGGCGCGACTATGCGGGGGACCGGCGTCAGCGGCTGTTCCTGAAATGGCATGTCGCGATGCCTGCGCTCACCGCCTTGCTGGGCTATTTCCCCGGCAAGCGCCTCGGCTGGCTGGAGGATCTTCCCTCTGATGTGGCCAACGAATGGAGCTTTCGCCGCGCCCGCATGGAGCAGAGCCATCCCGAAGATGAGCGCGACGCTGTCCTTCGTCGCCTTGCCGCCGTTTCAGCACCCATCCTCGCCATCGGCGTTTCGGATGACGAACTCGGCACGCCACAGGCCATCAAGCGGGCGCTGGCCTATTACTCAGGCGCGAATACGACCCAGCTTCTGCTTTCGCCCAGTGATTTCGACCGGCAGGAGATCGGCCATTTCGGCCTCTTCCACAGTCGTCACGCAGCCGATTTCTGGCTCGACACGCTGCTCTGGCTGCGCGACGGCATCAATCCCTGGCCTGGAAAGATGATTGCCTGACTACCAGTCGCCGATGGTGGCCTGGATGACGGCCAGTGCTGCCACCGCCGCCGTGTCGGCACGCAGGATGCGCGGTCCCAGTGGAATGGCGGTCACGAAGGGCAGGGCGCGCAGCATGCGGCGCTCCTCGTCGGAAAAGCCGCCTTCAGGCCCGACCAGGAGGGCGAGCTTGCGCTCCTTGATACCCTGAAGTGCCGCCATCGGATTGTTGGTCGAGGCATCCTCGTCGCAGAAGATCAGCCGCCGGTCCTTGTCCCAGCTGCTGAGCAACTGCTCCAGCTTCACCGCCTCGCGCACTTCGGGAATGGCCAGGATGCCGCATTGCTCGGCGGCCTCGACGGCATTGGCGCGCAGCCTCTCGATGCTCGGTTTTGCCAGTTGCGTGTGTTGGGTAATGACGGGCAGCAGCGTGCCCGCCCCCATCTCCACCGCCTTCTGCACGAGATAGTCGAGCCGGCCCACCTTCAGCGGTGCAAAGCAGTAGACGAGATCGGGGTGATCAGGCTGCGGCCGCTGCAATTCCAGCACCTCGAGCCGCACTGCCTTCTTGGTCCTGCCCGCGATCCGCGCGGACCATTCGCCGTCACGGCCATTGAACAGCAGCACTACCGCGCCTTCGCCGAGGCGAAGCACATGGGCGAGGTAGTGGCTCTGCTGCGGATTGGCATCGAAAGCCGCGCCGGAGGAGAGGTCATCAGGCACGAATAGCCGTTGCATCTTGTAGTTTGCGCGCATGGCCGAGCAATGCGGCAGGCCGTGGCGGCGGTCAAGGGGCAGCTGCGTGGCCTCTGGATATCCATGTTTGTTCATGTTATGTTCATCATTTGACGGGGGGCGGAGATGGCGATCTTTCGTGTCGTTGCTGCATGCCTTTTGTTGGCGGGTTGCGGTGCGCAGCTCGCCGCCGCCTACGGCATTCCAATCGTGCCAGCAGGGCAGAAGGAGCAGGTGTCCAAGAACATTTCGGTTGAACAGGATCCGCACACGGGCTTGATCAAAGTCTCGGGGCCGCTGATTTTTCATGACCGGAACCTGCTTGGAAATACCTACCTGATCCGCAGCTGGATCGATCCGAAGGGGCAGTCCGTAAACGACGACTTCCAGATCCTTGTCACCGGTCGATACCCGAAGCGCGTCTATCTCAAGCAGGCCTATGCCGATGGCGAAAAGGTAAGCACGATAGCAATCGATCGCGAGCGCGTCAGTTGCGCCGACTTCTGCATCATCAAGGAAGTAATCGGCCTCAACCTCACAGAAGACGAGATGGCGCGCCGCGCCGCGACCGGCATGTCCTTCAAGATCCTCGGTCGTCGCGCATCGCTGGTCATGACCATCCCGCCTGCCTATTTCGCGGCGCTGCTCGATGCCCATCGTGCCGCTCGCAGCGGACCTATGCCCCTGCCGAAAGCAACTCCGCGCTCGGGTGCCAGTCCGGCCGGTAGCCCTGATGCAACACGGCCAGCGTCGTCGCCGGCGTGATGATGCACATTTCGGCATCGGCCAGTTCGTGAAAGCCCAAGGCTGCGTCGTAGCCGCCGAAGCTCCAGCGCAGCGCCTTGCCGCCGCGTACCGCGTAGTCGGAGGCCCCGTCCGAGAACATCGCGCCGTCGGGCAGCAGGTGCAGCGCGTGCCGGTCGACCTCGATGGGCTTGCCGCCCGACGCCAGCCTTTCCAGGTGCAGCCGCCCGTCGATCTCGCCGACCTTCGGGTCTTCGGCGCCGAAGGCACCGGCATAGGCTGCGCTAAAGGCCTGGGCGCGCGCGCGACGGCAATAGAAGCAGGGGCGGTGCCCGGCGGCCAGCGCCGTCACCTCGTCGAGGAAGAACAACTCCGTCCACCCCGTCTTGTCGCCCGGCCGGTTGCGCCCCATCGGCACGCGGCGCACGCCCTTGAACTCGAGCGCGCAGGTGATCCACGCCTTGGCCGCCCAGCGCCGGTTTTGCAGCGATCTCGTCTCGGGATCGTGGATGATGCCGCGATTGCCGGTGAACATGCCGCGCGCCGGATCGACATGGATCTCGCCGAACGGGTCGACCCGGTTCTGCAGTGGCATAGCTGTTCCTTCTTGGCTGCGTCGTGCGCCTCATGATAGGGCTCGCCGCAGCGTTGTCACTGTGCTGCTGAAGGGCCGAAATGCGCGTTCTTGTCGTCCAGAATTTTGCCAACACCGGCCTCGGCCAGGTCGGAGCCGCACTCGTGGAAGTCGGCGCCGAGATCGACCGGTGCAATGCCTATCTCGGCGACGCCCTGCCGGCCGATGCGGCCGGCCACGACGCCATGGTGATCCTCGGCGGCGGCCAGAATGCGCGCGACGACGCCCATTCCCCATATTTCCCGGCCTTGCTCGAACTCGCTCGCGAATTTGTCGAAAGGGACAAGGCGGTGCTCGGCATCTGCCTCGGCAGTCAGTTGATGGCGCGCGCCTTCGGCGGCCACATCCGCATCGGCGGCTCGACCGAATTCGGCTGGCACGGCATCACTCTGACCGAAGAGGCCCAGGACGACCTGGTCTTCAGCGATCTTCCCCAGCGATTCCCGATCTTCCAGTGGCACGACGATACCTTCACCTTGCCCGAGGATGCCGTGCGGCTTGCCGGCAGTTCGGTCACTGGCAACCAGGCTTTTCGCATTGGCCGCGCCGGCTATGGCATCCAGTTCCACTTCGAAGCCGATCGGCCGATGATTCGCGACTGGAGCGAGGCCTTTGCCGACACGATTGCTCAACGCCATCCCGATTGGCATCAGCGCCTCGACAGCGAGGCCGAGCTTCACGGCGCCGAGGCAGATGCCGTCGGCCTGGCGCTGGCGCGGTCCTGGGTCGCCGCGATCTGACCGGTCGCGCCCCCCGTTTTCGTGACATTTTTGGCACGTCGAACAAAATCCGCCGGGGATAGTCATTTGCCTGCTGGATTGTGCCCCAAAGCCTTTCTAAAGACAGCCCCGCGCCAGTTGGCGATGGTATCGCGAATGAACCATCTCTGAGTGCCGCGCGACACAAGCCCGATACAGAACCACCCTAGAAGCACGGCCGTGAAGCCGCGCCTCGACGGCTTCGCTTAAACTTTTCGGAAACTTATTCGTAACTCTGCTCATGCAGAATGCAGGAAGCTCAACCTGAGATGACTCCCTTGAAAGCAGCGCTCCTGTCCTTCGCCATGCTGTCGGCAATCGTGCTCGGCGGCTTTGGGATCTATGCCGCCGATGCCGCGGCCGACCACCACGCCGTCGACGGCTACGGCGTCACCGCCTCCCGCTGAAGCCGGGCTTTTCCACTGAAAACAGACGTTTCTCCGCGCCGTCGATGACGAGCGCGGTCAGCACGCCTGAATAGAACACGCCGGTGTCGATGTTGACCCGGTTGGCCAGCACTTCGGGCTCCGCCTGCGGTGTGTGCCCGTGCACCACCACCTTCGGGTGCAGCCCTGGATGGTTGAGGAACTGGTTGCGGATCCAGATGAGATCCTGCGGATCCTGCTGGTCGAGGGGAATGCCGGGCCGGATGCCGGCATGGCAGAAGAAAAAATCGCCGAAGGACGCCGAATAGGGCAGCGCGCGCAGGAAGCGCAGATGGCTGTCGGGCACTGCGGTTACGAGTTGGACGTGGCTTTGCCTGAGCCCCGACGCATCGCTCATGTTCAATCCGACGCCATAGGAGCGGGCCGTCTCTTGCCCGCCATGCCGGGCAAACAGCCCATCCGCATCGGGCTTGGCAAGAAAATCGAGAAATCCGGTGTCGTGGTTGCCGGTCAAGACGATGTTGCGGCTGTCGCGCGCCGTGGCCGCGAGGAGGTACTCGATCACGCCCCGGCTGTCGGGCCCGCGGTCCACCAGGTCGCCGAGGTGGACGATGCGCCAGTCGCTGGGCTTGTCGCGCTCGATCTCCGCCGCGATCCGCCCATGCATTTCGGTGAGCAGGTCCAGATGCCCGTGAATGTCGCCGATGGCGTAGACCCGGATGCCCTCGGGGCCCCGGGCATCGAGGAAATGCACGTCGGTCATGGCTTCCGGCCCGTCTCGCCGCTGTCGGTCCGCTGCCGCAGCCGCAGGCGCGAAATGCGCTGCCAGTCGCCGCTGCGCTCGGCCTCGGCCATGGCGCGCTCGAGATAGGTGATGTGGTCCATCGCCGCCTTGCGCGCGCCGGCCGGATCGCCAGCCACCACCGCGCGATGGATCGCCTTGTGCTGTTCGAGCAGCACGTCGCGCGTCCCGCTCACAGTGAACACCACAAGGCGGTTGTTGAACACGCCGTCCGACAACAGCCGGTAGCAGGAGCGCAGCGTGTGCAGCAGGATGATGTTGTGGGCGCATTCGCCCACCGCATGGTGGAACTCGACGTCGATTTCCGCTTCCTCTGTAGGGTCGGCGCGGGTATGTGCCGCCTCCATCCGCGCCATGATGCCGTCGAGCAGGGCGAGGTCCTCCGATGTCGCCCGCCGCGCCGCATATTCGGCCGCTAGTCCTTCCATCTCCCTGCGGTATTCAAGGTAGTCGGCCGCCGCCTTGCGGTGGTTGACGATCAATTCCATCACCGGCTTCGAAAACACCTGGCCGATGACATCGGCGACATGTGTGCCGCCGCCATGCCGTGTGACCATCAAGCCGCGCGCTTCGAGCGCCTTCAGCGCGTCGCGCAGGATCGGCCGTGACACGTCGAACTGCTTGGCCATCTCGCGTTCGCCGGGCAGCCGGTCGCCGGCGCGCAGCACGCCCTCGAGAATAAGGCTCTCGATCTGCTGCACCACCTCGTCGGCGGTTCGCGAATGCTCGATCCTGGAAAAGATGTCGCTCAAGGTCGTGTCCGGAGCCGTTGTCGGTCTGCAAGGATAGGTGCCCAGCCGCCAACTGGTCAAATTAATTATCCAATCCGTCGCATTCGTGCAGTCTCGATCACGCTCACCTTTATCAGCTTGGCCTAAAGTTCACGTTTGCCTGTTGCATTGAATTTCCCTAGAGGCTCGAAGCTTGGGCATCGAGGGAGCCATCTGTGACAGTCGATCCGTCGTCACTCGAATTCCTGCCGCGTTCCACCGGCAGCGTGATGGGATTCCCGGCGCATGAGGGCCGTCCCGGCGCTCTTGGCGAGGTGCATTCCAGGCCGCACCCGCTGGTCGAGAACCCGCGCGTGCTGGTCCAGCTCTCCTTCATGACCGAGGGCGGTTCGAGTGTCGACCACGCGGTGCTTTCCGAACTGTCGCGCCGGCTGGGCATCGCCTCGCCCGATCGCCAGGCTCGCCACCACGCCATGAAGTGGGGGCAGGGTTCGCTGCGCTGGGAGCGGCACACCGAATTCTCGACCTATCTCTGGGAAGGACCGCTGTCCGACAGCGGCCGGTCGCAGGAGGATTCGCCCTTCGGCAACGGCTTCAGCCCGCCCGGCACGGTCATCTCAGGCATCCGGCTGGAGATCCGCAAGTGGACGCCGGCTACCGAAAAGCTGATCGCCGGCTTCGATCCCACCAGCCTGTGCTATTCCATCGTTGAGAACGGTGCTGCCGCCATCGTCACCGACTTCCGCCAGGATGGCGACGGGCTGACACGCATCCTGATCCTCGATCGCGGTCTCACGCCAGCCCGTACCGGCGCACTGTCGCAGCGCCTGATCGACATCGAGACCTATCGCACGCTGGCCATGCTCGGCCTGCCGATGGCGCTGTCGCTGTCGAGCCGCGTCCGCCGCATCGAAGACCGGCTTGCCCAGGCGACCCGCGAGATGAAGGCGACCGAGACGCGCGACAGCCAGGCCTTGCTTGCCGATCTCACCGAGCTTGCCGCCGAGCTCGAGGCCGATGCTGCCTCCAGCCTCTATCGCTTCGGCGCCAGCCGCGCTTACGACGGCATCGTCCGCGAGCGCCTCGAGGCGCTCGAAGAGGAGGTTGTCGCCGGCTACGACACCTGGGCCGGCTTTCTCAAGCGCCGAGTCGCACCCGCCATGCGCACCTGCCGGTCGGTCGAGGAGCGCCAGGCCAACCTGTCGCGCAAGCTGACCCGTGCCACCACGCTCCTGCGCACCTGGGTCGACGTCGAGGTCGAGAGGCAGAACCGCGACCTGCTCGCCTCGATGAACAACCGCGCCCGCCTGCAATTGCGCCTGCAGCAGACGGTCGAGGGCCTGTCGGTTGCCGCAGTTTCCTATTATGTCGTCGGCCTGATCGGCTATGTCGCCAAGGGCGCCTCGACGGTGGACCATTTCTTCGCCCCGGAAGTCGTCACCGCGGCCTCGGTGCCGCTGGCGATCCTGCTTGTCTGGTGGGGTGTGCGACGCGTGCGCCGCGCTCACGAAGAGCCCAAGACAGCTCCGGGCGAGTAATTTTCCAGTCTCGGCCTGCCCGAACGGGCAGCGCCTTCCCACCAGCGTCAGATTGACGCTGCGTGAGGTCGTTTGCTGGGCCGATCGGACCTCGACCTTCTTCCAATTTGCATCAGTTGGGCTTCACTGGTAAAAGCTTTTTACCAGTTGACGACCGCAGGTGACCGATGTCCGGCATATCGATGCCCAAACCCGATGCCGCAACCCTTGGCCGGCGCGACGAGATCGTCGCCGACATGCGCATCATCGTGCCGGGCGAAGGCGTGGTCGACGCGGTCAATGAGATGCGGGCGTTCGAGAGCGACGGCCTGACCGCCTACCGCCAACTGCCCATGGTCGTCGTCCTCCCCGAAACGGTGGCGCAGGTGTCGCGCCTGCTCAAATATTGCAACGATCGCAACATTCGCGTTGTGCCGCGCGGCTCGGGCACCTCCTTGTCAGGCGGTGCGTTGCCGCTCGAAGATGCCGTGCTCCTGGTCATGAGCCGGTTCAACCGCATCATCGAAATCGACTATCCCAACCGTGTCGTTGTCGCCCAGCCCGGTGTCACCAATCTCGGCATCACCACCGCAGTCGAACTGGACGGCTTTTATTATGCGCCCGACCCGTCCTCGCAGATCGCCTGTTCCATCGGCGGCAACGTCGCCGAGAATTCCGGTGGCGTGCACTGCCTGAAATACGGCCTCACCGCCAACAACGTGCTCGGCATCGAAATGGTGCTGATGAGCGGCGAGGTCGTGCGGCTCGGCGGCAAGCATCTCGACGCCGAAGGCTACGACCTGCTTGGCGTCATGACCGGCTCGGAAGGGCTGCTCGGCGTCGTCACCGAGGTCACCGTCCGCATCCTCAAGAAGCCGGAGACGGCGCGCGCGTTGCTGATCGGCTTCCCGACCAGCGAGCAGGGCGGCCAGTGCGTCGCCGACATCATCGGCGCCGGCATCATTCCCGGCGGCATGGAGATGATGGACCGGCCGGCGATCCACGCTGCCGAGGACTTTGTCCATGCCGGCTATCCGCTCGATGTCGAAGCGCTGTTGATCGTCGAGCTCGACGGGCCAGGCGTCGAGGTCGACCACCTGATCGGCCTTGTCGAGGCGATCGCCAACCGCAACGGCGCTACCACCTGCCGCATCTCGGCAAGCGAGCAGGAGCGGCTGACTTTCTGGGCCGGTCGCAAGGCGGCATTCCCGGCCGTCGGCCGCATCTCGCCCGATTATTACTGCATGGACGGCACCATCCCGCGCAAGGAACTGCCGCGCGTGCTCGCCGGCATGCGCGAGCTGTCCGAGCAATACGGCCTCGGCGTCGCCAATGTCTTCCACGCCGGCGACGGCAATCTGCACCCGCTCATCCTCTACGACGCCAACAAGCCGGGCGAACTCGAAAAGGCCGAGGCGTTTGGCGCCGACATCCTGCGCCTGTGCGTCAAGGTCGGCGGCGTCTTGACCGGCGAGCATGGCGTCGGCGTCGAAAAGCGCGACCTGATGCCCGAAATGTTCAACGAGATCGATCTCGACCAGCAGATGCGGGTCAAATGCGCCTTCGATCCCAACCACCTGCTCAATCCCGGCAAGGTCTTCCCGCAACTGCGCCGCTGCGCCGAACTCGGCCGCATGCACGTCCACCGTGGGCAGGTGGCGTTCCCCGACATTCCGAGGTTCTGATGCTTTTGAAGCAGGCGACCCTCGAAGGTATTAGGCGCGGCGACATCAAGCTCGCCTTCCGCCGCTGGCAGCGGCCGACGGTCAAGGCAGGCACGGGCCTGCGCACGGCAATTGGCGTGGTCCGTATTGGTTCGGTCGAGGTAGTAGATGAAGCCACGTTGTCCGAGGCGGACGCCCGTGCCGCCGGCTATAATGATCTTGGCGCGCTGACCGCCGATCTGCGCGACGGCGCCGATCGTACCCTCTACCGCATTTCCTTCGATGGCATCGAGGCTGACGCCCGGTTGTCGCTGCGCGATGCGGCCGACCTCAGCGATGCCGACTGGCATGCGCTCGCCGCCTGCTTCGAAAGATGGGACAGCACCGTGCCAGGTTATTTCCCGTCGATCCTGCGTCTGATCGGGCAAAATCCCGAGGTGGCGGCCGCTGTGCTGGCTGAACGCCTCGGCGTCGAGAAGCTCAAATTCAAGCAGGACGTCCGCAAGCTCAAGGAGTTCGGCCTGACCGAGAGCCTCGACGTCGGCTACCGCCTCTCGCCGCGCGGCACAGCCGCCCTCGAAAAGCTCCGGGAGCATCGGCTGTGATGGGCGCGCAGGATTTTGCGGGCTCGCAGGACTTGGGTTCCTCGCCCCCGCAAGGCGTAATGCAATTGCGTGCGCTTGCACCGAATGGTCCGGCCTGCGCTGTACCCCCACCCTTAACCCCTCCCCACAAGGGGGGGGACCGCTGGGCCATTGATTTCACCAAAACCGTCGAACGTTGGCTCGGGATGTCCATGCCGAAAAGTTCTCCTCCCCCTTGTGGGGAGGGGTTAGGGGTGGGGGTGATTTCTTATGCGATTGCCTTGTGCTTTGCGGGGGCGAGGAACCCAAGGTTTGTGAGTCCATGACCACCTTCACGCCCACCACCTCAGCCGAAGTGCTCACCGCCGTCCAGTGGGCCGTTGCGGAAGAAACGCCGCTCGAAATTCTCGGCCATGGCTCCAAGCGCGCCATTGGCCGTCCGCTGCAGTGCGAACACACGCTCAATCTGTCGCAGCTATCCGGCGTCACGCTCTACGAACCCGCCGAACTGGTGCTGTCGGCCAGATCAGGCACGCCGCTTGCCGAGATCGAAGCACTGCTTGCCCAAAACGGCCAGCGGTTCGACTTTGAGCCCATGGATTACGGTCCGCTGCTGGGGCAGACGCCCGGGCGCGGCACCATCGGCGGCACGCTCGCCGCCAACCTCGCCGGCCCGCGCCGCCTCAAGGCAGGCGCCGCCAGGGACCATATTCTGGGCATTCATGCCGTCTCAGGCCGCGGCGAGGCCTTCAAGTCGGGCGGCCGCGTCGTCAAGAACGTCACCGGCTATGACCTGTCCAAGGCGATGGCCGGTTCGTGGGGGACACTGGCCGCTCTCACCGACGTGACCTTCAAGGTGCTGCCCGCAGCGGAAACCGAGACCACGCTCGCCATACGCGGACTGCTCGACGACAACGCCACCGCTGCGATGGCCCTCGCCATGGGTTCGAGCGCCGAGGTCTCGTCCGCAGCCCATCTGCCCGAACGCATGACAGCGCGTGTCCTTGACGGCAGCCTCGGCGGTGATCCCGCAACGCTGCTGCGCGTCGAGGGTTTCGGTCCGTCGGTCGCCTACCGCCTCGAACAGCTGAAACAGCTGCTTGGCAATGCCGGGGCGATCGAGGAGATTTCGGGCGAAGCATCGGCAGCACTGTGGCGCGACATGCGCGATGTCAGGCCATTCGCCGATGGCTCCGACAAGCCCGTCTGGCGCGTATCGATGCCGCCGGCGGATGCCCACAACATGGTGCTGGCCCTGCGCATGCAGGCAGCAGCCGACGCCTTCTACGACTGGCAGGGCGGCCTCGTCTGGCTGCGCATGGAGGGCGAGCCCGAAGCCGATCTGTTGCGTATGCTGATCAGGAAATTCGGAGGCGGCCACGCCACGCTGGTCCGCGCCCCGGCCGCCTGGCGCGCCGCTGTTCCGGTCTTCGAGCCGCAGCCTGCAGCCCTGGCGGCACTTTCGGCCCGGCTGAAGGCCGAGTTCGACCCGAAGAACATCTTCAATCCTGGCCGCATGGTGCCCGGCTCCGGACCTGCTACCCTGACGGGTGCAACAGAGGGAAAAACACCATGAGCGACACACCTCCGCCCACGACACCGCGCCAGACCGACCGCTGGCTCGACCCCGGCCAGACCAATGTCCAGGTCATCTATATCCTCTACCTCGCTGGGCTGGTGATCGGCATCAGCGGCATAGTCGGCATTGTCCTGGCCTACATGAACCGCGGCAAGGCTGGCGGTTTCGTCGAGAGCCACTACACCTGGCTCATCCGCACCTTCTGGATTGGCCTGCTCTACGCGCTGGTATCCATTGTGCTGATGATGGTCTTCATCGGCTTCATCCTGATGTTCGCCGTCGCCGTCTGGTTCATCGTCCGCTGCATCGTCGGCCTTCAGGCATTGGGACGAGGCGAGCCGATCAAGAACCCCGACAGCTGGCTGATCTGAGAAAGCTCAAAACGCCGTGCAGACCAATTTCACCGCCGCCCAGCTTGCCGATCCGCATGTCGCAGAATCGGAGAAGATCCTGCGCAAATGCGTGCATTGCGGCTTCTGCACGGCGACCTGCCCGACCTATGTCACGCTCGGCAACGAGTTGGATTCGCCGCGCGGCCGCATCTACCTGATCAAGGACATGCTGGAAAACGGCCGGCCGGCCGACAAGGAAATCGTCACCCACATCGACCGCTGCCTGTCCTGCCTTGCCTGCATGACCACCTGTCCGTCGGGCGTGAATTACATGCACCTTGTCGATCACGCCCGCGCCCATATCGAAAAGACCTATCGCCGCCCTTTGATGAACCGGCTCACGCGCGGCGTGCTGGCTGCCGTGCTGCCATATCCCGGGCGGTTCCGCGCGGCGTTGAAACTGGCCCGGCTCGGCCGGCCCTTCGCCAACGTGTTCGACAGGGTGCCGGCGCTGAAACCGTTCGCCGCGATGCTCCGGTTGGCTCCGGCCTCGGTGCCTGCTGCATCGGCCATGGCGACACCAGGCAGCCATGCCGCGAAAGGCACGAAACTTGGACGTGTCGCCATCCTCACCGGCTGCGCCCAGCCGGTGCTCGAGCCCGGCATCAACGAGGCGACGGTGTCGCTGCTCACCCGGCTCGGCATCGAGGTCGTGGTGCCGAAGGGCGAGGGCTGCTGCGGCGCGCTCGTCCATCACATGGGACGCGAGGAGGCGGCGCTTGCCTCGGCGCGGCAGAATGTCGACGCCTGGACGCGCGAGATCGACAGTGGCGGCCTCGACGCCATCGTCATCACCGCTTCGGGTTGCGGCACGACGATCAAGGATTACGGTTTCATGCTCCGCCTCGACTCGGCCTACGCTGAGAAGGCGGCGCGGGTATCGGCGCTGGCCAAGGACGTCACCGAATATCTGGCGACCCTGGATCTGCCCGAGCCCCAGCGCAAGCCGGGCCTGACCGTCGCTTATCACTCGGCCTGCTCGATGCAGCACGGCCAGAAGATCACCCGCCAGCCCAAGGACCTGCTGTCGCGCGCCGGCTTTGTCGTCAAGGAGCCGCGCGAGGGGCATCTGTGTTGCGGTTCGGCCGGCACCTACAACGTCATGCAGCCGGAAATCTCGGCGCGTCTGCGCGACCGCAAGGTCAAGAACATCGAGGCCACGGGTGCAGCGCTGGTCGCCACCGGCAATATCGGCTGCATCACGCAGATCGCCTCGGCCGCAAGACTGCCAGTGATCCACACCGTCAAATTGCTCGACTGGGCCTATGGCGGCGACAAGCCGGCCGGGCTTGAGTGACCTGAAAGCCTCATCTCGCGCCAATCCGCTCTGCGCGCGCCGCGAGCAGGCAGGGCGCTGATTGAAACTTTGGCATGGAACATGCAAGGGTCCGGCGCGTTGCAAGCCTTCAATCACATGGAATGCCGATGTCGAAATTCACCCGCCGCAATCTTCTGGCATTGGCCGCAACCGGTGTCGCATCGGCTGCTCTTTCGGCATGCTCGACGACGCGCAGCGAGCGCGTGGCCGAACCGGCGTTTCCGGTGGCGCCGCCACCGCCCACCTTGCGCAATGACCCGTCCTTCACCGAGCCGCAGATGATGTATGCGCCGGTCATCGACAACGGCTATGACATTCCGGGCGTGCCGTTCAAGAAAATCGATCCGCGCTATTATCGCCAGGTCGTGGCCGACCCCACCGGCGAGGCGCCAGGCACCGTCGTCATCGATACCGCAGCCCACTTCCTCTATCTGGTCAGCGACAATGGCGAGGCCATCCGCTATGGCGTCGGCCTCGGCCGTGCCGGCTTCGAGTGGGCCGGCCGTGGCGTCATCGAATGGAAGCAGACCTGGCCGCGCTGGTTCCCGCCGAACGAGATGATCGACCGCCAGCCGGAACTGGAAAAGTACCGCGCCCGCCAGATTCCCGGCAAGAACGAGTGGGAAGGCGGCATGCAGCCGGGCATCCAGAATCCGCTCGGCGCGCGTGCGCTCTACATCTTCCAGGATGGCAAGGACACGCTCTACCGCCTGCACGGCTCGCCGGAATGGGCCTCGATCGGCAAGTCCGTCTCGTCGGGCTGCGTGCGGTTGATCAACCAGGACATCATGGATCTTTACGACCGCGTGCCCGACGGCACGCCGATCGTTGTCACCAGCGGCTTGCAGATGGTTGCAAACCCCGCGACACCGCAGGTCCAGGACGGCACCTGGAGGCTCTAGCGCCCGTCGCTGGAGCCGGGCGTCTACTCCGCCGCCAGCGTCGCTTCGGCCGTGCCGAACGTAGCGCGATAGACCGCACGCTGGCGGTTCAGCGCCACCATCGTGTTGCGCAGCAGGATCGCCACCGTCACCGGCCCGACGCCACCCGGCACCGGCGTGATCCATGATGCCACTTCCTTGACGCTCTCGGTGTCGACGTCGCCGACGATGCGGCTGGTCCCGTCCGGCAGCGTTTCGGCATTGATGCCGATGTCGATGACAGCCGCGCCCGGCTTGACCATGTCGGCCTTGATCAGCCGCGGTTTGCCCACTGCCACAAACAGCGCGTCGGCGCGGCGCGCATGCGCCGCCAGCGAGCGTGTCATGTGGTGGCAGACCGTCACCGTTGCGCCTTCGCTCATGAGCAGGAAGGCGATCGGCTTGCCGACGATCTCGGAATGGCCGACGACCACGACCTCCAGGCCCTTGAGGTCGAGCCCGGTGGCCTTGAGCAGTTCCACCGAGGCAGCCGCCGTGCAGGGCGCGAGTTCGAGCTGGTTGTAGACGATGTTGCCGATCGAGGCCGGGTGCATGCCCTCGACGTCCTTCAGCGGATGCACCGCAGCCTGGATCGCCTTGATCGGGATGTGCGGCGGCACCGGCCGCTGGATGATGATGCCGGTGATGCGCGGATCGGCGTTCATGCCGTGGATGGCTGCTTCGAGTTCGCCCGCCGTCAGCTCGGCCGGAAAGGGACGCTCTTCGAAGTCGATGCCGGCGAGTTCGGCCTTGGCGCGCTGGTTGCGGACATAGACATCGACCGCCGCGATGTCGCCGACGGTGATCGAAACGAGTTTCGGGCGGAAGCCTTCTTCGGTTGCCTTCTGCGCGGCAGCGCGTACTTCGGCGATGATACGGGCGGCCACGGGGCCGCCTTTCAGATAGCGGTTGTCATCGAGCGGCGGCATTCTTCTTCCTTCGGCGGTCGTCGATCCAGGATAGCCCCCGGATACGTCGGTACGCCTGGGGGGAGGGTCGATCAGGTCAATTTTCATCCATGATAAACATTTTTTCCCAAGAGATCGAGCCGGAGAAGGCCAATTCGATCCCGAAAAGCGAAAAGGACAGCGCGATCTTCCGCCGCGCTGCCCTTCTGCTCGGGAGCCAGGCCTTTCGACCGGGCTCCGCCCCCGTAATCGAAAATTACCTGACGATGACCTTGGTGCCGACCGCGACCCGCTCGTAAAGGTCCATCACGTCCTCGTTGCGCATGCGGATGCAGCCTGAAGACACGGCGCCGCCGATGGTCCAGGGCTGGTTGGTGCCGTGGATACGGTAGAGCGTCGAACCGAGATAGAGCGCGCGTGCGCCGAGCGGGTTTTCCGGTCCGCCGACCATCATTGCCGGCAGCACGCGGCCCTTGGCGCGCTCGCGGGCGATCATCTCCGCAGGCGGGCGCCAGTCCGGCCATTCGCGCTTCGACGTCACCTTGTGCGTGCCCGACCATTCGAAGCCCGGCTTGCCGGTGCCGACGCCGTAGCGCCGCGCCTGGCCGTCGGCCTGCACGTGGTAGAGGAAGTTCTCATTGGTATCGATGATGATGGTGCCTGGCTTTTCGCCGCCATCATAGGCGACCATCTGCGGCAGGTAGATCGGGTTGATCTGCGGCTTGACGGTGCGCTTTTCCGGCGCGCGCAGCGCTGCGGTCTGTACCTGGGCAGCCTTGGGCTGGCGCGGCTGGGCGCTGCGCTGCTGCTGTACGGTGCGCTGCTGGACCTTGGGCGGCGCCTGCCTTGCCAGCGGTTGGACAGCCTGGCGCCGCTGCTGCCGCGGCATCGCCTCGGCCGGGCTGCGGCCGAGCTGCAGCACCCAGGGTGCCGAAAGGTCGGGGCTCACCACCACCGGTGGCCGCTCGGCGTAGCGGTCATAGGCAAGGGCCGGCGAAGCCAGCTCGGCCAGCAATGCGGCCGTTGCCAAAAGCATCAGACGTTTCTTCATGGACGCACTCTCAACACGTTCGTCGCTGCCGGGCAGGGCGATCCGTCCCCGGTTCCGGGTCATGTTGTCCGCGCGCGCCCACCGAAACGTGAATCGGGTTGCTTAAAATGCGCGTTTGTCAGGAAACCTTTTGGTGTGGTTACCGGCCGGTTCAGGAGTCTGGTAAAGCACGGGTAAATCAGCGCTTCTCGCTGTTAACGAACGGATTTGAGATGGAAGAGAAAAAGACAGGCCTGATGCTGGGTGCCGACGGGGCGACACGCTGCTTCTGGCCGGGTACCTTGCCTGACTACCTGCATTACCACGACAACGAGTGGGGCCGGCCGGTCACCGACGAGATCAGGCTGTTCGAGAAGATCTGCCTGGAGGGTTTCCAGTCCGGCTTGTCGTGGCTCACCATCCTGCGCAAGCGCGACAATTTCCGCGAGGCGTTTTCCGGCTTCGACTTCGACAAGGTCGCCGAATATGGCGAGACCGACATCGAGCGCCTGCTCGGCAATGCCGGCATCGTCCGCCACCGCGGCAAGATCGTCTCGACCATCAACAATGCTCGCCGCGCCCGCGAACTGGCCGACGAGGCCGGTTCGCTTGCGGCATGGTTCTGGAAGTTCGAGCCCGGCGCAGATGAGCGCCCTGAAGTGGTCGACTATCCCACGCTGATCGCCAACCCGACGACGCCGACCTCGACGCGGATATCGAAGGAGCTGAAGAAGCGCGGCTGGAGCTTTGTCGGCCCGACCACCGTCTACGCCTTCATGCAAGCGATGGGGCTGGTCAATGACCATATCGAAGGCTGCATGTGCCGCCCGAAGATCGAGGCCGAGCGGAAAGCGTTCAAGCGGCCGGTGTGAGGCCTTCCCTTCTCCCACAAGGGGAGAAGGGAGCAACACTCACCGCTCATACCGGCCCTTGTATCCGCTGCCGGCGATATCCCAGACCAGCGCCCGTCCGGAGACCGTCAGCACCAGCCCGCCGAAACCGCGATCTTCCGGCGTGTGCCGCCGCGAGGCTGACGATCGTCCGGCGGGGATCACCTCGACGGTTCCGCCGCGCTTCACCCAGCAGCCCTTGCCGTACTGGTCGTTGGCGCCATAGGCGAGCATGAACTCGAAGCTGCCGTCCGGCCTGAGCAGCAGTTCGGAGCCGACCTCCATCACGCCGTTGAGATAATAGTGGCCGGCCAGCTTTGCATTGCCGGGCTTGCAACCGCCGCCGGCCAACACGCCGCCGCTGGTGGTGCAGGCGGCAAGCACCAGCGCGCTCATGGCGGCGAGGGTCGCAATCGTCTTCGGCACCAGCGTCGCTTTCCAGGGGCGCATCGGCATCAGGCGCTCGTGCCCGTCAACAGCAGGCTGGCCGCGATGGCGCCCACCGTCGCCAGTGCCGGGTACAGCACCAGGACACAGGTCATCAGCGCGTCGCGTGCCGTCGCAGGCTTCCTTGCTGCGGGCTTTTCCGGTCCCGCTGGACGCAGCCGGGCCGTCGTCTTGTCGATTTCTCCAGTGTTGCTGGACATGCAGTCGTTCCATCGTTCGGTTGCGGCGGCTTATCGGGCGCGGCTGTTTCGGCACGATGTCGGCGCGCGGCCGATTTGTTTCGGCCTTGCCGGTTGCGGCGCGCGCCAAACGCTTGCCGCTCCACCCCATTTCGGTTACGAAACGCCGCGCCGTGATCGCGGCCCAAAATTTCTGGAAAAGTGCGGAATTCGACCATGGCCGACAAATCGGAAAAGATGAAAGCGCGGCTGCCGCGCGGTTTCGTCGACCGCAGCGCGGACGACATCCGGGTCGTCGAGAAGATGATGGCGAAGATCCGCGAGGTCTACGAGCTCTACGGTTTTGAGCCGGTCGATCAGCCGCTGATCGAATACACTGACGCGCTCGGCAAATTCCTGCCCGACCAGGACCGTCCCAACGAAGGTGTGTTCTCGTTCCAGGACGATGACGAGCAGTGGCTGTCGCTGCGCTACGACCTGACCGCGCCGATGGCTCGCTTCGTCGCCGAGAACTTCGAGAGGCTGCCCAAGCCCTATCGCAGCTACCGTTCCGGCTGGGTGTTCCGCAACGAGAAGCCGGGTCCCGGCCGCTTCCGCCAGTTCATGCAGTTCGATGCCGACACCGTCGGCACGCCAGGCGTCGCGGCCGATGCCGAGATGACCATGATGATGGCCGACGTGATGGAAGCGCTTGGCATCAAGCGCGGCGACTACGTCATCCGCGTCAACAACCGCAAGGTGCTCGACGGCGTGCTCGAGGCGATTGGCCTCGGCGGCGACGACAACGCCAATCGCCGGCTGACCGTGCTGCGCGCCATCGACAAGCTCGACAAGTTCGGGCCCGAGGGCGTCAAGCTCTTGCTCGGCAAGGGCCGCTGGGACGGCGGCCAGGAAGGTGAGGGCGACTTCACCAAGGGCGCCGGCCTGGACGATGCGGCGATTAACACCGTTATTGCCTTCACTGAAGCCGGTGCTGCCGATTCCGACACCACGGCTGAGAACCTCAAGGCCATCGTTTCGGGCAATGTTCGTGGCACTGAAGGCGTGGAAGAACTGGCCCAGATCGGCGCGCTCGCTGCTGCGGCCGGCTATGACGACGGCCGTATCAAGATCGACCCCTCTGTCGTGCGCGGCCTCGAGTATTACACCGGTCCCGTCTACGAAGCTGAGCTGCTCGCCGAAATCCCCAATGACGACGGCCAGGTCGTGCGCTTCGGCTCCGTCGGCGGCGGCGGTCGTTACGACGGTCTCGTCTCGCGCTTCCGTGGCGAGCCCGTGCCGGCCACCGGCTTCTCCATCGGCGTGTCGCGCTTGATGACGGCGCTGAAGAACCTCGGCAAGCTCGACACATCGGACGTGATCGCGCCCGTGGTCGTGCTGGTCATGGACAAGGACACCGAAAGCCTCGGCCGCTACCAGAAGATGGTCGCCGACCTGCGCCGCGCCGGCGTGCGCGCCGAGATGTATCTCGGCGGTTCCGGCATGAAGGCCCAGATCAAATATGCCGACCGCAGGGGCTCGGGCGTCGTCGTCATCCAGGGCGGCGACGAGCGTGCCAATGGCCAGGTCCAGATCAAGGACTTGATCGAGGGCGCCCGCATGTCGGCCGAAATCACCGACAATGCCGAGTGGCGCGCCGCGCGTCCGGCACAGATCACCGTGCCGGAAGCCGATCTCGTCGCTGAGGTCAAGAAGATCCTCGCCGCGCAGGCTGAAGAGCGGGCGAAGCTGTAAGGCCATGAACGCGCGTTACCCGGCCATCGCGTCCGACATCCTCAAGCTCTTCGCCGCGCGGGGGGCCGATGCGGTCGACGTGCCGGTGCTGCAGCCGGCCGATCCGTTCCTCGACATGGCCGGCGAGGACCTGCGCCGACGCATCTTCCTGACCGAAAGCGAGACCGGCGCGTCGCTTTGCCTGCGGCCGGAATTCACCATTCCTGTCTGCCTCGACCACATCCACACCCAGTCCGGCACGCCGCGCCGCTATTCCTATCTCGGCGAGGTGTTCCGCCAGCGGCGCGACGGCAGCAGCGAGTTTTTCCAGGCCGGTGTCGAGGATCTCGGCGACACCGACACGGCGGCAGCCGACGCGCGCTCGGTAGCAGACGCGCATGCGCTTCTGTCGCTTTGCCTGCCCGGCCATGACCTCACCGTCACGCTCGGTGACCAGGCGATCTTCGAGGCGGTGCTGGCAGCGCTTGGCCTGCCGCGCGGCTGGCGCATGCGCCTTGCCCGCGCTTTCGGTTCGGCCGAGCTTCTGGCAGCCGCCCTCGGCGATCTCGCGGCCCCCACGCGCGCCTCGGCGCTTGCCGAACCGGTCGCCTCGCTGGTTGCATCGGGCGACCATGACGCGCTTGCCGCCCACATATCAGAGGGCATGGAGCAGGCGGGCCTGTCGCCCTCGGCCGGCCGCACGCCCAACGACATCGCCCGCCGCCTGATCGAAAAGGCCGAACTGCGCAGCGTTCGCCTGTCCAGCGACGCCTTCGAGGCGCTGGAACGGTTCCTGGCGATCCATGTCTCGCTCGACGAGGCTCCCGCGGCCCTCAAGGAGTTCGCCGCCGGCGCCGGGCTCACGCTCGGTGCTGCCCTCGACAATTTCGCCGCCCGCGCCAAGGCTGTCGCCGGCCATGGCCTTGCTGCCGGTTCGGTGCGCTATGACGCCGCCTTTGGCCGTCCGCTCGACTATTACACCGGCCTGGTGTTCGAGATTTCCGGGCCAGATGCCGAACGCCCGCTGGCCGGTGGCGGCCGCTACGACCGGCTGCTGACGCTGCTCGGCGCCGGCAAGCCCATTCCGGGCGTCGGCTTCTCCGTCTGGCTCGACCGCATCGAAGCCTTGAGGGAGGCGCGCTGATGGCCATCTCGATCGCACTTCCCTCCAAGGGACGGCTCAAGGAGCAGGCGCTCGACGTGCTGGCCAAGGCCGGTTTTGTCGTCAACCTGCCCGATGACGACCGCCGCTACCGTGCTTCGATCGAGGGCAGGGCGGATATCGAGATCGCCTTCCTGTCGGCCTCCGAAATCTCGGGCGAGATTGGGCAGGGCAATGTCGACCTCGGCATCACCGGCGAGGACCTGATCCGCGAAAACCTCGCCGACTGGGAAAGCAAGGCCGAGATCGTCGCGCGCCTGGGCTTCGGCCACGCCGATGTCGTCGTCGCCGTGCCCGACATCTGGCTCGACGTCGACACCATGGCCGACCTCGATGATGTCGCCGCCGATTTCCGCCAGCGCCACGGCCGTCGCCTGCGCATCGCCACCAAGTACTGGCGGCTGACCCAGCAGTTCTTTTCCCAGATGCACGGCATCCAGGTCTACCGCATCGTCGAAAGCCTGGGCGCCACCGAAGGCGCGCCTGCTGCGGGTTCCGCCGACGTCATCGTCGACATCACCTCGACCGGCTCGACCTTGCGCGCCAATCACCTCAAGATCTTGTCGGACGGCGTCATCCTGCGATCGCAGGCCTGCCTGGTGCAGTCGCGCAAGGCGCGCGGCGCCGCCGACGCGGCGACGCTTGCCGGGTTCAATGCTGCAATAGCGGCTGCAGTCCGCGGATAATCCGCGCAAGCTCCAGGCATTCATTGTGCCTGGGGCTGTTGCGGCGCCAGGCAAGGCAGATGCGCCGTTCCGGCACCGGTTCGGCGAAGGGCACGATCTTCAGGTCGCGCTGGTCGTGTGCCGGCCCCGCCGCCATCGCCGGGATGAGCGTCACCCCCAGCCCGTGAGCCACCATCTGCAGCAGCGTCGTCAGGCTGGTCGCGCCATAGTTGGCCATTGCCACCGGCTTGACGCTGCCGCACACCGCCAGCGCTTGTTCGCGCAGGCAGTGGCCTTCCTCCAGCAGCATCAGCCGTTCGAGTGCCGGGCTTTCCGGCGGCACCGGTGGCGAGACGAAGTCAGGGTCGTCGGCGGGCACGGCAAGATAAAAGCGGTCCGAAAACAGCTCCTGTGTCGTCAGCCCGGAATAGTCGAGCGGCAAGGCGGCAACGAACGCGTCGATCCGTCCGTTCAGCGCCTCCTCGGCAAGCGAGCCGGTGATCGCCTCGCGCAGTTCCAGCCGAAGCTTTGGATATTCGCGTTTCAGCGCCGGCAGGATGTGCGGCAAAAGATAGGGCGCGACGGTCGGGATGACGCCGAGCCGCAACCGCCCCTCCATCGCCAGCCTGCCGCGGCGGGCCGTCGTCTCGACCTCGCGGATCTGGGCCAGGATGTTTTCGATGCGCGGCTGTAGCTCGAGCGCATCCTCGGTCATCCGCACCGCCTTCCCGCCGCGCTCGAACAGGATGCATCCGAGCCTTTCCTCCATCTCGGCGATCTGCGCCGAGAGCGCCGGCTGGCTGACCCCGGCGAACTCGGCTGCCCGGCCGAAATGCAGCATCTGGGCCAATGCCGCGAAATATTCCATCTGTCGGATTGTCAGGCGTATCATAATCAAAGGTTATCAAGATTGTTTGAAAAGGCAATTTGGCTTTATCAAAATCCGATCCTAGACTGGAATGGTACCAATGAGGCGGCGCACCCCTGTTGTGCTGCCCAGGACCGTCTAGCGAGTTGAAGCCACGAGGGAGGCGCAAGCCATGACAAGACCGACGATGACCACCAGTGCGGGCGCGCCGGTATCGGACAATCGCAATTCCATCACTGCCGGCGAATGCCGCCCGGCCCTGCTGTAGAGCTGCCAACTCATCAAGAGGCGGACCCAGGTCCGCAAGCACCTACGCAAAGACGTTTCGGAGAGAAAAATGGACGCAAAGACCGACGAAAACAGCGCGGGCAAATGCCCCGTCGCGCACACCACTGCCGGCAGGACCAATCGTGACTGGTGGCCGAACCAACTGGATCTCAAGGTCCTCCACCAGCACTCCAGCCTGTCCGATCCGATGGGCGAGGCGTTCGATTATGCCAAGGAGTTCGAGAGCCTCGACCTCGATGCCGTGATCAAGGACCTCACTGCCCTGATGACGGATTCGCAGGACTGGTGGCCGGCCGACTTCGGACACTACGGGCCGCTGTTCATCCGCATGGCCTGGCACAGCGCCGGCACCTACCGCATCGGCGACGGTCGCGGTGGCGCGGGCGCCGGACAACAGCGCTTCGCGCCGCTCAACAGCTGGCCGGACAACGTAAATCTCGACAAGGCCCGCCGCCTTCTGTGGCCGGTCAAGCAGAAATATGGCCGCAAGATCTCCTGGGCCGACCTGATGATTCTCGCCGGCAACGTCGCGCTGGAATCGATGGGCTTCAAGACCTTCGGCTTCGCCGGCGGCCGCGCCGATGTCTGGGAGCCTGAAGAGGACATCTACTGGGGCTCCGAGGGCAAGTGGCTGGCCGACGAGCGCTACAGCGGCGACCGCGATCTTTCCAACCCGCTCGCGGCCGTCCAGATGGGCCTGATCTATGTGAATCCGGAAGGGCCGAACGGCACCCCGGATCCGCTCGCATCGGCGCGCGACATCCGCGAGACCTTCGCGCGCATGGCGATGGACGACGAGGAAACGGTCGCCCTCATCGCCGGCGGCCACACCTTCGGCAAGACCCATGGCGCCGGCGATGCGGCCAATGTGGGCGCCGAACCGGAAGCGGCCGACATCGAGCAGCAGGGCCTCGGCTGGAAGAACAGCTTCGGCACCGGCAAGGGCGGCGACACCATCGGCAGCGGCCTGGAAGCCACCTGGACCACGACGCCGACGAAATGGAGCGGCAATTTCTTCTGGAACCTGCTCGGCTACGAGTGGGAACTTACCAAGAGCCCGGCAGGTGCCCATCAGTGGACCCCCAAGCACGGCATGGGCGCCGGTACGGTGCCGGATGCGCACGACAAGTCCAAGCGTCACGCGCCCTCGATGCTGACCAGCGACATCGCGCTGCGGGCTGATCCCGCCTACGAAAAGATATCGAGGCGTTTCTTCGAGAACCCTGACCAGTTCGCCGACGCCTTCGCCCGCGCCTGGTTCAAGCTCACCCACCGCGACATGGGCCCGATCGCACGCTATCTCGGTCCGCTCGTCCCCAAGGAAGAGCTGATCTGGCAGGACCCCATTCCCGCGGTCGACCATGTCCTGGTCGATGAGCAGGACATTGCCGCCCTGAAGGACAAGATTCTCGCCGCGGTACCCTCGGTGTCACAGCTTGTTTCGACGGCCTGGGCATCGGCCTCGACGTTCCGTGGCTCCGACAATCGCGGCGGCGCCAACGGCGCGCGCATCCGCCTTGCGCCGCAGAAGGACTGGGTCGTCAACCAGCCGGCGCAACTGGCCTCCGTTCTGGAAAAGCTCGAGGCGATCCAGCAGGAGTTCAACGCTTCGCAGTCGGGCAACAAGAAGGTGTCGCTTGCCGACCTGATCGTTCTCGGCGGCGGTGCCGCAATCGAGAAAGCCGCCAGGGATGCCGGCCAGGAGGTGAAGGTGCCCTTCGCACCGGGCCGCATGGACGCCTCGCAGGAGCAGACCGACGTCGAATCCTTCGCGCCGCTCGAGCCGTCCGCCGACGGCTTCCGCAACTATCTCCAGGGCAGGCAGCGCCTGACCTCAGAGGAAAACCTGATCGATCGGGCGCAACTGCTGACGCTGTCGGCACCTGAGATGACGGTGCTGGTCGGCGGCCTGCGCGTGCTCGGCGCCAATGCTGCAGAGTCCGCGCACGGTGTCTTCACCGCGCGGCCCGGAACCCTGACCAACGACTTCTTCGTCAACCTGCTCGACATGGGCACGGAGTGGAAGGCGGTATCGGATACCAGGGACGTGTTCGAAGGGCGCGACAGGAACACGAACGAGGTCAAGTGGTATGCCACCCGCGTCGACCTGATCTTCGGTTCGCACTCGCAGTTGCGCGCGCTGGCCGAAGTCTACGGCAGTGCGGACGCCCAGGCGAAGTTCGCCAGGGATTTCGTGGCGGCATGGACCAAGGTGATGAATGCCGACCGCTTCGACCTCGTGCAGACGCTGAAGGCGGCGTAATAACCACTCGCGACAATCGGCAGGGCAGGCGCGGAGCGATCCGCGCCTGTTTTGTTTTGCGGCTGGCCTTTGCGGTGGAAAGATTTTGCTCCGTGAGCGGCGGCCAGTGCTTGTGCAATTCGTCCCGGCTGTTTAGCTAGGTCCTGTACGGGTCAACCGAAGACGGATCACCGAATATGCGACTTGGCGGAAGGCTGGCTGCAGCCATCGAAGTACTCGACGATATCGAGAGGCGGCATCGTCCCGCCGCCGATGCACTCAAAGACTGGGGACTTTCCCATCGTTTCGCCGGCGCTGGCGATCGTGCGGCCATTGGCAACATCGTTTATGACGCGCTGCGCCGCAAGCGCTCCGCCGGCTGGCTGCTTGGCGAGGAGACCTCGCGCGCGCTCGGTTTCGGCGCCCTGCTGCTCGAATGGGATCAATCGGCCGAGGCACTCAACCAGACGCTCGACGGCGACAAGTTCGCACCCGAAGCGCTGAGCGCCGCGGAGCTGGCCGCCATTGCCGAGCGCAAGCTCACCGATGCGCCCGATGCTGTCCGCGCTGACAGTCCCGACTGGTGTGCGCCGCTTCTCGAACGCGCTTTCGGCACCGACTGGGTGGAGGAGGGCGCCGCCCTTGCCGCCCGTCCGCCGCTCGACATCCGTGTCAACACGCTGAAGGCCGACCGCGACCGCGTCATCGCCGAACTCGAAGGCACCCAGGCCGCGCCGATGGCGCTCGCCCCGCATGGCGTGCGCATCCCGCCGATCGACGGCAGCGGCCGCCACCCCAACGTCCAGGCCGAGCCGGCCTTCCAGAAGGGCTGGTTCGAGATCCAGGACGAGGGCTCGCAGCTAGCGGCCGAACTTGCCGGCGCATCCCCTGGCATGCAGGTGCTCGACTTCTGCGCCGGCGCCGGAGGCAAGACGCTGGCGTTGTCGGCGGCGATGGAAAACCGCGGCCAGATCTTCGCCCACGATTCGGAAAAGTCGCGCCTTGCGCCGATGTTCGATCGCCTGCGCCGCTCCGACAACCGCAACGTCCAGGTCGTCACCAAGCCGTCCGAATTGTCGGGTCTCACCGGCCATATGGATCTGGTGCTGATCGACGCGCCCTGCACCGGCAGCGGCACCTGGCGCCGCCGGCCAGATGCCAAGTGGCGTCTCACCCAGCGCCAGCTCGATGTCCGCAAGGCCGAGCAGTCGGCCATCCTCGACGCCGCCAGCGCCTATGTGAAGCCGGGCGGTCTCCTCGTCTACATCACCTGCTCGGTCTTCGACGAGGAAAACGCCGATCAGGTCGACGCCTTTTTTCAGCGCGCCAACGGCTTTGCGGCCATCGATCACCGCGCGCTGTGGCAGGCCCGTTTCCCCGGCCGCGACGATGCCGTGCGCCTTGGCGCGCAGGGCCTGTCGTTGACGCCGGCCAGGAGCGGCACCGATGGCTTCTTCTTCACCGCCATGCGCCGCAAGGGCTGACGGCGAAGTTCAAATCGCCTCAACCATTGACGATCCGGACTTGTCCTCCAGTTGAGAGCGGGGCGGCGCATCAGGCCGTCCTCTTGTTCTGGAGGTTCGATGAGCAGACTTCTCACCTTGCTTGCATTTGTCGTCGTCGTGCTCGGCGGCGGCACGCTGATAGGCTACGTGACGCTGCCGGGCGACTGGTATGCCGGACTGGCCAAGCCGTTCTTCAATCCGCCCAACTGGATTTTCGGCCCAGTCTGGTCGGTGCTTTACATCCTCGTGGCCATCGCTGGCTGGCGCGTCTGGCAGCGCGATCCCTGGGGTGGCGCCATGCGGTTGTGGATCGCTCAGCTCGTGCTCAATTTCTTGTGGTCGCCGACCTTCTTCGGCCTGCAGCAGCCCGGCCTGGCTTTGCTGGTCATCGTAGCGCTTCTCGGCGCCATCTCGGGTTTCATGGTGCTTGCGGGCAGAAAGGACGGCATTGCCGCCGGGCTGTTTGCGCCCTATGCCGCCTGGGTTGCCTTCGCCACGCTGCTCAATGCATCGATCTGGTGGCTCAACTGACGTTTGCGCTGCAGCATTTGCGATTGCCTGCATTTGCCTGCTTTGCGATAAGCAAAGCGAGAGGAACATCTGACATGGCAGCCAAGATCGTACCCACACCCGACTATGACGAGCGCGTCAGGGCCTCGTTCGCGCGTCAGAGCGCGATGCGGACCATCGGCGCCGAACTCACGCTCGTTACCCCCGGCATCATCGAGATCGAGATGCCGTTTTCGGATCAGTTGACCCAGCAGCACGGCTTTCTTCATGCCGGCATCCTCTCGACCGCGCTCGACTCCGCCTGCGGCTACGCTGCCTTTTCGTTGTTCCCGGAAAGCACCAGCGTCCTGACCATCGAGTTCAAGGTCAATCTCCTGGCCCCCGGCAAGGGCGAGCGTTTCCTGTTCCGCGGCTCGGTCACCAAGCCCGGCCGCACCATCGTCGTCGCCGACGGCCAGGCCTATGCTATCGCCGCCGATGGCGAGGCCAGGCTGATCGCCACCATGACCGGCACGATGATGGCCATTGCCGGCCGCGACGGCATCGAGGGGTAGACCATGCCTGGCATGACGCAATTTGCCGGCCGCAATGTGCTGTTCGTCATGGCGGCAGATGCCGAATACGGCCCGCATCTGCAAAAGCTGTTCACGCCGCTGATGACCGGCATCGGCCCGGTCGAGGCAGGCGTCAGGGTAGGCGCTGAACTTGCGCTGCTCGCCGCCTCCAACTATCTGCCCGATCTCGTCGTCTGCCTCGGCTCCGCAGGCAGCCGCCGGCTCGATCAGACCGAGGTCTATCAGGTGACTTCGGTCTGTTATCGCGACATGGACGCATCGGCCCTCGGTTTCGAGAAGGGGAGGACACCGTTTCTCGACCTTCCCGCGACCCTGGACCTGCCGTTGCGCATCCCCGATGTGCGGCAGGCCAGCCTGTCGACCGGCAGCACCATCATTTCAGGTGCCGCCTACGACGCCATCCCGGAAGACATGGTCGACATGGAGACTTTTGCCGTGCTGCGCGCCTGCCAGATCTTCGGCGTCCCGCTCATCGGCCTGCGCGGCATTTCGGATGGCGCCAACGACATCAGCCATGTCGACGACTGGACCGAATATCTCCATGTCGTCGATGAGAAGCTGGCCCATGCTGTCCATCTTCTCGGCCAGGCGATCCAGAGCGGCACTCTCAAGCTTTAGCCGCCGGCCATGCGGCGCTGCGCTCTTTTGTCATAAGTTTTGCCCTGACGTTTGATGTATGCGGCGCACAGTCGTGCACGCTCATCGACACTGACGCGCTTCCTCGATCCGGGTTCTTGCTCGGACCGGGCAGGCGCGACAGCGCCGAAGCGTGCGCGCGCTTTTTCAGGAGTAGCCTACGAAATGATGATCATCCGCATATCCAAGACCGCCGCTGTTGCCGCAACCGCGCTGTTTTCAACGCTTGTCGCCTTCGGCAATCTGACCGACTACGGCACCAACTTCGCTTTCGTGCAGCATGTGATGAGCATGGACACGATCTTCCCGGATGCCGCCATCAAATACCGCGCCATCACCAATCCCGCACTTCACAACCTGTTTTACTTCCTGATCATCGCCGCTGAATCGCTGACCGCCATCCTGTGCTGGATCGGCGCCTATCGCCTCGCCACCAACCTTCGCAATGACGCACGCAGCTTCAACGCCTCCAAGACGCTGTCGATTGCCGGCCTGACGCTTGGCTTCCTGGTATGGCAGGTCGGCTTCATGTCGGTCGGCGGCGAATGGTTCGGCATGTGGATGTCGAAGACGTGGAACGGCGTTCCCGACGCCTTCCGCTTCTTCATCACCATTCTGCTGGTGCTTGTCTTTGTTGCCCAGCGCGACGAAGAACTCGCCTGACGAGATCTGGATGGTCGCCCCTTGGGCGGCCATCCTTGCCTACTGCGCCGAGCGCGGCAGCCCCTTGGCATTGCCGAACAGGATGCCGGCAAGCCTCACCCTGACATCGCGATCCTGGCTCACATAGGTGATTGATCCTGCCTCGTGGTCGAGCGTCCAGCGGCCGACAGCCCCATTGTCCCAGTCGACCACGTAGCCGCCCTCGGCGAGCGCCCAGCTTCCCTTCCGCGTTTCCCCGTCGTCGAGCAGCATGTGCGCCCTGTTGCCGGTTTCGAAATAGACGTAGGCCTCCTTGCCGTTGCGGTCGAGCACATGGGTCGTGCCTGCTATCAGCACCCTCAGCGAGGCCTGGTCGAGAATTGCCATGTTCGGTCCCTTCCACTATCAAGGTAGTCAAGCATCTTGACGATATGCATGATTGGAAAAATGGTCAAGCTACTTGACGAAAAAGACGCCAAGGCATTGCCCGACCATATCGGCTGGCGCCTGTGGCAGGCGAGCCGCGCCTGGAAGGCTGAGTTTGCCGAGGCGATGCGCGCGGCCGGCCATGGCTGGTTCAGCGAAGGCCGAGCCGGACTGCTCGGCCACATACCCCGCCGCGGCACCAGGCAGGCGGCGCTGATCGAACGCATGGGGATCTCCAAGCAGGCGGTGCAGCAATTGCTCGACGGCCTGGAGGCCGAAGGTGTCATCGAACGCGCGCCTGACCCGGAGGACAAGCGTGGCAAGTTTGTGCGCTACACGTCAAAGGGGCTGGCTGCACTCGACGACGGCGACCATATCAAGATCGACATCGAGAAGCGCTACCGCGAGCGTCTGGGCGAGGGGTCTTTCGAGGCGTTGATGGCGGCCCTGCGCGGGCTTGCCGAACCGCAGGCGAGCTGATTGGCAGCCGGCCTTGGCCGGCCATTGCGCTCCCTGCCTGCCAGCCATGCAATCCAGCCCATTGCACAGACTCGAATCTTTCTTTAAACGCCCGCCATGAAGAACTCCGAGCACCCCGAAACCGTCCTCATCATCGACTTCGGCAGCCAGGTGACGCAGCTCATCGCGCGTCGCGTCCGCGAGGCCGGGGTCTATTCCGAGATCGTTCCCTTCCAGTCGGCCGCCGAGGCCTTCAAGCGGATCAGCCCCAAGGCGGTGATCCTCTCGGGCAGCCCGCACTCCACGGTCGACATCGGCAGCCCGCGCGCTCCTGACGCCGTCTTCGAGGCCGGCATCCCGGTGCTCGGCATCTGCTACGGCGAGCAGACCATGTGCGCCCAGCTCGGCGGCAAGGTCGAAGCCGGCCACCATCGCGAATTCGGCCGCGCCTATCTCGAGATCGAAGACGAAAGTGCTTTGTTCGACGGCGTCTGGGCCAAGGGTACTCGCCATCAGGTGTGGATGAGCCATGGCGACCGCGTCACTGCCATCCCCGCCGGCTTCCGCGTCATCGGCACCTCCAACGGCGCACCCTTTGCCGCCATCGCCGACGAGGCCCGCAAGTTCTATGCCGTGCAGTTCCACCCCGAAGTGGTACACACCCCCGACGGGGCCAAGCTGCTGCGCAATTTCGTCCACAAGATCGCCGGCATCGAGAGCGACTGGACCATGCGCGCCTACCGCGAGCATGCGGTCGAGGCGATCCGCAAGCAGGTCGGCGACAAGAAGGTCATCTGCGCGCTTTCGGGCGGCGTCGATTCCTCGGTCGCGGCACTGCTCATCCACGAGGCGGTCGGCGACCAGCTCACCTGCATCCTCGTCGACCATGGCCTGATGCGGAAGAACGAGGCGGCCGACGTCGTCGCCATGTTCCGCGAGCATTACAATTTGCCGCTGATCCTGGTCGATGCCGCCGATCGCTTCATCGACGCGCTCGAAGGCGAGTCTGACCCGGAAAAGAAGCGCAAGACCATCGGCCGCCTGTTCATCGAGGTATTCGAGGAAGAGGCCAAGAAGCTCGGCGGCGCCGATTTCCTCGCCCAGGGCACGCTCTATCCCGACGTCATCGAAAGCGTGTCCTTCACCGGCGGCCCTTCGGTTACCATCAAGTCGCACCACAATGTCGGCGGCCTGCCCGACCGCATGAACATGAAGCTGGTCGAGCCGCTGCGCGAGCTGTTCAAGGACGAGGTCCGCGTGCTTGGCAAGGAACTCGGCCTGCCCGACAGCTTCATCGGCCGCCATCCGTTCCCCGGACCCGGCCTCGCCATCCGCTGCCCCGGCGGCATCACCCGCGAAAAGCTCGAAATCCTGCGCCAGGCCGACGCCATCTATCTCGACGAGATCCGCAAGGCCGGCCTCTACGATGCCATCTGGCAGGCCTTCGCCGTGCTGCTGCCGGTCCAGACCGTCGGCGTCATGGGCGACGGCCGCACCTACGAGTTCGTTTGCGCCCTGCGCGCGGTGACGTCGGTCGACGGCATGACCGCCGACTTCTACCACTACGACATGAATTTCCTCGGCGCCGCCGCCACCCGTATCATCAACGAGGTCCGCGGCATCAACCGCGTCGTCTACGACGTGACGTCGAAGCCGCCCGGCACCATCGAGTGGGAATGATTTTGGCCCATCCGGACGTATCCGTAACTACGCTAGGATACGAAACAAGCCATTGAAAATAAAAATAAATTCCTTCTATAGCAGTCAGTAGCTATCGGTACGCAGAGTTTGGCTCTGGCGGCCTTCCTGACGGACCTCCCGTATATTGCTTGGGCGAGTTTTTCAAAGTACCGTCACGGTCAATGAGGCTCGTGACGGTACTTATTATTCTTTAAGCCATTGAAGATAAAAGAAATTATCTGCCACGAACCCTCCAAATTGTGCTGACGGTACTTTTCAGGAGGCAGTAAGGATGCTGACGGATGTCGCCCTCAAGGCATTGAAGCCAAAAGAGAAAATCTACAAGATTGCGGACCGCGACGGCATGTATGTTCGCGTCATGCCCAGTGGCGCGATCTCGTTTCGCCTGGATTACAGGCTCAACGGCCGTCGGGAGACCGTCTATCTGGGCAGGTATGGACGCGACGGAATCTCGCTTGCCCGGGCCCGAGAGAAGTGCCTCGACGCGAGGCGTGCCATTGGCGAAGGACGATCGCCGGCGATAGAGAAGCAGCGCGACAAGCGGCGTCTGAAAGAGGCGAAGAGTTTTGGCGAGTTCGGGGAGAAGTGGCTCACCGCCGCGCCGATGGCCGACAGCACGCGCGCCATGCGGCGTTCCATCTTCGAGCGCGAGCTTCTGCCGGTCTGGCGCAATCGTCTCCTGACGGAGATCACGCCGGACGATCTAAGAGCCCACTGCGGCAGCATCGTTGAACGCGGTGCTCCGGCGACGGCTATCCACGTGCGAGACATCCTGAAGCAGATCTACGGATTCGCGATCCTGCACGGCGAGAAGGTAGCCAACCCGGCCGACGAAGTGGGGCCGGCATCGATCGCCACCTTCGTACCGAAGGATCGCTCGCTTTCGCCCTCTGAAATTCGAGTGATGTTGAAGCAGCTCGAGCACATCGCCACACTTCCCACGATCCGATTGGGAATGCGGCTCTACCTCCTCACGATGGTGCGCAAGAGCGAGCTGCAGGACGCAGTGTGGGACGAAGTCGATTTCGAGAATGCAGTCTGGACGATCCCGAAGGAGCGCATGAAGCGCTCGAAGGCGCATAACGTCTACCTGTCGCGCCAAGTGCTCGACATCATGATCGCGCTGAAGACCTGTGCAGGCAATTCAAGATACCTTCTGCCTTCGCGGTACGACGCAGATGCTCCGATGTCGCGCGCCACCTTCAACCGCGTGACCTACGCAGTCGTCGAACGGGCGAAAGCGGAAGGTTTGCCCCTGGAGCCGTTTACGGTCCACGACCTGCGGCGGACAGGTTCGACTCTACTGAACGAACTCGGCTTCAACAGCGACTGGATCGAAAAGTGTCTGGCGCATGAGGACGGGCGCTCGTCCCGTGGCGTTTATAACAAAGCCGAATATGAGGTGCAGCGTCGACACATGATGCAAGAGTGGTCGGATATCTTGGACGCCTGGGTCGATGGCAGGAAGTACGTGCCAACGCTCATCCCCCCGTCGATGCCGATCTTGCAGCCCGATCCGGCGCTTTGACCGGACGGGCTCGGCGTTGTTTCACGTCGGGGCCGGGCGCACGGAGAATTGGTTTCGAGCGACGGGCCGCAAGCCATGCCTGAACCTCGCCCAGATCCCAAACCACGCATCGTGGGGTCAAAGCGAAGCGTCGCGGAAATTCTCCCCGCTGCTCCATCTCGTAAATCGTGCTGTCAGCCAGCGGCACCATCTCGCGTAACTGCTGCCGTCTGATTGTTCTTCTGATGGGTGTGTTCATCGTAGCGCTCATGTTGCATCTCCTCTCGATTTGGATTGAGGAGATAGAAAGCGATAGATCTAGAAAGATGAAGTCTTCACGTTGACCAGGCGGGAAATATCGCGCTGTGGCGTGCAGATCGGACGGTGACGCTCTGCCGCACCTACCGGCCGCTGAACCGCGATGGAGTGTCGTCCGATTATGACTGCATGCTGCAACGCGATATTGACATTCGGTGCTGCGACGCGGTAAGAATCGAGCCGGCAATGGAATCTGCCTGACCCATCTGGGTCGAACCGCCTCCCCGCAGGCTGATGACTCCTACTCACTGCGTTTTTCGCAGGAGTGGAGTCGTGGCCTGACGCATCCCATGGATTGCTGACAGTTCTAGCGGCTCCGCCTGCAATCGGAGCCTGGAATGTCGTTTGGCACTATACAAAGTCGTCTAACTCAGTTGGCCGTCCTCGCGCGCTGGCTAATGTTCGTCGTTCCGATGGCGTCGGCCGTCGGATCGCTCTGCGCGCTGTTCCTCTGGGCGTTGGACGAGGCGACCCGGGCCCGCTTTGACTTCCCGTGGCTACTTTTCGGACTCCCTCTGGCGGGTCTTGCCGTGGGGCTCGTCTATCATTGGTTCGGCCGGTCGACAGAGGGCGGCAACAACCTGATCGTCGAGCAGATCCATGAGCCTGGCGCGGGCGTCCCACTACGGATGGCGCCACTCATTTTCCTGTCCACGATCATCACGCATCTGTTCGGCGGATCGGCGGGCCGCGAAGGGACCGCGGTGCAGCTTGGGGGCAGCCTTGCGAGCGCCTTCGGGAAGGCCTTGCGGCTCGACAGCGACGAAGTGCGACTGATGCTTATGGCCGGCATCGCCGCCGGCTTCGGCGCGGTCTTCGGCACGCCCATCGCCGGCGCAGTTTTCGCGCTGGAAGTGCTCACCGTCGGGCGCATTCAGTACGAGGCGCTGATCCCCTGCCTGATCGCTGCGGTGACGGGTGACTGGGTGTGCCAGCTCTGGGGAGTTGGACACACTCATTACCGCATCACGTTCGGCGCCGACCTGCCGGGCTTTCACCTCGATATCTTACTATTCGCCAAGGTGGCCTTGGCGGGCATTGCGTTCGGGCTGATCAGCCAGCTCTTCGCAGAAGCCTCCCACGGCGTACAATCCGTCATGAAGAAGCTGCTGCCCTTCGCTCCCTTGCGGCCCGTGCTCGGGGGACTTCTCATTATCGGACTTGTCTACGCCGTCGGCACGCGCGCCTATCTCGGCCTCGGCGTATGGTCGGCCAATCCCGGCGATCCGACCATCGCGGGCTTCTTCGATCCTACACGCGTGGATGGCTGGAGCTGGCTGTGGAAGTTCGTGTTCACGGTCGTGACCCTAAGCGCCGGCTTCAAGGGTGGCGAAGTCACCCCACTCTTCTTCATCGGTGCGGCGCTCGGCAACGCGCTTGCCCATTTGCTCGGGGCCCCGGTCGATCTCCTCGCCGGTCTCGGCTTCGTGGCGGTGTTCGCCGGTGCGTCCAACACCCCTCTCGCCTGTACGATCATGGGCATCGAACTGTTTGGCGCAGAGAACACTGTCTACATCGCGACGGCTTGTTTCATCGCCTACGCCTTTAGCGGCCACTCCGGCATCTATCTGTCGCAGCGGCTGGGCGTGCCGAAGACAGACTTCGGCTTCATCCCCCCGGATGTCTCACTGCGCGACGTCCGCGAGATCGGCCGGCCCGCGCCGGTCGCCAACCTGCTCGAACGCCGCAAGCGCAAGCCGCGAGCAGCCGAGCCTTTCCTCCTCTCTCAAAAGGACAACGACGTGAATTCTACTCATATTTTGACGGCGAGTGATGTCGGTATGGTGCGGATCTACCTGAAGCCCCGCGACAAGATGCCCAGCAAGGGCGCGCGTGCACTATGGAGTTCGCGCCTGCTCTATCGGGAGCTGGTTCTGGAAGCGAAGAAGGAAGGCATGATGAACGCCGTCGCCCATCACACGCATTATGGCTACAGCAACCATGGTCGCGTCGAGAACCATTCCAGCGAGATCAGCAACCCGGAACTGACGGTGTGCGTCGAGATCATCGGCCATCGGGCGGACCTGGAGACCTTCGTGCGCCGGCACGGGGCGCTGCTCTACAACAAGGTCATCATCTTCAAGCACCTTGAGCATTGGAGCGTCGACGAGAAGGGCGATGCGCTTGTCGAGACAACTCTGAATGAGCCGCAGGCGGACAACGACGAACTGCGTGTCGGCTGAACTTAGTGGCTCATGAAGAGCGGAAGCGTTGCGCGCCCCAGCAACGCTTCCGTTACTCCTCCAAAAATCCACTCGGCGTATTCGGTGTGCCAGTAGGCACCGGTCACGAGCCAGTCGGCTCCGAACTGCCGGGCCTCGTCGAGTAGCTGAACACCGACTGGGACGTCCTCACGTCGTTCGACATGGGCTCCGTCGGCCGCAATCTCATGGTCAGCCAGATGCTCCTTGGCCCATGTCAGTTCGAGAGGGTCGGGACGGCCGATGCAGATCAGATGCACCGCGTCAGCTTGGCGCAGCCAGGGCAGTGCAGCATCGAGGACGCGCCGGCCCGGCGGCGTGTCCTTCCAACCGATGAGAATCCGGCTGAGTTTGCGGGAGACATAGTCGGAGGGAACGACAAGGAATGGCCTGTGCGTCTTGAAGAGGCAGGCATGGAAAGCCGACCGGGCGTGACCTCGGCTGCCCGGTGTGATGTTCGCCATGACGTTGAGCACGGCTTGAGTTCCGAGCGCCTTGACTTCGTCATCGACGCCGTCGGCGATATCGAGCCAGGTTGTCTCTACGTGGGCATCGAGACCCGCGATCCAGGTCGAGAAGACATCGCGCAGGGCTCTGCCTTCCTCGATGGCCTCGATCTCCATGGCCCGCTCTTGGGTGGGCAAGAGCATCTCCTCGGTCGGAAGAATATCCCGCATGGGATCGACCCGAACATGAAGACCGGTGATGGTTGGATGATCCAGCGCCGATGCGGCGGCGGCGGCCGCATCAAGGCACGCACGCGCACCGTGGCGCTCCGCGAGAACCGCAAGGATCGTGTTGGCGCTCAGCTCGATGTCATTCGTCATCCTGCATCCTCCTCGATTTGCGCTTCAGCGACCTGTTGGACGCCGCCATTGAGGTGTTCGGCGGCGAGATAGCCGAGCGATACGGCGACGAGGCAAAGCACGACTGAGAGACCGATATTGAGCAAAGCGCGCAGCGGGGCGCCCGCACGGACTAATTCGAGCGTCTGGAGACTGAACGAGGAGAACGTCGTAAAGCCGCCGCAGATTCCGACCATGAAGGCGACGCGCCAAAGTTCCGGAACCGGGTAGCGGCCATGCTCGACGGTCATCGTGCCGAAAAACGAAATGGCAAACGACCCTGTGACGTTGATCAGTATGGTGCCCCAAGGCAGGTCCCGACTAAGCGACGCCATCCACAAGGCGATCCAGTATCGCGTGACAGTGCCGATTGCGCCCCCGAGGGCAACCCAAAAAGTAGTCTGCATCATAGTGGATGCTCCGTTGATCTCTGCTGATCGCCCGCGATCTGGAGCGTGGGATCTTGCAGGTGCAGGGTTTCATTGATGCTGTGAACGCGAATCCCCCGTGATGTCACCTCGATGTCCGTGAGGTTGCACGGCGATTGTTCGAATCGCCAAAAGGCGGAGAGCGGAAGATCGAGCAATGTTAGAAGCAATGCTCGATTGGTACTGTCGTGGCCGACGAGAACGACGCGCCCATCGGGATGGCGGGTGATGATTTCGCGCACCGCCTCGGCCGTACGCGCGACCAGATCCTGCAGGGAGTCGCCGTTAGGCGGCCGCACCAGATGGGGCTGTATCCACCATCGCGCATAGCGCTGCGGATCACTCCGCTCGACCTCTTCATGCATTTTACCGGTCCAGTCGCCATAATCGATATCTGCGAGTTCCGTCAGCGCCGTCGCCTTCACGTTCGTGGCGACTGCAACCGCGACACCGGTATCGACAGCACGCGAGAGCGGACTGGTGTAGATCGCGTCTAGTTTCGGGCGCGAGGCGAGAAACGCTCCCAGCCGTCGTGCTTGCTCGCGGCCGGCGGCGGTGAGTGGCAGGTCATGCCGTCCGCGAAAGCGCGGTGGCGTAATTCCCTCGACATGGCCGTGTCGGGTCAGCAGGATGTGCGTCATAGAGTAAAGATCCTTGATCGTTCGGTTGGGTTGATGTCGGGAAGCCTTTTGGATACGGCACCACGGCAGGTCTCAAAGGCGATGATCTCGCCGGTCCCGATTTCGAGTCCCTCGATTTCCGATGCCGTGAGATACTCGAGCTTCTTGATCAGGGCGCGCAGGCTGTTGCCGTGCGCGACGACGAGCACGCTGCGACCGTCGACAAGCTGCGGTGTGATGGAACTGTCGTAATACGCGCCAACCCGGATTTGGGTGTCCATCAGGCTTTCACCATCCGATGGACGGCCCGTGAAGGATCGCCGCCAGCGCCTGACCTGTTGGGCCTCGACACCCTGCACGGGCAAATCCTTGTGATGGCCGGTCAGAATCCCGTAGTCGCGTTCGTTGAGGGCGAGGTTGCTGATCAACTGAATATCTCGCCCGAGCGAGGCGATGATGATTTCCGCTGTCTCCCGCGCGCGCTGCAGCACCGAAGAAAAGGCGATATCGAGAGTGATCGCTGATTTCCGAAGTGAGGCGGCAATGTCCAGCGCCTCCCGCCTGCCGCGTTTCGTCAGCGGCAGGTCGAGGCGTCCGGTAAAAATGTTGCGCGCATTGCCTTCGCTCTCGCCGTGGCGTGCGAGGAGCAGCAATCCACCATTTGGATGTGAATGATCTTCGAAGCGCACCATCTCTCCTGCCATCGGACGCAACGCGCCCTTGAGGCCCCCGGAAGGGGGCGATTGGCAGGAGTCATCAGCCTGATGGCGGTTTCGGGAGACCCCATTCCCTGCGATCGCCAAGCTGACGATAGCTCTTTATTTGTAGTTATTTGCACGACGATCGTCAACGCTCTGATTGACCTTTGTTCCAGCGGCGCGCACACTCGCTAATGGGGATGGGGTCCCCCATTGCATGCTGGCCGGCTGATGACTCCTACCGTTAGGCGCAACGGTAGAGCCATGTCCGGACGTACCCCCAAGCACTCCATGATGATCGCTCTCGCCCGTCCGCCACGACCGCGGCCAGTGACGTACGCGTTCTATCGATTGGAGATTGCTCATGCCCAACGAAATTGCCCATGTCGACGCTCTGGAGATCCTCGATTCTCGCGGCAACCCGACCGTGGAGGTCGAGGTCGCCTTGAGAAATGGCAGCGTCGGTGTAGCGCGTGTGCCGTCTGGCGCCTCTACCGGAAAGAATGAAGCGGTCGAGTTGCGCGATGGCGATCCGACCCGATTTGGCGGCCTCGGGGTGCGCAAGGCCGTCGAGAATGTTCGAACGATATTGTCCGAACGGGTTTTGGGGGAGGATGCGACCAAGCAAGCCGCCATCGACGCACTGCTGATCGAGGCGGATGGAACGCCTGGGAAATCGAAGCTCGGCGCCAATGCCATTCTCGGCGTTTCCATGGCTGTCGCCCGCGCGGCCGCCAACTCTGTAGGCCTGCCGCTCTACGCCTATCTGGGCGGTGCGACGGCGCGACGTCTCCCCATTCCGATGATGAACGTCATCAACGGAGGCAAGCACGCGGGCAACAGGCTCGCCTTCCAAGAGTTCATGATCGTCCCGCACGGCGCACCCAGCTTCAGCGAGGCGTTGCGCTACGGCGTCGAGACGTTCAGGGCCTTGAAACGGGAACTTGAGCGCCGTGGACTTCCGACGGCCGTGGGCGACGAGGGCGGCTTTGCTCCCGATCTCGAAAGCGACGAGGAGGCCTGCGAGTTGATCGTCGAAGCGATCGAGCGGGCGGGCTTCACTCCGGGCAAGGATGTTGCGATCGCGCTCGATCCGGCGGCGTCATCGTTCTTTTCGGATGGAGCCTACGACCTGGCTTCCGGTGAGCGGCTGGATCGGGAAGCCCTGCTCGACCTCTATGCGCGCTGGGTGAAGACCTATCCGATCGTCTCGATCGAGGACGGCTTCGACGAAGCCGATTGGGACGGCTATGTCGCGCAGACGGCGGCGATCGGCGATCGCATCCAGATCGTCGGCGACGACAACTATGTGACCAATCCGAAATTCATCGCCGAGGGCATCCGCCGCAAGGCGACGAATGCGGTGCTGATCAAGCTCAACCAGATCGGCACCGTGACCGAGACGGTGGCGGCGATCGAGCTGGCGCGTACCGCCGGCTGGCGCTCGGTGGTGTCCCACCGCTCGGGCGAGACCGAAGATTCCTTCATCGCGGATTTCGCCGTCGCTTTCGGGACGGGGCAGATCAAGACCGGCTCGCTCAGCCGTAGCGAGCGTATCGCCAAATATAACCGGCTGTTGTGGATCGAACGGCAACTGGGCACGCAGGCATTGTTCTCCTCCCCCTTTATCGCTGGAGACCAGGCTGACTGAGATGCTCTCGTTTTCTGGGCACTGTTTTCGATCATCCCGAGCTGTATCTGCTCAATCCTGGAGACGGTCCATTTCAGCACGCGGACGATCACACTATTCGAGCGCTGCGCGGAGCGCGGCGTCGGCAAATTGATCGCGATCAAGCAGAAGCGGATCGGCGACGCGCTTCCGATGCTCGATTCTTCCGGGATCTGGAGGAGCGCATGGCTGAAGGTCGAAAGAGCCCGTTCCGCATCGGCCCCTTCAGCAGGGCCCGCAACACAGACCGCTGGTTCACATAGGTGAGGATATGCCGCTCGATTCCTTAGTAGCGCGGCATACGCGCGGAGGCGGCGATATCCTCGCGTTCCAGAAGGGTTGACGCCGGTGCATCCGCATCCGCCGATCCGACCGGATCGATCGGCGTACGGATCTCCGCGAGCGTCACCCGATCGGCAAACAGGATATGCGCCAGCACCTCCGAATCCCCCGGCGTGAGCGTGTCCTGCGCCGGCGCATAGGCGATCAGTCGTGCAAGTCCCAGCCGCGTCAGCCCGGCATCGTCCTTCCCCGTCATCCAGCGGGTCACAATCCGTGTCACCAGCAGACACGGGGCCAGAACCTTGAGGGCGATGGAGAGAACCCGTCCGGTTGGCGCAGCCAGTTCCATGGCATGAGTCGCGCCATCGAGAGCCTCCTTGAGGCTCGCGAGTCGATCGGCGCTGTCGTGACGAAGAAGGAGGCTGTCGGCATCGTGACGCTCGAGGATCTATTCGAGGCGCTGCTGGGTTTCGATATCATCGATGAGGCCGAGGCCATGGCCCAGTTGCGGCTTGAAGCGGAGGCGGCACGCCGGCATCGGCTTGATGCCCTGCGGGATAGACGAGGGGACTGGACCAATGGATCCGTCCGCCGACATCCGTCGCCGGCTTCGGAAGGCCTCTGGTGAAGATGTTCCTTCCGAACGGGAACATGCAGGCCATCGGCTACTCCACTCATGTGATCGCTACATGTCATTTCGGGATTGCGAAACCCGGACTGCGGCGGCGACGACGGCAGCAGCTTGCCAGATGCAGATGACGATGATGACGCCCACCATTGTCAGATACATGCCGACCTGTGTTGCCAGCTCGACATGTTCCGATTGGCCGAGATAGGCGGTCATTGTCATCAAGCCGATGACAAGAAAGGTCGAGACGATTGAACAGAAATCGCCCCATTTCTTGCTCTCCTTGAGGTGTTCCTTAAAACTCTCCTTATGGGCGGCACGCAAAGTGCTGGAATCATGCATGGTCTGGGTCCTTCTTCAAAAGCGTCGGCGGATCGACCATGCGAACCGCCGCTTCAGGCGATTGCGATGGGGTTTCAATGAATCAGCGGCGGCCTATCAGCCAGACTGGCGGCTTCGCGCAACTTTGCGGTGTCGGTGCGGAATGATCGATACTCCCATCGCATCGTCACGGGGTGCCGTCGGCGCCAGATGGCTTCCAACCAGAAGAAGTCTCGCTCATCGCTCGGCAGCACGGGGAACCATGCGAAAGCTCCGGCCCACGCCCGTTGCTGTTTCTGGACAGGAGCTGGCGAGATGAGCTGACCGGCAAAGGCGAGCGCACTGCATATCAAACGGAATATGAACGATGAGATAGGCATGACTCTACTCCTTCGCGCCATGAGCGCTTGAGTAGGAGTCATCAGCTTCGCTATCGAAGCGGTTCGGCCACGGCGGCCTGGCAGAATCCATTGCCTTGGAAAGACTTATACGAATTCGCGTGCATTGTTGTCAATTCGCCGAAGGTTCTGCTCACATCGACGTTGACCGATCCGCCTATACCGACGCCATTGAAATAAAATCGCTCGTCCCCTATCTCTAAGCGAGGCGATGGAGTTCGCCTTGAACCGCCCTTGGGGCTGATGACTCCTTCAATTTGCCGTTCACGGCATGAAGGAGTTCGTCGTGCAAACGCTATCCAATAAATCTTGCTCGGTCGCCGATCGCTCACGTGGAGCGAGGAAGACGCTTCGTCGCGCGGAAGGGGCCGCGTGATGAGCTTCTTCAGCATTCTTCATCCTGGATCGGCCGATGGGCTTCCCCACTATCTGGCACGGGAGCCGGACTATTTTCGCGATCTGAACCTCGATCAGATCGTGGCGACGCTCACCGCCGGCCGCGATGCCTATGACCTCAAGCCGTTCTTCCAAACGCCGCTCGATGCACTCGACGCCATCGCTTATCGCCAGGAGGTGATGCGTGACGTCGCTCGGAGATCGACCGGAGACCTGGTCAGGGCGTTCGGCGCGCGCATGGTCAGGATGCGTGAGACGGCCACCTTAGCCGCCAAGCTGCACTATCGTTATCAAAAGGCGCGCTGGTTTGCCGATGCCGTCGAAATCTACTGCGAGGCTACGCAAGACCTTTGCGATGGGCTCGCGGCCGACAGGCCCGCCTCGCGCGGGCTCAATGCCCTTCTCGGCTACTTGCAGTCGATCACGGCTTCGCCGCCGTTCCGTTCCCTTGTCAAGGAAGCGCGGCTTCTGAAGGCCGGCCTGGCGGCGGTTCGCTACGACCTTCTGATCCGCGACGCGAGCATCGCGGTGCGGCGGCGCGGGCCGGAAGCGGACTATACGGAAGACGTGGAAGAGACGTTCCAGCGTTTCCGCGTCGGCGACGTCTCGGCCCAAGCATTTAAGCTGCCCGACTATGCGGAGATGAACCATATCGAGGCAGGGATCCTCGATCGTGTAGCGCTGCTCTATCCGAAGATGTTTCACGAGCTTCTCGCCTATGCGGAGCGAAACGCGGACTACGCGGATGCCCGCATCTTGGCGTTTGACCGCGAGATCCAGTTCTATCTCGCTTACGTCGACCAGATGGAGCGAATGGCCGTCGCTGGACTTCCGTTCTGCTATCCTGAGGTATTGAGCGATAGCAAATCGGTGCGCTGCGAGGAGACGTTCGATCTCGCACTGGCGATCAAACTGGTCGGAGAGAACCAGCCGATCGTCGGCAACGACTTCCATCTCGACGGAGCCGAACGGATTTTCGTCGTCTCCGGCCCAAACCAGGGCGGCAAGACCACCTTCGCCCGCGCGTTCGGCCAGTTGCATTTTTTGGCGAGCCTGGGCTGCCCGGTGCCGGGCAAGGCGGCGCAGGTGTTCCTCTTCGACCGCATTTTCACCCATTTCGAACGCGAGGAGAGCATCCACGACCTGCGCGGCAAGCTGCAAGACGATCTCGTGCGCATGCACGACATCCTGCGGGATGCGACGCCGCGAAGCGTTGTGATCATGAATGAGATTTTCACCTCAACCGCATTGCGCGACGCGATCATTCTCGGCCGCAAGGTGCTACGGAAGATCATCGACCTGGACGCGCTCTGTGTCTGCGTCACCTTTATCGACGAACTCGCAACATTAGGCCAGAAAACGGTCAGCGCCGCGAGTACGGTTGTGCCCCGCGATCCGGCCTCGCGGACCTACAAGATCGTGCGAAAGCCCCCCGACGGGCGGGCCTACGCCGTCGCCATCGCGCAGAAATATCATCTGACCTATGTCGACATCAGGGAGCGGCTTGCCTCATGAGAGCGCTCCTTCTCTACAAGACCCACGATTTCGACGCCGCGGCGAAGCTCTGGATCAACGAGGCGGCGCTGTCGCAGGACCTCGAACTTTCTACGCTCCTTTCTGCGATGGCGGCGGGCGATTCGTTCGTCTCCGATGTGGCCCGCAAGGTGATCCTCACAGCCGCGCCGGTGACGGCCGACGAGATCCTCTACCGCCAAGCCATCCTGAGCGACTGCCTGCGGGAAGCCGCAACCGTTCGCGCGATCTACGCGATCACGGTCGAAGCGCTGGAGCGCGAGAAGAAAATCCATGTCGGCCTCTTCAGGGACTCTCCCGAAGCCGTACTGCGGCGCTCGGTCGAAGTGCTCGAGATGTTCCTGAGCGTGCTGAGAAGGCTGCGTGCCTTGGTCGATCAAAGCGCTGCGGCTTTCCGTTCGGACGGGTTTTCAACGCTGTTCGCCATGCTGCGGCGAGAGTTAGGTGACGATTACTTCGCCCGGCTCGTGGATCATATCGAGCGCCTCAAGTTCCCGCGTGGCATTCTGATGAGCGTAGAGCTCGGGACCGGCAACAAGGGCAAGCACTACGTGCTGCGCAGGCTCGCGCAGCCGAAGGGATGGCTGGCGCGCCTGTTCGATCCCCAGCCCGAAGGCCACGTGCTCCGCCTCCATCCGCGCGACGAAGCCGGCGCGCGCGCGTTCTCCGAGCTGCGGGACCGCGGCCTTGCACTTGCCGCGGTTGCCGTAGCCGAGGCGGTGGATCATATGCTGAGCTTCTTTCGTTTGCTGCGCACAGAGTTGGCGTTCTACACCGGATGCCTCAATCTCCATGATACGCTCGCGCGATACGGCGCGCCGACGAGCCTACCGCTGCCGGCCGAGATTGGTTGCAGGCGCTTCTGCTCCACCGATCTCTATGACGCATGCCTGGCCCTCGGCCTCAAGCGCCGCATCGTCGGCAACGACATTGCGGGCGAAGGGTGGCAGCTCACTGTAATCACGGGGGCGAATCAGGGCGGCAAGTCAACCTTCCTGCGTAGCGTGGGCCTAGCCCAGCTCATGATGCAGGCCGGCATGTTCGTGGCCGCGGCGGCCTATTCGGCGGAGATCGTTAGCGGCGTCTTCACCCACTACAAGCGGGAGGAGGATACCAGCATGCGCAGCGGCAAGTTCGACGAGGAACTGGCCCGCATGTCCGGCCTCGTCGACGTCATCAGTCCGCACGGCCTCATTCTCTTCAACGAATCCTTTGCATCGACCAATGAGCGGGAAGGATCGCAGATTGCGTGCGAGATTGTTCGCGCCTTGCTGGAGAAGAACGTGAAGGTCTTCTTCGTCACGCATATGTTCGAGCTGGCCGATGGCCTCGAACGGCAGCAGGATCCGCGCTTTCTCTTCTTGCGGGCCGGCCGCAGCGCCACGGGCGAGCGCAGTTTCAAGCTCGCGGAGGGCCCACCGCTTCCGACGAGCTACGGGCTTGATCTTTACGAGGGCATCTTCGGCGAGGAGGTCAAGGCGGACGTCGTGTGAGGCTTCGCGTGACAGGTCACGTGAGCCAGTCTGACGCTACTGCAAAGAGAAGGATGGCACCGAGCAGGCCTCGATAGATCACGAAGGGCCAAGCCGAGAAACGCTCGAGCACGCGCATCAATCCCCATATCGCCAAAAAGGCCGAAACAGAGGCTGTCAGGAGCCCGACAACAAGAATGGACCAGCCGTCGAGTGACAACTGAACATTGTGGAGTTCCCACAGCTCTTTAATTCCGGCGAGGGCGATTGCCGGTAATCCAAGGAGGAACGAAAAGCGCGCTGCCTCTTCTCGCTTCAGGCCGAGCGCGAGCGCCGCGGTTAAGGTGGAGCCCGAGCGCGACACGCCCGGAATCAGGGCGCCGATTTGCGCGATGCCGACGATCATTGCATCGATAAGCGATACATCTTCGAGCGTTCGTTTGTGGCGGGCGTAAATCTCCGCGATCGCCAGGAAGATGGCCATGACGACGCAGGCCCAGCCGATCACGGTGAGGCTGCGAAGCTCAGAACCGCAGGCGTTTAGCGATCGCGCCAAGAAGAGTCCTGCCACGCCGATCGGGATCGTCGCAAGGATGATCCAAACGGAGAAGCGCAAGGAGCGGTCATGGAAATCTCGATGCGCGAGGGCGCGCAGCGAGTTCGCCGCTAACTGGCTCACGTCACCCCAAAAATAGCTGATGACGGCAGCCAGCGCTGCGAGCTGCATGGCGGCTGAAAAGGCGGAGCCGGGATCCTGCCACCCTAGAACCGCAGGGACGATCCTCATGTGCGCCGTTGAAGAGATCGGTAACAGTTCAGTGATCCCCTGCACCACGCCCAGCAGAGCGACTTTGGCATAGCCCAACGCCACGAAGCCGGTGTCGACGCCCTGAGTACAAGCTTCCGTCATGCGGCTCCCCTAGTTCATTTCCGTCCTTCAACCTGTCGGAGGCAATTGGTCCGTTATGACCAAGCGATGGGGGGATCAGAGCGGATGATCCTGCAGCAGGTTGGCTCAAACTCAGCCCAGGCCGTCGCCGCTATCCTCCTGCCCGCGCGCCTTCATGGTCAGGCGCATCGCGCCGATAACCTCGGGGCGATAGTTTCTCAGCCTATTGAGCCGGGAAGCATGCGGCGCAGCACCCGTCCCGTCGGATGAAATGGTGCCAGAGCGCTGCCACGGCATGGAACGCCGCCAGGATGATGATGGCATTCGCCAGGAATGCATGGATCTCCTGGACCTGCTGCGCGAACGGGCGGTCGGCTGCGAATGGTGCGGGGATTGTGAATATCCCGAAAAAGCTAAGCGAGTCGCCCCGCGCCCAGGTGAGGATGATGCCAGCGATAGGCAGCGCGATCAGCAAAGCATAGAGCAAACCGTGCACGAGGGAGGCAAGCCTTGTCTCCCACCGATTGGCGACAGCATCAGGTTCCGGCACCCCGACCGCCAGCCGAACGATAAGGCGGGCCAGCACGAAGGCAGCGAGCAGCAGGCCGAACGAAATATGAAGCCACCACACCCATGCGCGACCCGGGTCGCCACGGGGGAACAATCCTTCCGCATAAGTCAGTAGATAGAGCCCGCTCACGAGGACGAAGAGTGCCCAGTGAAGGACCTTCTGAGCATGTGAGTAAGCGGCAGGCCTGATCATCGGGCGTCTCCAATTTAGAACTCCTATAATTTGAAGCCCTACGATGTCCAAAATGCGAATGGGCGAGACCGAGCCGCCTCTCGGATCAAGCTCGTAAGAGCAGTAGGGCCACGGTCTGCGCACCTAGTTGGCGAGCGGCAGCTCCATGTGTGGAGGACAAGTTCGCGGTCCGCGCGTCGGAAGCACGCGCTCGAACCGGTTGTCTTGCCGACCGCGCGATCCGCACCCGGCCGATGCAGAGCGTCCATGCGGCTCTTTCTCATGGGCGACGACTCCGCTTGCTGATGTCCTAGCGATCGCCGTTGGGCACCGGCAGGCTCATCGCCTTGCCCGCGAGCCTTTTCCGCGTTTCATTCAGCTCGTTGAGGCTTGCGAGAGTGTCGGTGGTTCTCTGGGTCGCGACGCCAACCAGGAGTGTTTCGATGAGGCCGAGGGTGGCCGTATGCATGCTCAGCATATCGGCCCGCCCCCGCGCCACGGGAAGGACCAGATCGACCCGGTGTCGTAGCTTGGCCGCGAGCGTGTCCGTCAGGAGCAGCGATCCCACCCCGCGACGGTCGATTTCGTCGAGGAGTACGGCCAGCTCTGCATAGACCCGCCCGTAGGCCAGGATGATAACGAGGTCGCCCTTGCGCAGCTTCTGAAGGTCGTCGGCGAAGAGAAGGCCCGTATTCGTCAGGCTCGCGGCGTCCAGACCGAAGCGCGCGAGTTGGATAACTAGATAGGCGGCCATGGCGCTGGACGGTCCGATGCCGAAGACGAGTATGCGCTGAGCCCCGACGATGCTGCCTACCGCTTTCTCGAACTGTTCGGGTGTAATAGTGCGGCGGAGGCTCTCTAGGGACTGGAGATGGATCTCCAGGGTCATCTCGAATGCGGCAGCCAGGCTTGTGCCGACCTCTCCGAGGGTTCGCGTCAGCCGCTCGGCCGGCGAGAGTGAACTGCGCAGTTCGTTGGCAAGCGTCTGGCGCAAGTCTTCGAGACCAGAGAAGCCGAGTGCCTTGGTCGCGCGCACGATCGTGGCATCGCTGGTCTCCGCCTTCGCTGCCAGCGCCGCTGCGGAAGCGATGAGGACCTGCTCGCGATTCTCCTGAAAGAATAGCACGACCCGCTGCTCGGCTGGGCTCATCCGCTCGAAGCGGTCTGCAATTCTCTCGTCGAACGTCAGTGCCATCGTCCCTGGCCCTCCTTGACTCTTGTCGCGTTTACTACCAATCTAGTATCACATAGTTGCAAACGCTACAACGCTGACTTTTGGGAGACTGGCAATGGATCCAGCAACATGGAGCATAGCCGCGCCGGCCATCGGCGCGGCCTTCCTCGCTTCGCTCGTCGAGGTGGTCGAGGCGTTCACGATCGTCCTGGCGGTCGGCACCCTACGCGGATGGCGGCCGGCAGCTCTCGGCACCGTCGCGGCTCTTGCTGTGCTCGGCATGCTGATCGTCCTACTTGGCCCGCTGCTCGATCAGGTTCCCCTTCATCTCCTTCAACTCGTCATCGGTGTGCTCCTCCTCTTGTTCGGGATGGGATGGCTTCGTAAGGCGATCCTCCGGGCGGCGGGCATTATCCCGCTGCATGATGAGGACGCCATTTTCGCATCCGAGTCGGCCCAATTGGCAGGGGCTACTGGTCAACGACGCGCGTCGCTTGATTGGATCGCTGGCCTGACCGCCTTCAAGGCGGTCTTGCTGGAAGGGCTTGAGGTCGTGTTCATCGTCATCGCGGTGGGCGCCGGCCGCGGCCTGTTATGGCCGGCCGCACTCGGCGCCTTGGCAGCCTGCCTTGCCATCCTCGCCATCGGCATCATCGTCCACAAGCCGCTCGCGAAGGTCCCGGAGAACACGCTGAAATTCGGCGTCGGCGTCATGTTGTCCGCCTTCGGTGTGTTCTGGACGGGAGAGGGACTCGGCATCGATTGGCCGGGCCAGGATATCGCCTTGGTCGCCTTTGCCGCTTTGTTTCTCGGCGTGGGCCTCGCCACCACATCCGCGCTTCGGCGTCCAGCCGTGGAGATCGCACGATGAGCATCATCATTGAAGTCGCCAAGGAGCTCCTTGGCATGTTCCTCGCCGATGCAAGGCTCACCACGGCAACCCTGGCGCTTGTGGCAGTCGTGGCCGGCCTGGTCATCGCTCTGCGAGTCGAACCGCTCCTGGGCGGATGTGTGCTCCTCCTTGGTTGTCTCGCGATCCTCGTCGAGGCGGCCGTTCGCGAAGCAAGAAGTCGGAGCGCGTCATGAAGGCGATCATTCGGGCACGCAGCCGTGCCGGAAAAGCGGCGCGGACGATCGGCGGCGTCGTGTTGGTCCTAGCTCTTTCCGTCGGCGGGTATTTCGGAGCGCTTCAGCTCACGGGCAATTTCCATCCGGTCGTCGCGAACGAACTCTACCGATCGGCGCAGCCGACGGCAGCCGATATCGCCAGTTACCAGAAGATGTATGGCGTCAAGACGATCGTCAATCTACGTGGAGAGAACACCGGCTCGCCGTGGTACGACGCGGAGATTGCTGAGGCCAAGCAGCTCGGCATCACCCATGTCGATTTCCGCATGTCGGCGAGGCGCGAACTCACGCAGGCGGAGGCGGGCGACCTCATCGGGATTCTTGAACAGGCCGAGAAGCCGGTGCTCATTCACTGCAAGGCTGGCGCCGACCGCAGCGGCTTGGCTGCCGCGCTTTACGTCGCCGCCGTGGCCAAACTTGGCGAAGCTGCCGCGGAAGCACAGATCTCCATCCGCTACGGGCACATCTCACTTCCCCTGAGCTCGGCCTACGCCATGGACCGGACGTTCGAGGCGCTCGAGCCGTGGCTTGGATTTCAGGCTCGTGAATAAATCCTCCGAATTTTTCTCAAATGATCGCCAATGAGAGGGTGGGATGGGACCGCTAACGTCAGCGTTGCTCTATCGCGAAGCGCTTCCGTCGCGTCGCCGAACACCTATTCATCGGACTCAGTATACCAATTAATGACCTGGATCTTTCTGGCCTTCCGGGAAGGCCTTGCCAAGCACTACACAAAAGGCAAAGGAGAGCGAATTCAGGCACGGTATACAGGGCGATAAGGATAGATATCTGGTCGGCAATTCCGTTGAATAAATGGCTGATGGCGGCGATATCGTTTCCGAGAATGGCCGCGACACCAAGGCAGATAATCGACCTGCTGGTGGCCGCAGCGACGTCACCCAACATCGCAGATAATCGGATAGTGATCCGAGGCCTGGCCAGCGCGATCATCATGTAGAACTCGATAATTGGATGCCTGATCCGCCAACGCGGCGGTCGCCAGCAGATAGTCGCAACGGAAAGGCACGAATTCGCTGCCTTGAAAGGCCGCGCCCGGAACTGTCGGCATCTGATGGCCACCGAGTTTGAAGCCGATGTCGTTGAAACCTGCCGCTTCGAGAGACGAGAGAGTCCGAACATCGGCCTTGCCATCCTCGCCGGCATAGCGGGCGCGGAAGCGTGCGGGAAGCTCACTGAGTGCAGGCTCCGCATCATGCGGCGAGACCGAATTGTAGTCGCCGCCGATGATCACGTAGGCGTCGTCGATGGCATGGTTGACCAGATAGCTCGCCTCGCGCAGCCGGACATGTGGGCCGTTCGGGCATAGATGCACGCTGATGGCTGTCAGCGGCTTGTCGAGACCCGGCACACGCAGTTCCGCGATGGCGGCGGCATGGTGAAAATGATCCGCATCCTGCTCGAAGCTGATCGGCTCGATACCGGGCTTTAAGAGGATCGCCGTGTTCTGCCCGGTGACGCGGGCCGCGGCGACGAGCGCGCGCCGGCCGAGACGGCGTTCCGCCTCGAACAGGCGCTTTGCTCCGTCTGCGAGATAGCCTTTCCATTCCTGCACAAGAAGCACATCTGGATCGGCGTCGCGGATGATCTCCACCTGCAAATCGAACCGTTGGCCATTGTCACCGTCGAAGCCGCCGAACAGTGTATTGTACGTCATGATGCGAACCATGGCGGGGTCCTTTCAGGCTTCGGCCTTGGCCAGGCGATGTTCGTCGCGCGCGGCTGTCCAGACGGCACGCGCCGCATCAAGGTTCATGCAGGCGATACCGAAACCGACAATGATGTCCGGCCACGCAGAATGCAGGTAGAGCGTCACGATTCCGGCTGCGATGATCGCGACGTTCGCAAGTGCATCATTGCGCGCTGAGAGGAACGCCGCCTTGGTCAGGCTGCCGCTATGATGACGATGACGCGCCAGCAGGAAGGCGCAAAACAAGTTGATGATAAGGGCGCCCCCACCCGTGATCGTAAGGGGCACCGCTTCGGGTGGTACCGGAACGTTGACCTTCTGCCAGACCACCCACACGAAGGCGACAGCCGGTGCGAGCAGGATCGCCGAAAGCAACATGCCGACCTGCGCCCGCCGCGTGGCGCTCCATCCGAGCGCAGCAACGATCAGGAAATTGACGGCTGCGTCTTCGAAGAAATCGGCACTATCAGCCAGGAGAGACGCAGAACCGATAGTGAGCGCGACAGTAAACTCGACGCCGAAGTAGGCGAGGTTCAGGAGCGCGACGATCAGGACAGCGCGACGGAGACTTGAGGTATCGATCTTCATGTCTTGTCATTCGGATTTTGGCGTGTCGAAGCACCGGGCCGGTTTTCTTCTTGAGCCTCGAATACGCGCTTTGCATAGGCTTCCAGGAGAGCCGTGCAGTGATTGAGGCGCTTGTCGGCATCGGCGGAGAGAGGGGCGTTGTAGAAGTCGAGCTTCCGAATTTTCGCGAGCCAACCTTTGAGCTTCTCAAGATCCTCATCGTTTTCCTCAAGCTCGGCGTAGGTGAAGTGCTCAGCCGCTGTTTCCTTCGCGATTTCAGCCTCGAAGTCTGCGCACTTTCCAATGAACTCGCGATAGGCCTCGTCGCGGTCGGCGGTGAAACGGTCGATGACTTTTTGTTCTTGAGCAGGGTCGAGGCCAACGGTCTCCAAGAGCACGGCCTCGCCGCCAATCTCGGCTACATCGTTCTCGACGACCCTTAATCGCCGCACGTGATCATCGCTCTTTGGCAGAAGGCACACGCCATTCTGGAGATACACCGCACCCATGCCCTTCAACTTTCGCCAAACGGCGATGCGTTTTGCCGCGGGTTCGGGGGGGACCTTATAGGTGAGGAGGAGCCAGGAGTTCTGCATCATGCGTTCAGAATAAATGTAACGACCGTAACTTGTCAAGTGTTCGGCATGGCGCTATGGTTTGAGCCATCGTTGTCAATGGGGCAGAATTTCCATGGTCAGGCCTTCACATGCGGGGCAGAGCGCGCTGGCCGTTTTAGGGTTGGTGGAAGCTCCTTTGGAGTTGTCTGAAGCAATCTCGGCCGTCCTTGGCAGTATATTGAGACTAGGGCGCAGGCGGCCATGGCGCGGAACCCCAAGATAGAACTACGCCATCTTCGATATGTTGTTGCCGCCGCCGAGCGCGGCAGCTTTCGGGGTGCGGCTAAGGCACTGAATATTCGTGAGTCCGCCGTAAGTCGGCGTATCCGGGATCTGGAAGACGAAATCGGGGCCGCTCTTTTCATACGCCATCATGGGGGCGTCGCTCTCACCCATGCAGGCCAGAGGTTCCTCGTCCGCGCGCGTAAAGCCATCAGACACATAGGTCACGCCGCCATGGACGCTGGTTCGTTTGGGCGCGGCGAAGCGGGCATTGTGCGCATTGGGATATTCTCATCCCTCGCGTCGGGGTTCCTTGCAGATCTGCTTCGCGCCTACGTGGCTGGGAATCCAAGCGTCCGCCCGGATCTGGTCGAGGGTGGGCCGAGCGAACACATCTCCGCCGTCCAAAGGCACCAAATGGATGTCACGTTCCTGACTGGCGAGCCGATCGCCGACGGATGCGACAGGACGCACCTGTGGAAAGAGCAGGTCTACGTGACGTTGCCGAGCGATCACGAACTGGTGCCGAGGGACGAAATCTTCTGGGCTGACCTTCGTGACCGGCACTTCATCGTCAGCGAGGCCGACCCCGGACCCGAGATTCACGAATACCTCGTCAAACACCTCGCCGACCTGGGTCATCATCCAAGCGTCGAGCGTCACGGCGTCGGCAGGGACAACTTGATGCACTTGGTCGCCATAGGCCGTGGCCTTACCCTTACTAGCGAGGCGACCACGGCCGCGCGATTTCCAGGCGTAGTCTACCGGCCACTGTCAGGGGAAATCCTGCCGTTCTGCGCGATCTGGTCGCCGCAGAACGATAATCCGGCCCTTCGACGGCTGTTGAGCCTTGCAAGGATCATGTCCAAGCGTGGCACGTCCATCTCTGATGGCAGGGTCGGCAACTAATCCTTCGCCGAGCCAGGCGTCGCTATCGGCGGGCGACTACCTTGAGGCTCGCGCCGCGCTTTGGCAAAACCTCGATCTGTCGCCATGAAGCGCTCAACCATGGGTGCGATCAACTTGATGGGATCGTCGACCGGCCGCCCTGTCTCGCGCGCAAGCACCTCGGCATAAGCTGCTAAATCCCGGTGAAGCATAGCGGGGAGTTCCATCGTGATCTTGACAGGCTTGTCGTGGGCGATCGGGCCGAGTTTCAGTTTCGCCATTAAGAGCCTCCGTAGGGTTCGAGCACCAGATCGCGGGTGACGATCACGCGGACTGGGAATCCAGGTCGAATGGTAAGCGTCGGCGCAATGTTGAGCTGTCGGCTAACGATCTGCTGACCGGTCTGACTGACGCTGTCCGATGCCCCTTGGCGCAACGCGCGCACAATGTCGCTGTCCTGGCCCGACGATCCTGCCTCTGCACCGACGCTAAGGATGGTGGAGAGCGCGGCGGCCTTGAACAGTTCGTCCCAGTGATAGTCAACGCCATCCTCCAGACCGGCATATCCCTCGGAGTCGGTGCCTGGTTGGCGTTCGAGCACGATCGAGCGTCCGTTCGGCATAATGAGCCGGTTCCAGACCAGCAGCACGCGGCGCTGGCCGAAGCCGACGCCGTTATCGTATTGGCCGATCAATCTGGTGCCTTGGGGCACAAGCAGGATGCGGCCGGTCGGGCTGTCATAGATGTTCTCAGTGACCTGAGCAGTGATCTGGCCGGGCAGATCGGAGCGGATGCCAGTGATCAGCGCCGCCGAGATCACCGCTCCGGCCTGCAGGATGTTCGGCGAAGCCGGCGCAGCGACCCGATCCGGGGAGACGGTCCGCCGATCGACGGCAGCGTTGAGGAAGGCCAGCTGGCGGTCTTGTGCGGTCGGTGTGGCCGGCTGTGGCGCGAGGCCGAGGCTGGTTAGGTCTGGCGCCGGCAGTTGAGGACTGGCGGGTGGCGTTCCGCCCGGCGATGCCGCCGCCGACGCGGAGGCCGTCCTGGTTTCCGTTGACGCGAACAGGCGCGCCGTGCGCGCGGCCTCCAATTCCTGCAGCCGGCGCTGTTCCTCGGCGCTGAGGCCGGGGTTGGGTGTCGCAATGCCAGGAACGGGGACCTGCTGCCCCCGGTTCTGAGCGTCGAGGATGGGACGGCCAAGGTCGCCGGGCAGCGGAGGACCCAGCACCGGCCCCGTATAGTCGCGCGGCAGGCCCGCAAGACCGTCGGCGGTGGCGCGATTGTCAGTCGAATACAGCTCCTCATTCGGCCGGCCGCCGTCGCGGGTCTGGAGGGCGTAGATCAGCGCGCCGCCAATCCCGACGCTGGCGACCAGACCAAGACCGGCCAACACCTTCCTTGACAAGCGCGTGACACGCGGCGCCTCGGCGCGCAGGCGCATTGGTGGCGCCGGTTCGCCGGTCAAGGGCTGCTCGACGTTTCCCGGCTGGGGCCCTTCCTCTTTCCGGGGATCGATGTCGCTCACGATGCCGGCCTCCCGTCGGTGCGGGTGATGCGGACGCGCTTCTGGTTTTTGTCGGCGCCGAAGCGCAGCTCGGCGGCGGCGAACAGGCGGTCGACGATCATGTGGTTGCCGCGAACCCGGTAGTTCACCAACTCGGAGGTGTTGCCTTCAGGGCCGATGACGAAGAGCGGCGGCATCTCGCCCTGACCAATGCCGCGCGGAAATTCGATGAACACCTGACGGCCGTCGTCGAAGGCGCGGAGCGGCCGCCACGGCGCGCGGTCGCCGTCGATCTCGTAGCGGAAATTGACGCGGGAAATGTCGATGCCGGTGGCGACGGGCTGGGCTGCCTGGGCCTCGGTGTTCTGACGGCGCAGCGCGATCAGCTGATCCTGCGGATACTGCCAGGAGACGGACGCCATATATGTCCGCTCGGTCGAGCGGAGCTCCATGTGATAAGTGCGCAGGTTCGTGTTGATGACGAGGTTGGTCATCAGTTCGGCGCGCGTGGGTTTCACCAAAATATGGATCTGTCGCGTCGCGCCCGTTCCGCTTTCGGTGTCACCGATGATCCAGCGCACGGTGTCGCCGGCGGCGACGGGCCCGGAACCCACGAGCTGCTCGCCGGGCTGGAGTGCGACGTCGGTGATCTGCCCGACGGCGGTGTAGACCTGATAGAGCGCGCCCTGCGTGAATGGATAGACCTGCATCGAGTTGATGAAGCCGTTGCGTACCGGCTGAATGCGCGCGGCGGCATTGGCCTGATTGACGCGAGCGGCGGGATCGGTCGCCTCCGGCGCGCTTCGTGTCGTCTCGACCCGCTTCATCTGGCCGGGCAGCGGCAGTGGCCGGGGAAGTTCGACCACGGTGACCGGCGACGGCGGATCGATCGTCTGCACGGCGGGCGCCGCGTCATCATAGCTGATCTCGGGCGGCTTCTGCGTCGTGGCGCAGCCGGCGAGCGCGGTCGCCGCGAGGAGAAGGAGCGACAGCGCGGCTTTGCGCAAAACCGGAGAGACGTATGTGTGCGAAGCCGGGATTGCGGCTTTACGGAAAGACGACTTCATTGTCCCAGCTCCCGTGACCAGTTGATGGCGTTGACGTAGATTCCGAGCGGGTTGGCCCGGAGTTTTTCGGCGGTGCGCGGCGGCTGCACGACGATGGTGAGGATGGCGGTCCAGCGTGATGTCTCGGCGAGAGCGCCGTCCTGATAGCGGCGCTCGACCCAGGCGACGCGGAAACTCGTGGGGGACGCGCGGATGACGGACGAAACGTCAATCGAGATCTGCTGCTTGCCGACCTTGGTGAAAGGGTCGTTGGCGCGGGCGTAGTCGTTGAGCGCCATCGCGCCGGCCGAGGTTGTGAACTCATAGGCGCGCAGCCAGTTCTGCCGCACGATGATGGCGTCTGCCGGGATCGAGCGGACCTGCTCGATGAAGCGCGCGAGGTGCCAGGCCATCTGCGGATCGGTCGGCTGATAGTCGGCGGTGGCGGGTGCGACGGCCTGGGCCTGCCCGAGCCGATCGACCTGCACCACCCAGGGCACGATCGTTCCGCGCGCCGACTGCCAGACTAGCGCCGAAGCGAATCCTGCCGAGAGGACCAGCGAGCCGAAGGCCATCCAACGCCAGTTCTTCGCCTGCACACGGGCCGAGCCGATGCGTTCGTCCCAGACCTGGCCGGCGCGCTGGTAGGGCGTCTCGGGCTCGGGTGATTTGCCATAGTGGGTTGCCGGTCGTTTGAAGAGGCTCATCAGCGGTCGCTTTCGGAAAGGTTGATGGAAGAGCCGCCGCCGTGGCTGTCACCAGAGCGGACCGCATGCGCGGCGGCCTGGACGCCATGCGTGATGTTTTGGGAGCGCTTCATGCGCTTGGCCCAGTCGGGAGGTCCCTGACGGGAAGAGGCGCTCTGATTGGCGGAGGCGTCGTTGGCGGCCTCCGTCTCGCCGCCAACCGTGCTCGCGGTCGAGGAGCCGCCGGTCGCCTCGAAGGCGGACTTGGCGCCGGCAGAGAAGCTCGACTTCGTACTGTCGGCGGCACGCGACGCGGCGCGCTTCAGCGGAGAGGCCGCAGCGGACGCCCCCGCGCGGGCGACACCGCCGAGACCCGAAGCAACGCCGGCGGCGCCGGACTGGCCAGCCGCGCCGAGGCTGTAGGCGGTGGACGCTCCGCCCGCGAGGGCGGCACCACCGCGCGCAGCGGCGGCCGCGCCACCGATCGCCGCCGCGCCTCCGGAAGCAACGGCTCCCACAGTGGCGGCGCCGGCGGCGACCATGCCACCCGCGGCGAGGCCGGTGCCGACGGCAGCGCCTGCGCCAAGCTGCGGACCGCCGGAGACAAGGCCATTGGCAATGCCGGGACCGAAGATCCCGAGGCCCAGCAGCGAGAGCGCCGCGAGCACGATCGCCATGGCCTGGTCGATCGTCGGTGTCGCGCCACCGAAGCCAGCGGTGAATTCGGAAAAGAGCGTCGAGCCGATGCCGATGATGACGGCGAGCACCAGCACTTTGATCCCGGACGAGATGACGTTGCCCAGCACGCGCTCGGCCATGAAGGCCGATTTGCCGAAAAGGCCGAACGGGATGAGCACGAAGCCGGCGAGTGTCGTCAGCTTGAACTCGATCAAGGTGACGAAGAGCTGGATCGCGAGGATGAAGAAAGCGAGTAATACCAGCGCCCAGGCAAAAAACATGCAGGCGATCTGAATGAAATTCTCGAAGAAGCTCCAATAGCCCATCAGGCCGGAGATGGAATCGAGCAGCGGCCGGCCGGCATCGAGCCCGGTTTGCGCCACCTTGCCAGGACGCAGCAAATCGGCGGTCATGAAGCCGGTGCCGCTCGCCTTCAGACCGAGCCCGGCGAAGCTCTCGAAGACGATGCGGGCGAGATTGTTCCAGTTGCCGATGATGTAGGCGAACACCCCGACGAACAGGGTCTTCTTCACCAGCCGCGCCATGATGTCGTCGTCGGCGCCCCAGCTCCAGAACAGCGCTGCCAGCGTCACGTCGATGACGATCAGCGTCGTGGCGATGAACGCGACTTCGCCGCTGAGCAGTCCAAAGCCAGTATCGATGTAGCGGGTGAAGACCTCAAGGAAGTGGTCGATGACGCCGGTGCCGCCCATGATGTTACCTGACTTCTTCGGGTTGAAGCGGAACGGCAGGCGCCGGGATGGTCGCCGTCGGGTGGGGCGACTGTGGCGGGTCAGGCAACCGCTCGGCGGGGCGAGATCCGGGAGCCAGGAAGCGGCGACGGTTCTCGGCCCAGGCGCGCAGACAGGACGGGTCGCGCGGACCAGCCTCGCCGATCCCTGCGCAACGGATGAGTTCGGCCCGCAAAGGATCGGCGGCCTCGTCACCGGGACGATCGACACTTCGATAGATCGGCGCGGCCTCGTGTCGGTTCATCTCGACGGCCGTGGCGGTGACGGCCACGGCGATCAAGACGATGGCACTGACGCGGGCGAACATCTTTCCGTCCATGATCGCGCCTCTCAGTTGCCGCTCTGGAACATCCGGGCGTTGCCGGGCTGATAGCCCGAACCGGGGGTGAGGAACCGACGGCGCTGCTCGCGCCCCTGTTCGGCCGCTGTGGCTTGCTCGGCGGACTGGAGCGCCTGCGCCCGGCCATTGGCGGCGACGACGGCCGTGAGGTCGGCGAGTTGCTGCGCCTGCAGCGCCAGGAGCTGGTTGCCGGCCTGCGTGGCCTGAAGGGCTCCGGTCGCGCCCTGGCTTTGACCGACCAGCGCCGACATCTGCGTCCGGTTGGTGTCGATGTTGCCGACGACGCCGGCCTGGACGCGCATGGAGTCCTGCAGGCCGCCGACCGTGTTCTGCCAGCGCGAGCGCGCGTCAGCGACAAGCTGTTGGTCGGATGCTGATAGCGAGATGTTGCCGTATTTGGTCTGGAATGCCTTGTCGATATCCTGGACGCTGTAGGCGATGTTCTGCGCTTGGGTGAGGAGCTGTTGCGTCCGCTGCACAGACTGCTGAAGCTGCTGAAGCGAGGAGAAGGGCAGACTTGCGATGTTGCGGGCCTGGTTGATCAACATCGTCGCCTGATTTTGCAACGAGGTGATCTGGTTGTTGATCTGCTCGAGCGCGCGGGCGGCCTGAAGAACGTTCTGCGCGTAATTGGTGGGATCGTAGACGATGATGGCGTGCGCCGGCGCGGTGAGCAGCGGCGACAGCGCCAACGGTGCCGCCAGGATAGAGAAGGCGAGCCGAGCGGCGCGCGTGCGGGAGCGATAACGGGTCATGACGATACCTCCGGGCTGGTGGGGATGGCGGTCTGGGGAATGACGTTGGTGAGATCGGCGATCAGATCCGACGCCCAGCCGAGCGAGCATTCGGCGAGCCACTCGTGCAGGAAGCCGTCACGGCCGGACCGGGCGAACACTTCGGCGATCAGAGCCTGGTGCTGCTTCGAGGACGCGGCGCAGAGCGCCAGCGCGACGTCGGACAGGCCCAGCTCGAACAGCCGGTTGCCGCGCCGTGACTGGCAGTAATAGTCGCGCTTCGGCGAGGCCCGCGCGAGAATCTCGATCTGGCGATCGTTGAGGCCGAAGCGACGATAGATCGCGGTGATCTGCGGCTCGATAGCCCGTTCGTTCGGCAGCAGCAGGCGGGTCGGGCAACTTTCGATGATCGCCGGCGCGATGGCAGAATTGTCGATGTCCGACAGCGACTGCGTGGCGAAGATGACGCTGGCGTTCTTCTTGCGCAGCGTTTTCAGCCACTCGCGGAGCTGGCCGGCGAAGCCTTCGTCGTCGAGTGCGAGCCAGCCTTCATCGACGATCAGCAACGTCGGTCGGCCGTCGAGCCGATCGTCGATGCGATGGAACAGATATGCGAGGACGGCGGGGGCGGCGCCCGTGCCGATTAGGCCCTCGGTCTCGAAGGCCTGGACCGATGCATCACCCAGATACTCGGCCTCGGCGTCGAGCAGCCGGCCGTAGGGGCCGCCGACGCAATAGGGCCGCAGCGCCTGTTTCAGGTCGTTCGACTGCAGCAGGACGGCGAGCCCGGTGATAGTGCGTTCGCTGACGGGCGCGGAGGCCAATGAGGTCAGCGCCGACCAGAGATGCTCCTTGACGTCGGGGGTGATCGGTACGCCCTCGCGCATCAGGATCGCAACGATCCAGTCGGCGGCCCAGGCACGTTCCTGAACCTCATGGATTCCGGCGAGCGGCTGGAGCGAGACGGAGGTGTCCGATCCCTCGGTCAGGCCACCGCCGAGATCGTGCCAGTCGCCACGCATCGCAAGGGAGGCCGCGCGGATCGATCCGCCGAAGTCGAAAGCGAATACCTGAGAGTCGGTATAACGGCGGAACTGCAACGCCATCAGCGCCAGCAACACCGACTTGCCGGCGCCGGTCGGGCCGACGACGAGCGTGTGGCCGACATCGCCGACGTGAAGGGAAAACCGGAACGGGGTGCTTCCCTCAGTCTTGCCGTAGAGCAGTGGGGGTGACCCGAAGTGCTCATCCCGTTCCGGCCCCGCCCACACCGCCGAGAGCGGGATCATGTGGGCGAGATTGAGCGTAGAGATCGGCGGTTGCCGGACATTGGCGTAGACGTGGCCGGGCAGCGAGCCGAGCCAGGCATCGACGGCATTGATCGTCTCGGGCATCGCCGTGAAGTCGCGACCCTGAACGATCTTTTCGGCCAGCCGCAGTTTCTCGGCAGCGATGCGCGGATCCTCGTCCCAGACCGTGACCGTCGCCGTCACATAGGCCTGGCCGGCATAATCGGCACCGAGTTCCTGAAGCGCCAGATCGGCGTCGGCAGCCTTGTTGGCAGCATCGGTGTCGACGAGCGCCGAGGCTTCGTTGGTCATCACCTCCTTCAGGATGGCGGCGATCGATTTGCGCTTGGCGAACCATTGCCGCCGGATCTTCGTCAGCAGCTTGGTCGCATCGGTCTTGTCGAGCAGGATCGCGCGCGTCGACCAGCGATAGGGAAAGGCGAGCCGGTTCAGATCGTCGAGCAATCCAGGCGTGGTTGCCGTTGGAAAGCCCACGATGGTGAGGATGCGCAGATGCGCCGTTCCCAGTCTTGGCTCCAGCCCGCCCGTGAGCGCCTGGTCGGCGATCAGGGCATCAAGATACATCGGCGTCTCGGGCACTCGGACGCGGTGGCGTTTGGTCGAGACGCAGGAATGCAGGAAGGTCAGAGTCTCGCCGTCATCAAGCCAGACGCATTCGGGCATGAAACCTTCGACGAGCTGCAGCACGCGATCGGTGCGGTCGATGAAGGCGCGCAGCATCTCACGGGCATCGACGCCCGATTGCTCTCGGCCCTCATAGAGCCAGGCTTCGGTGCGTGCGGCGTCCTCGGCCGGCGGAAGATAGAAGAAGGTGAGGAAGTAGCTGGACTCGAAATGCGTGCCCGCCTCCTCGAAATCGGCTTTTCTCTCGGCATCCAGCAGACCCGACGCTGAATCGGGGAAAGTGCTGGAAGGATAGGTCGCGGCGGCATGCCGCTGCGCCTCGACGAAGATCGACCAGCCGGAGCCGAGACGCCGGAAGGCGTTGTTGAGGCGGCCGGCGACGGCGACCAGCTCAGCCGGCACGGCGGAATCCATATCGGGGCCGCGGAAGCGGGCCGTGCGCTGGAACGAGCCGTCCTTGTTAAGGACGACGCCTTCGCCCACCAGTGCGACCCAAGGCAGGAAGTCGGCCAGCCGCGTGTTGCGATTGCGATATTCGGCGAGGTTCAACATCGATGCCGCTCCTCAGACTGACAGATGGCCGGGGATGCGCAGATGGCGGCGCACCACATCGACGAATTGTGGATCGCGCTTGGCGGCCCATACGGCGGCGAAGTGGCCAATGGCCCAAAGGCCGAGGCCGACCAGCCAGAGGCGAAGGCCAAGGCCAAGCGCCGCCGCCAGCGTGCCGTTGAGGATGGCGATCGAGCGCGGGGCGCCGCCGAGCAGGATGTGCTCGGTCAGCGCCCGGTGGACGGGCACGCTGTAGCCCGGCACCTCGCCGGCATGGTCGGCCACGCCCGCCATCAGACGAGCGCTCCGCCGCCGAACGAGAAGAACGAGAGAAAGAACGAGCTGGCCGCAAACGCGATCGACAGGCCGAAGACGATCTGGATCAGGCGACGGAAGCCGCCAGAACTGTCACCGAAGGCCAAGGTCAGGCCGGTGACGATGATGACGATCACCGCGATTATCTTGGCGACTGGACCTTCGATTGACTGAAGGATCTGCTGGAGCGGCTGCTCCCACGGCATGGACGAGCCTGACGCGTAGGCGGCGGGCGCCAGCGCAATCGACAGCAAGGTCACGGATGCCACTGTTGCGATATGACGGCGTATGCGGAGTGATTGACGGATCATGCTGGGTCTCCCGATGGTTTGGATGCTGCGTGGGTGATGGCGTAGTCGCCGGTTGGGCCGAGCCCATCGACCCGGGCGAGTTCGGCAAGACGTCGTTGAGCTCCGCGACCGGACAGCACGGCGACGAGGTCGATGGTCTCGGCGATCAGCGCGCGTGGGACGGTGACGACGGCTTCCTGGATGAGTTGTTCGAGGCGGCGCACCGCGCCGATCGCGGTGCCGGCGTGTATGGTGCCGATGCCGCCCGGATGCCCGGTGCCCCAGGCTTTCAGGAGGTCGAGGGCTTCAGCGCCGCGGACCTCGCCGATCGGGATGCGATCGGGGCGAAGGCGTAGGCTGGAGCGCACCAGATCGGACAGCGAGACGACGCCGTCCTTGGTGCGCAGCGCAACGAGATTGGGTGCTGCGCATTGCAGCTCGCGTGTATCCTCGATCAGTACGACGCGATCGTCCGTTTTCGCGACTTCGGCCAGGAGCGCATTGGTGAGCGTTGTCTTGCCGGTCGAGGTGCCGCCGGCGACGAGAATGTTCTGCCGGGAGGCCACGGCATCGCGCAGGGCCTCGGCTTGCGCGGCCGTCATGATGCCGCCGGCGACGTAGTCGTCGAGAGTGAAGACGGCGACGGCAGGTTTTCGGATCGCGAACGCGGGGGACGCAACGACAGGCGGGAGAAGCCCTTCGAACCGCTCACCCGTCTCGGGCAGTTCGGCGGACACACGCGGTGCGCCGGAATGCACTTCGGCGCCGACATGGTGCGCGACCAGGCGCACGATCCGTTCGCCGTCGGCGGCGGAGAGCCGCTCGCCCGTATCGGAAAGCCCCTCGGAAAGTCGGTCGATCCAGAGCCGCCCGTCAGGGTTGAGCATCACCTCGACGATCGCGGGGTCTTCCAGGAACCGGGCGATGGCGGGGCCAAGGGCGGTGCGCAACATGCGCGCACCCCGCGTGATCGCCTCGGATTTCTGGTGAGTTGTCGCCACGTCGTCCCCGTTCTTTCGCGGGCGCGCTACGCAAGCGGCCCTCATCGGGGATGATTAAAAGAGCCAGAAATCAGGCCGGTTCAACAAGATTAGATCGTCGTAGTAGCCTAGCGTGCAAATACAGGAGAACGGCGGAACCGGCTCCGACTTGATTGGCTGCTGGCAGACATTATCGGTCCTCTGGTGGCGAATCCTCGTCGCGAGGCCTTTCGGCAACATCGTCGGGTATTTCGCGAAGAAAGCTCTGGCCCTTCTGGAGCCTTTTGCCGAGCGTCTCGACGAAACCGTCAAATCGCTCGCGCCCCTTGATCTGCGCAGTTGCTTGCGCATCTCCCGGCAATGGCGGGGTGATCGTCAGCCAGAAGCGCACGAACAGCGCCAGCGTTTCGGCCGTGACACCGAGATCGCGCTCAATGCGTTGTGCCTGGCGCGAGAGCCGATCCATCCGGCGAGTGAAGGCGGCCTCGCGTCGATCGGCGGCGTCCGGCGACAGGAACGACGCCACGGCCGCCTCGACGATGGCCGATCGCGGTATCTTCTTGCGCTCCGACAGCTCGTTGATCCGGGAGATCATCTCGACGGGCAAGGTGAGGTTCAGTCGGTCGCGCATCGATCCCTCCTACAGGTCCATACCGTCATTGGGATCGAGGGAGACCTGGCGCGCCACCCCAGTCATCTGGCGACGCAACGCCTGACGCTGGCGCGCAACATCTTCCGGCTCCTCGTCGAGCAGAGCCGCGAATTCCTCCGCGGGGGCTTGGTCGGTCGTCTCCTTGACGATAGCGACATGATCGGGAAGCTCGGGTTCGCGGCGCAGGCCGCTATTGGCCCGATCGCCCTCCGCCTTTTCCATCTCGGCCAGCAGCACTGCATCGGGCTTCTGGGGGACAAGAGCCGACCATCCGTCTGCGCGGGACGTTCGCCCGGACTTCTGCGGATCGGGCGGCGACAGCACGCGCTCCTTGAAGCGGGCGTCCTCATAATAGCGAGCCTTTTGCGCGCGGATCGGCGGGGTGCCGGCAATCATGACGATCTCGTCAGTCGATGGGAGCTGCATTACCTCGCCGGGGGTCATCAACGGGCGAGCGGTTTCGGAGCGCGAAACCATGAGGTGGCCGAGCCAAGGCGAAAGCCGGTGCCCGGCATAGTTCTTCATCGCCTTCATCTCGGTCGCAGTGCCCAGCGCATCGGAGACGCGCTTGGCGGTCCGTTCGTCGTTGGTCGCGAAGCTGACCCGGACATGGCAGTTGTCGAGGATCGAGTTGTTCGCCCCGTAAGCCTTCTCGATCTGGTTCAGCGACTGCGCGATCAAAAAGCTCTTGATGCCATAGCCTGCCATGAAGGCGAGTGCGGACTCGAAGAAGTCGAGGCGACCGAGCGCCGGGAACTCGTCGAGCATCATCAGCACGCGATGCTTTCGCTCCTTGGCGTGCAGGTCCTCGGTCAGACGGCGGCCAATCTGGTTCAGCACAAGACGGATGAGCGGCTTGGTCCGCGAGATGTCGGATGGCGGCACCACGAGGTAGAGCGTCGCCGGACGCGGATCGGCGATCAGGTCGGCGATACGCCAGTCGCAGCGTCGCGTCACCTGGGCGACGACGGGATCGCGATAGAGGCCGAGAAACGACATGGCGGTCGAGAGTACGCCGGAGCGCTCGTTGTCGGATTTGTTCAAGAGCTCGCGCGCCGTGGAGGCGACCACGGGATGCGGCCCGTTCGGCCCAAGATGCGGCGTCGTCATCATCGCCTTCAATGTCGTCTCGATCGGCCGCTTCGGATCCGAGAGAAAGCCGGCGACGCCGGCGAGTGTCTTGTCGGTCTCGGCGTAGAGGACATGCAGGATCGCGCCGACCAGCAGCGAGTGGCTGGTCTTCTCCCAGTGATTGCGCCTGTCGAGCGAGCCTTCGGGGTCGACCAGCACGTCGGCAACATTCTGGACGTCGCGGACCTCCCAGTCGCCGCGGCGGACCTCGAGCAGCGGATTGTACGCGGCGGATTTCGGGTTGGTCGGATCGAACAGCAGCACGCGGCCATGCTTGGCCCGGAAGCCGGCGGTGAGCTGCCAGTTCTCACCCTTGATGTCATGGACGATGGCTGAGCCCGGCCAGGTCAGCAGGGACGGCACGACCAGGCCGACGCCCTTGCCGGAGCGCGTCGGCGCGAAGCACAGCACATGCTCGGGCCCATCATGTCGGAGATAGTCGCGCTCCAGCTTGCCGAGCACGACACCATCCGGGCCAAGGAGACCCGCCGCTTTCACCTCTCCCTTCTCGGCCCAGCGCGCCGAGCCATAGGTCTCGACACTCTTGGCTTCCCGCGCCCGCCAGACTGACATGCCGATGGCGACCGCGATCGAGATGAAGCCGCCCGACGCGGCGATGAAGGCGCCGTGTGTGAATATCTCCGGCGCATAGGCGTCATAGGAGAACCACCAGGCGAAGAAGGCCGGCGGGAAATACACCGGCATGCCCGCGAGCCTGAACCAGGGCGCTCCGAGCTGGGCCTGAAATCCGAGCTGCCAGGCGACATACTGCGTCGCGCCCCAAGTCGTGATCAGGACGATCAGGAACACAATGATGATCTGGCCCCAGAGGATTTTGGTCGCGGACATCAGCGTGCTCCTTGTCTCTTGTTCATGGCTAAAGGCCGAGGTCGCGCTTGCGCCCGAGGCTCCACTCGATGCCGCCGCCATCGCGGGCGACGCCGGCGATGTGCTGGCCTAGCTTGCGTTCGATCTCGCGCGACCAGGGCACGAGCTGGAAGCCAAGCCCGTTGTCGATCATGGCGAAGCGGCCCGAGGAGAGCGTCAGCCGCTGGCGATAGGTGCCCGAGACATGCTCGCCGGCCGCAGCCTTCACATGAGGCAGGCCAGTCTCGGTCGACAGCTTCTCGCCCACGACGTCCAGCTCGCGGCGGCGCAGCGTGCTGAGGAGATCGCGCTGGAGCATGATGCGCAGGCCCTGGCGGCGACCGAGCCCTTCGTCAGCGAGATGTTCGGCACGGGCCTGCATGGCGTCGCGCGCCTCGCGGCCGAATCCACCCATGGAGAGGGGCATCTGCTCACGCTCCACCAGACGGTGGTCGAGCCACGTGGCGCCCGGCGCGGTGATCTGGCTGCGCAGATCGAGGTCAGAACGGGTGGCGAGCACCAGCGTCGGCCGCTGGTCCTCCGGGCTGCCGAACCGTCGAACCTCGACGATGCCGCCGACTGGCGGCGCATGCTCGAAGGCCTCGATGCCACGGAAGCGGACGTGGTGGGCGCGGCCGTCGGTGCCGTCGATCACGGCATAGGCTTCACCGGTCAGCTCGTCGTGGAGACCCTTGTCGACCAGCCGGCCGATGATCGGCGAGCCGGCCCCGCCGTCGATCACATAGTCGGCGACGCTACGATCCTGGCCGCGCTCGGTGAAGGCGCGGTGCATGGTCTTGATGACGTCGCCGCGCATGCCGAGGTCGCGAAGATGGCGTTCAGCTTCCATGCCGACCATCCACTCCCCGGAGCCAGTCGAGGTGGCGAGCCCCATCTTCTCGAGACGCTGAAGACGGCCGATCATCAGGCGGCGGATCTCCGGGTTGGCGGCGTCGCCGGAGTCGGGGCGCAGGTCGATGGCGCCGACGTCGTCGGCCTGGCCCCGGATCTCGACGTCGAGGCGGGTCCACCGCTCGGCGGTGACCTCCTTCTCCAGGGCGCTACGGATTTCGTGCTCGGGTTTTGGGCCAAGCTCGATCGCCACCAGATCCTCGGCGCGGGACCGAAGGCCGCGGCTGATATAGTCGCGCGAGATCACCAGATCGGCGCCGGTCTCGTCCACACCGCGCACGAGCAGGTGGACGTGCGGATTGTCGGTGTTCCAGTGATCGACGGCGACCCAGTCGAGCCGTGTCCCCAGATCGGCTTCCATTTGGCTCGCGAGATCGCGCGTGAAGGCCTTGAGGTCGGTCATCTCGCCGGCGTCCTCGGGCGAGACGATGAAGCGGAAATGGTGCCGGTCGTCCTTGGACCGGTCGGCAAAGGCGAGATCCTCAGTGCGATCGGAGCCGGCGTCGAACATCACGCCCTTTTCTCCGTCCCGGCTGACGCCTTCGCGCTTGAGGTAAGACAGATGCGCCGACAGCGGCGCGGAGCGGAAGGATCGGCCCTGATGGCGCACGACGCGCGCCTTGACGACGACGCGACGGGTCGAGTTGAACAGGCGGCTGCGGCTGAAACTGCCGCGCCCCCGGCCAAAGGTCGAGCGGCCATAACTGGACGCGCGCCTGCCTGACGCCGGCGCGCCGGTATGGCCTGCCTTTTTGGCGGCCCGCAGCACCTGGTTGAGGAAGCTCTTCGCCTTTGGGGCGCGTGTGATTTTGATGCGGCCAGGCCGGACCCGAAAATCGCTGTCGCCCTTGGTCATGACGCAGATCCGAGGAGCAGCATTTCGGGGCCGTGCATACGGAGGCTTTGAAATTCCTCAACAAAACCGGGCTTCATGCCCGCGACCGACCGCCATGCACACCAAAACGCAAGCCTCTTCAGAGGCTTACAGCGTTTCGGGCATGCGCTTTTATCTCGCCGTCTGTTGGTCGCGTTTCCCTGCCATCCCCATCTTCCCGCCCAACCTGACCGGACGCTCGCCACACCGCGCCAGAGTGCGAATGCCATCATTGCGGCTCTCCCGCACGATTGCGGGAGACGAACAGGCCGCCCGACCGCGGGACGATGGCGGAGACATCGCGCACGGTCGTTGTTGTCGGCGCATCGTCGTGAGTACCGCCAAGCTGTACAGGATTGGCAGCCGTTGTGTGCTCGAGTTGCGCGATGAACAGCGGTGCGCGCGTCCAGGCTTGCGGACCGGCGGCGGCAACGACGGTCGCCGGAGCGGTCAGTTCACCGCCGCCGAAAAAAGGGAGGAGGGCGGCCACATAGGCACGTGTCTCCGCCGGCAAGGGACGGCCGGCGAGATATTTCTCATATCGACCGGGTCCCGCATTGTAGGCGGCGAGAAATCCGGGCGAGCCGTACCGGTCGTTCAGTTCGCGCAGATACGCCGCGCCTGCCAAGATGTTGTCACGCGGATTATAAGGATCCCTGCCGAGCGAATAACGGACGCGCAGACCGGCCCAGGTTTCGGGCATGATCTGCATCAGACCCATCGCGCCCTTCTGTGAGATGGCGCGCCTGTCATTTGCACTCTCGACCCGCATCACCGCCCTGATCCACGCCGCCGGAATGCCGAAGCGCTGTACGGCCTCCGCGATGTGGACGGCATAGGGATCGATCTGACTGGGACGTTCCACGGACGCACTCTGCGCCAGCGTGACGGCCGACGGCGCGCCGACAAGAAACAGGCCGGAAAGGAAAAGGAGGCCCGCTTGCCGGGCGGCGCGATGACGACCGGCAGCGGTGACACGGCGGCCTGATGGGGATGGCCAGCGCATCGGCTCAATCCCGGTCGCCGCGCTTCGGCGGACGGTTCCAGTGTAGTCCCCAAGCGCTCTTGTCGTCGCCCGACTGGAACAGATTGGCGCGGATCGGCTGTGCGAAGACGGGATCGTCGAGCTGCAAAGAGACGTAGTCGCCGGCACGTTCGCCAGTGCGTTTCCAACCAGCGCCGACCTCCGGCCCGTCTTCATCGCGGATGTGGATCCGGTAGTCAGGCGCGTTCTCGGCGTCTGACGGTTCGGCCGGAACGAGCGTCAGCTCGATGTCGAGCGAGAAGGTCCGGATGCGGCCGGAATAGCCGGACTTCGTGCGGGTGAATTCTCCGATCTGAGGCATGGGAAGGCTCCTTTGTTGTGCGGTGGAGGACGGGATGGACGCGCGCGTCACCGCATCGGTGCGCGCCATTCGAAGCGGCCGTTGCCGTCTTCATCGGTGTAGAGAGGCGTCGCCCGGCCGATGATCGTGTCGGTCGCGACAGGCCCGAAGTAGCGGCCATCGAGGCTGTCCCGGACCTGCCAGTTCATCAGGAAGATCTCGCCGACTCCCAGCAGTCGGCAGCCTTGCCAACTCGGCAAGGCGCGGCCCGATCGATCGCTATCGAGCGCCTCGGCCATGTCGATGCCGTCGACTGAAATGATGTGGCCGGTGCGGCAGACGCGTTGCCCGGCAACACCGGCAACGCGCTTCATCAGGGGTACGCCGTGCGGCAGATATCCGCGCTCGGCCAGGAAGGTCGCCAGCGGTTCGGGCGCATCGACGGCGACCAGGTCGGTGACCTCGGGCAGATCATCGGAATCGATCGCGTAGAGCCCGATCGGCACGCTCGCGGAGGCGTTCCAGATGAGCTTGAGCGGCAGCGGGAGGACGGCTGCCATGACGACGCCCATCGTCGCGAAATACGTTGCCATGACGTAGCCGAAGCGGCTCATGGCTCGGCCCTCCGGCGCAGCAGGAAGGCGCGATGCTGCTCGGCGCTGTAGGCGCGCGGCTCTTCGCCAGCGGTCAGGCGGTTGTGGACGTGGCGCCAGTGATCAGACGATACATCTGCCGGATCGACACCGATCGACTCGATCGCGTCGACCGCCTGCAGCACCCGCTCGACCTTGGGCCAGCCTTCGATCTTCAGCAGGATGTCGCCGCCTGGCCGGACGAAGGGCAGCGTCTGGAACGGCTCGCCGGCGGCGACCGCGCGCACGATATCGATGCGCGAGATGACCGTTCCGAAGTCGTTCGCTTCCCAGCGAACGAAGGCGAACACGCTGTTCGGCGCAAAGCCCATGACACGGCGACGGCGATCGAGGATCTGCTCGTGGATGTCGCGGCCGAAGCGGATCCAGTTCTCTTGTCTCTTCTCGATCCAGGTCAACTCGACCAGTGTTGTGGACGGTGGCGGGCTGGCCGGCGCAGCGCTGCTGCGCGCGCGGGGGGCCGCGATGTCGGTCATGACGGGTCTCCCTCGATGGTGGGGAATTCACGCGCAAGCAGCTCGCGCAGCATCTCAGTGACGGTGACGCCGCGCTGGAAGGCGGCGATCTTGATGCGCCCGCGCAGGTCCGATGTGACGTCGATGGTCAGTCGAGCGCTGTAACCGGCATCGGCCGAGGCGCGTGTGGAGGGCGCGTCGGAGGCCTTGATCCAGCTCTCGGGGTCGGCGGGACGAGTGGCGAAACTGCGCTTGCGCGGTCGCTCGCTCATGGCGCGATCCTCCCGATTTCGGCGCAGAGCGCAGCGATTTCGCGAGCGGCGGGGCTGCCCTCATCCACTTCGGAAACGAGGCGGCCGGATTGTGCTGCGTCCGCGAAAGCAACGCGCTGGCCGATGGTGGCGGTGAGCACCGGCGGATCGTGATCGGCAAGTGTCTCGGCCGTCGCGCGGGCGATGACGGTGCGCGCGCCACAGCGGTTCAGCACAAAGCGGGCGACGAGTTGAGGGCGGTAGATGCGGGCCTCGCCAAGCAGCGATAGCATCTCAGCCGAGGCCCAGCCGTCGAACGGCGACGGCTGCACCGGGATCAGCACAAGGTCTGCGGCGAGCAGCGCCGAGCGCATCAGCGCGGCGACACGCGGCGGACCATCGATGACGATGTAATCGACGTCGCGCGCGAGCTCCGGGGCCTCGCGATGCAGCGTGTCGCGCGCCAGACCGACGACGCCGAAGAGTCTCGGAAGGGCTTCGCGAGCGCGCTGCTGCGACCAGTCCAGCGCAGAGCCTTGTGGATCCGCGTCGATCAGCGTGACGCGCTTCCCCCTGGCGGCCCATTCGCCGGCGAGATGGAGGGCCAGCGTCGTCTTGCCGACGCCTCCCTTTTGATTGAGGAGCGCGACGATCATTCCGACTCTCCCGATGCCGGATCGAGAGGGAGTCGCCGCGTGCTAGAAGTATCGATGCGCGCGCCTTTCGGCAGCGTCCCGGGTGTCTTTTCGGGACGGGCGGCGGTGTTTTCCACATCGCGCGCGTGTCTTCTAAGGTTAGATTCTGGGTTAGACTCTAAGTTAAGGGCGCGATTCCGGCTTTGTTTTTCGTGGCTTATGCCCTGTTTGGGTTCCCGATAGCACGTGCCAGCGGTTCCCGATGGCACGATAGTTCGGGTTCCCGATAGCACGAGGCTATCCACAGCTTGTCCACAGGGCACTGACGGTTTGAAGGCCAGCAGCACGCGGCCGCCGATTTCGACCTCGATGAACAGCGTGTAGCCCGGTAGCGGCTGGCGGCGGATGATGTCGCGCAGCTCGAAGGCGAAGCGTTTGAAAGGGGAGAGGCTGCCGGATTTCTGGTAGAGATGCCGGAAATCGAAGCGCCAACCGTTGCGCTGCTTGCCGCCATGTTTGCGCACCAGACGGTAGAGCCAGCGGTCGAGGCCACCCGTGAGATTGAAATACGCCCGGTCGATCGTAAGTACGAGCGCGTCATCAAGGACGGCGCGATAGAACCAGTCGGGGACAATCAGCTCGATTCCGGCCGGCTTGCCCTGGCGGTCGGTGCGCTCCTGCCATTCGTTGATCCAGGAAAAGCGATGCCGGCGACCTTCCGCCGGCTGGCGGATCGAGGTGGCGATGGTCGTCGACTGGAGCCGGTCGAGGGCGGCCTTCAACCGCTGGTAGTCGCGCAGGCCGACGCCGCGGCCGATGAAGTTCAAGATCTCGTAGGGCGTCGCGGCCATCAGGCGTGAGGTGCGCAGGCCGGCGTCGCGTGCCTCGACGATCTGACTTGCCGCCCAGATCAGGATGTCGGCGTCCCAGATCGTGGCCATGCCATGATTGGGCACTGCCTCGACACGGATCGACACGTCGCCGGCGACGAAGTCGATCGGCGCCGTGCGATGGGATTTGGAGAGGGAGAAGAACGGATAGGCCATGAGATCCTGCGCGTCGCGGGGCGCGAAGTCGCCGGGGAGCGCGTGGAACAGATCGAGCTGTCCGCGCTCCGAGATCGGGCGATGTCGCGCCGTCATTGAAGGGAAGCCCGAGCGGTCAGCGCGCGAAGCGGCCGGCGTGCGCGGACGGCGCGGTCTCTTGGCGTTTTGCAGGCAGCACAGCGCCGCGCGGATCGGAGGTCGAGGTGACCGCGCCGCGTTCGGTCCAGGCCTGCAGATCATCGACCGCGTAGACGACACGGCCGCCGAGCTTGCGATAGGAGGGGCCGGTCCCGTAGGTGCGGTGCTTCTCCAGCGTGCGGGCCGACAGGCCCACGAAGTGCGCGGCTTCCTTGGTGCGTAGAAAACGCGGCGGCAGTGCGCTGAGATTGGGTGTCATGATCGGGCCTCCGTGGTGTCCGTGGGTGTCGCTGGCGTTCAGCGGCTGACGAAGGCCACGATGGCGAAGGGAAACCGGCGAGTTGCAGCGGTTTTTTGGGGGTACTAAATTCCCACACCGTCAGCCGCATGCGATCCGGCTAGGATCGACGTCGATGACGAAGCAGTTTGCGATAGCCGCCCGCGATCATGGCGCGGGCATCCGCGAGAAGGTCTGCCACGACATGGCGGGCGGAGGCGGCCTGCCATTCGTCACGGGTGAGTTTGCCGATGCGCAGAATGACCTCGGCGATTTCCTGCTGTGTCGCTCCGGCGCGATACCCGTCAATTGCTTGCAGCATGCGCCGCGCGCGGGCCAGTTGCTGGCGCGTGAGGCGTGTGTCGGGCGGAATGGCGCGGCCGTGAAGGGAGGCAAGCAGCCGAGCAACGGCTTCCATGCGATCGAACCCCTCCATGCTGAGCGGGATCACCGCTACGAGCGGCTGCTCGGTCGATCCGTCGTGGAGAAGCGCCAGGTGCAGGCGCTGGCCGTTTCCCAATTCATGCAGGACATGAGGGCCGTGTTCGGGCGATATCTGTAGGAGGGGCGTGCTATCCGCAGCGATGGATGCTGGCGCCGGCGTCAGTATAACCGATCCGGTGTCTTCCTCCGGAAGCCAGAACACCTGCGCCTCGGTGGACTTGAGAGCTGGGGCAACAGGGAAATCGCAGCCCCCACCGTGTACCGACGCGTTCGATCGGCGACGATGACTCGAGAAGTTCGGCGTAATCGCGCTGATAATCCTCGTTCCGTCGCAACCATTCCCAACCGATATCGGGGGCATTGAGCTGGTCGACGTAATCGTAACCTGATGACGATCGCCACCGGGATGTGTCGGGCGACATCGAAATCCTCCTCGCTCGCATTATTCGTGCGCTTTGAGCTGGATACGATTCCGAGTTGAGTGACTGAAAGGAAGTCCCTGGACCGGCAACGGGTGTTGCCGTCACGGCATCACCGCCTCAGTGGCGATGGCCTTCACGTACGAGTTCGCGGTAGCCGTGGGTTGTCATCCAGCGGGCGCGGGCGAGATGGGTGTCGTGGACGCGCCGGGCTCGGTCAGGGTCGCATTCGGGATCGAGACCGAAGAGAATATGGACGGCTTCACGCCAGTCCGCGCCGTCCGTCGCAGCGTCGAGCAGGCGCAGATAGAGCTTCATGTGCTCACGATCATAGGTCGTGAGCTCTGCGCTCTCTGGCGGCTCATCTAAAAAGTCTGTCTTGGTCACGACCGTCCCTTAGAATCATTCTTATCCATTCCGGAGGGGTTTGTTAACCGTTCGCCGGTTGCACCGCAGCGCAAGCCGCGCCGCCAGTGACAACGCCAGGGCGAACCAATGGTCAAAGGGGCTCTATCGCTTGTTGGTTTTTCCACGGACCACCATCACTCCTTCGCCCTGGTCGGTGGTCAGGAGGAGGATGCCGTGGCTTTCAAGAGCCCGCCGGACCTGATCGCGCGTGGTCTCATACACCTCGAGACCGCTTAAGGATTCGAGGCGTTTCAACGCGGTCAGCGATACCTGGGCCTTGTCAGCGAGCGTCTCCTGGTTCCATCCGAGCAACGCGCGTGCAGCCCGCGATTGTTGGGCGGTGATCATGCATTGATCACCTCCCACCGACACGAACGCACACGCTATAACTACGACTATAATAGTCGTTCTAGTCGGCTGACGCTACCTGATACTGCCTTCTGAAATCCGATCGCGCCCCTTTTGCCGGAAACTGATTCGGTGCGCGCAAGCGTTTGGCCCCGCCCGGATTTTCCGGGCGGGGCGTCGCGCCGACCTCAGTCGCCGTTGCGGCGGTTCGGGCGGGACCAGATGAGGCTGAAGCCTTCGCCTTCCTCGTCGTCGAAGAGGTTGGCGTAGATCGGAGCGTTGAAGCTGGGATCGTCGAGCTTCAGGCCCAGATAGGCGCGCCCCTCGTTGGAGGTCTTGGACCAGGCGGCGCCGATCTCGGCGCGACCGACGAAGACGCGGTGGCTGGGGGCGTTCTCGCCGGTGGCGCGGGCCTCGGGGACGATGCGGACGTTCTTGGTCTGCAGGCTGAGGGTGACGATTTCGCCGGTGAACTCGTTGTTGCCGGTCTTCTTGAAGGTGCCGATGGTCGCCATGGTAGTTCTCCTTGAACTCTGATCCGAGCCCGCACCATTGCGGCCTCGATGGCGATCGACAGGCCGGAGGCGATTGACGGCGCACCCCGCAGGGGCCTGACAGCAAAGGAGGGGCTTTCTTGGCTCGCGAGGAATGACGGCAATCCGGGGTCCCCGCGTGGCTTGCCGCGTGGGGTGGGTTCCGGCAGGGGAAGAAAGTTTCGACGGCGCTGTTGCGGCATAGGCGATCGAGGCGCAGCCGACCTTCGGCCAGATCAGCCCATTGAAGAGGCCGTTTTGGAGCGGTCGACCTGACAGAGACGCATCTCAGGAGAACGTGGCGACCATCCTGGACCGATATGACCGTGGCCACATGAGACATCGCGACGTCGCCCGGCTTCGCCAGACTCGAAGTCCTGTGGACTGCTGCCCCCGCCCACGAGATCGCACCATGTCGGCCATCGCACCGTCGGGCGTGCGGTCACGGCGCTGCGCCCAGCACCGTCACCGAGGTAATGGCGTGTCGGTTGGGTTAGCCGTCGATCGATCAACGCGATTGCAAACAACCCGGCCGACGAGGAGCGCGACACGTAAGACATCAACCCGCCGTCCTGCCGCCGCCTGCAACGATGTCAGGCGCGCGCGACGTTCTGCCCGGTTGGCCCGGGCGCGGCCATCGCTGTCACCCGGATCAGCGCCGTGGCGCCAACGGCGATTGCGCCGATGACGGAGAAGATGATCTGCCAGGTGTCGGAGGGCATGGTGTGTTTCACGATGCCATGCGTTGCGTGGTAGCCGGCGAGCGCCGCCGGCGCGACGAAGGCGAGTGCGATCGCGAGGCGCATCCAGAGCGGACGGATGAAGGCGAGCAGGAACTGCCCGAGGCCGAGCGTCAGTGCGGCGGCGACAAGGCCGACGATGATCGCGCCGAGCCATCCGGCGCCGGTCTGATAGGCCCATGTCCCGGCGCTGACGCCTGCAAAGAACGGCAGCGCGAAGACGGCCAGTGTGAACAGCAGCCAGCACAGAGCGCCGATCGCCGCGATGCTGGAGAGGATGCCGATGAAGATCATGATGGTGGTCTCCGTGAGAAAAAGGTCTGACGGTTGCGCCTCCACCACCACCACGGCGCGACAACATTATAGCCGAAGAGAAGGCGGGGCGGGAGCGGAAATCCAGTCGGATCTCCGCTTGCTGCCGTGACGCCTTGCCCGCGATCAGCGGGCGAAGGGATCGACCTCGTGAACGATGGCGGCGGCTTCGCCGTCATATTCGCCGGCGGGCATGACGCCGATGGTGCCATCGCCGGCCTGGAAGATGACGATCGAGACCATGAGGGTGGTGGCGAGGCTGAAGGCGAAGGCGTGAGCTTGCTTGAGGGACATGTGACCGGCTCCTGTCTTGGAGGCGGGAGACCATCTCCCGCGCGACAGGCGCCCGATGTGTCCGGCCGATGGCCGCAATCACCGCGAAGGCGAAGCTGGAGCGGCGGCATGCTCGCATAGCCGACCCTTTACGGGTTGAAGGCGTCAGGCCAGCGGCTGGACCAAGGATCAGCGCAATGGAAGCGGGAGATGGTTTTCCGCCATGACCGGGGCCACAATGGAATTTCCCGTTCAATGCTTTCACGCCCTAGCATCGCCGCCGTACTCCCAGTCGTGATGCTGCCGACACGGGCCGGTATGGTCATGCAAAGCGCAACAGCCGAAGAGAACGCCCGTGCCGAAGCTTCCCAAGAAGTCCGATTTCCCCGTCAGCCAGGTCCGGCGCTATCTGGAGCCGGGCCCGATCGTGCTGGTGTCGTCAAAGTGGAAGGGCGCGACCAACATCATGACGCTTGGCTGGCACACGATCCTGGAGTTTTCGCCGTCGCTTGTCGGCCTGATGATCTCCGGCGGTAATCACAGCCACCGCATGATCCGCGAAAGCCGGGAATGCGTGATCAACCTGCCGACGACGGCGCTGACCGATACCGTGGTCGGGATCGGCAACATCTCAGGGGCCGAGATCGACAAGAATGCCAAGTTCAATTTCTCGGCGGAAGTTGCGAGCGAGGTCGATGCGCCGCTGATCGGCGAATGCCATGCCAACTTCGAATGCCGCCTTTACGACGATGCGTTGGTCGAGAAGTACAATTTCTTCATCTTCGAAGTGGTGAACGCGCATGTCGCCGCATCGCCAAAACATCCCGAGACGCTGCACTACACCGGCGATGGCGTGTTCGTGGTGTCCGGCAAGGTCATCAGCCGCAGATCGCTGTTCCGGCCCGCGATGTTGTGAGAGGGGCGCTTACGCGCCGCCTCCCTTCGGGCGGAAGTCAAACAGCGGGATGCCGAGCTTCTTCGCCTTGTCGGCGAGGTTGTCCTGGATGCCGGTGCCGGGGAAGACGATGACCCCGATCGGCAGGACGTCCAGCATCTGATCGTTGCGCTTGAACGGTGCGGCCTTGGCGTGTTTCGTCCAGTCGGGGGCGAAGCCGACCTGCGGCACCTTGCGGGCGTCGGCCCATTTGGCCGCGATCTTCTCGGCGCCCTTCGGCGACTTGCCATGCAGCAGCACCATGTCGGGATGTTTGGCGTGGACCTGATCGAGCTTGGCCCAGATCAGGTGGTGATCGTTGAAGTCGAGCCCGCCGGTGAAGGCGATCTTCGGACCGGCGGGGAGCAGCACCTGATTGTCCGCGCGCTTCTTCGCGGCGAGGAAGTCCCTGCTGTCGATCATCGCGGAGGTCAGGTTGCGATGGTTGACCATCGACCCGCTGCGCGGTCGCCAGTTCGAGCCGGTGTGGCGCTCATAATGTTCGGCGGCCTGGTCGCGCATCAGCTCGAAGGCGTTGCGGCGTTCGATCATGGTCTGGCCCTCGGCCGTCAGGCGTTCCAGCTCGACGGCCTTCACTTCGCTGCCATCCTGTTCGCGCTGGCCGCGGCGCTGCGCCTGCTCGTTGTCGTCCAGCTCGCGCTCGATCCGGTCGGTAGCCCGGTGGAAGACGTTGACTGTCGACCAGAGGAGATCGTCAAGGTCGGGCTCGAGGCGAGTGTCCTCCAGGGTGGCGATCAGGGCGTCGAAGATGTCGGCGATGGCGCCGGCGACATGGTCGCCCTCCGGAAGCGGTCGTGGATCGGGTTCATCCGTGAAGGGACGGTAGCCGTAAAGCTGGAGTTCGCTGAGGACATGGTCGGTGGGTGAAGAGGCGTGCTGCGGTTCGTAGTCGTCGTGCTCGCTCATTGGGATGCTCCGTCGGTTCGACCGCGACCCTCGCGGCCTTCATGGCGACGAAAGCCGGCGGGCGGGCCAGACCTGCATCCGCAGCGAAGCGGAGGGCCGGAGCACAGCGGAGGATGACGAAGGCGGGCTATTTTGCCTCGCGATGGAAAGCGGCCTGCGGCCGCGCCGGAAAATAGTCCGCCGTAGGCATTGCGGGTCCGGGCCGTTTGCTGGCCGATCGCCCTCTCGAAGGCCGAGGGCGCGGTTCTCTCCGACATCAAGATCATCCGAGCGATGCCGGCGACGGCGCTCCCGCCGCCTGCATTCTCCTGTCAGCCTATGCCGCAAGCTGCATGAAGCGTGCGACGTCCTGTGGCGCGATCTGCACCCGGATCGCTGCCCGGAGGTTGTCCAGACCAGCAAAGCGGAGATCCTCGTTGAAGTCACCCAGGCTTGGCGACACCACGACCGCCTCGATCCCGGCCGCGTTCGCGCGTTCGATCAACGTCGCCATCGCACCGACGCCGGCCGGATCGTTGTCGCGGGCGATGTAGAGCCGGCGCAGCGTGTCGGGGAACAGGATGGCCGAGAGATGTGCCGCCGAGAGCGCCGCCGCCATCGGCATGTTGGGCAACGCCATCCTGAGCGACAACATCGTCTCGATACCTTCGCCCGCCGCCATCACCTCGCCCGCCACGCCGAAGCGAACGGCATGCCCGAGGAGGTCGCCCATCGCCCGTCTCGGCGTGTCGATCGGAGCCTTGTCCGAGCCGTCGGGAGTGAGCCAGGTGCGATGCACGCCGGTCTGACGCCCGTCGAGATCGGTGACCGATGCAATCATCGCCGGCCAGGTCTCGGTCGGGGAATATTCGTCGGGCCGGTAATAGCAGCGGGGATGGAAGCGAAGGCTTCCGGTTCCGTGCAACTCCGTAATGCCGCGTGTGCGGAGATACGTCTTTACGAGTGTGCCCGAAATCGGCTGCGCCATAGCAAAGAGCCGCCGTGCCGCTTCCGGTGACCCTGATGGCGCCGGTGACTTGCGCTCGCCACCATGCGGACGGTCCGGTTCGGGATGTGGCATCGACAGGAAGGTGCGCGCCTCATCGGCGACGTCCTTGAAGTCGACCAGGCCGCAGGTTTCGCGGATGACATCGAGGAGATCGCCATGCTCGCCGGTGGCGGCGTCGGTCCATTTGCCGGCGGCGCCCTTGCCGGTTTCGCCGCCCTTCAGCCGCACGAACATCGAGCGGCCCGGCGTATTGCGCACATCGCCGACCAGCCAGTAGCGGCCCTCGCGATGGCCGGAGGTCAGGTAATGGCGGCACACCACCTCGGCCTGTCGGCCAAGACGGATCGCCAACTCGGAGGCATCGTGCCGTGCCATCACGCTGCCTCCCGCTCGCCAATGCGCTCGACCGGATAGCGCTCCAGCACCTTGGCCAGGATCGCGGTGCCGGTCGCATCGGTCGGCACGAACATCCGAAGCTTCCAGGAGATGATCTCGTGAAACAGGCCATAGGCACGCAGACGATCGCGCATGGCGTCGGTGAAGCCGGACAGCTCGATGCGGTTGGCGCCCATGACCCGGACGCGGCGGAGCTGAAGCCCATCGGAAAGGTCGAGGATGGTCTTGCCATCCATCAGCGCCGCGAAGGCGTCGTCGGGCGTCAGGGTCGATGTGCCGGTGGCGAGCGCGCCGGCGACCCAGGCGGGGGAGACCCGGCGGCCGACGATGCGCTCGCCGTCGTCGGTCTGGAGCCGATACACCCGCGTTGACTCGTTCGGCAGTCGCTTCCAAATCGGCAGCAACAGCCCGCTGACGATGTGGATGGTGCTGTCGGCATATTCCGGCACCTCGGCCAACTCAGCATCCCACGCCGCGATGAAGCTCGCCCGATCGGCCTCGACCCAATGGGTCTCGTCCATCATCTTGATGGGGACGTTGTGCGCCTCCATCGGCCGGATCAGCCGGACACGGCGTTCGATCTCGCCATCGTCCAGCATGATGCTGGTGGTCGGGATCCGCACGGCGGTGCGACCCGAGCGCTCGTTGACCAACAGCCTCGCGCGTGAGTCGTCGAGATGGTCGAGCGCCTCGGCCAGCGTCACCGGCCGGTTGCGCTGGCGTTGGGTGATGGTCAGCAGCCTGGCTTCCGCCCCGGTGCTGGGATGGACATGGATGGTCCGGCGATCGGTGACGATGAAGCTCTCGGCCTGCAGGGTCTCCAGCCCGACGTCATAGCTGCCCGACGCGATGGCGCCTTCGATCTTGGCGTTCAGCAACCGCTCGAACGCCGTGAATAGGACGCCCTGCAGTTCGATGGTCAGCGCCAGCAGCCGGTTGAGGAAGGTGGTGATTGGCGGCAGCTCGTCCTTGATGCCGGTGGAATCGGTGAGCGACAGGCCGGTGGCGTCCTCGAACATCTGGAGCGAGCAGCCGTCCACCTTGCCCCGCACCAGCAGCAAATAGAGCTGCCGCAGCGCGTCGCGGGCATAGTGGCTTTCGAGATTGTCCTCGGGCCGGAACAGCCCTTGGCCGCCCGTCTGGCGCTGGCCGCGCGTGATCGCACCCAGGGTGTCGAGCCGGCGGGCGATGGTCGACAGGAAGCGCTTTTCCGCCTTTACGTCCGTCGAGATCGGCCGGAACAGCGGCGGCTGCGCCTGGTTGGTCCGGTTGGTGCGGCCCAGGCCCTGAATGGCGGCGTCGGCCTTCCAGCCCGGCTCCAGGAGATAGTGGACGCGCAGCCGCTGGTTTCGCGCCGACAGATCGGCGTGATAGCTGCGCCCGGTGCCGCCGGCGGCGGAGAAGATCAGGATACGCTTCTGATCGTCCATGAAGCCTTGCGTCTCGGCGAGGTTGGCCGACCCGGCACGGTTCTCGACGGCGAGGCGATCGATACCGCCGGGGCTGATCTTGCGGACGATGCGGCGCGAGCGTCCGGTCACCTCCGCCACGATATCGGTGCCGAAGCGCTGGACGATCTGGTCGAGCGCGCCGGGGACCGGCGGCAGCGAGGCCAGCGTCTCGATCAAACGGTCGCGGCGGGCGACGGCGTCGCGGCTCTCGACGGGTTGACCGTCGCGAAACACGGGCCGCGACGACAGATTGCCCTCGGTGTCGGTGAAGGGCTCGTAGAGCTGCACCGGGAAGGAATGGGCGAGATAATCCAGAACGTATTCGCGAGGGGTGATGTCCACCCGGACGTCGTTCCATTCCTCGGTCGGGATCTCCGCAAGGCGGCGCTCCATCAGGGCCTCGCCGGTCGATACGATCTGGATCACGGCGGCATGGCCTTCGGCCAGGTCCTGCTCGATCGAGCGGATCAAAGTCGGCGTCTTCATCGAGGTCAGGAGGTGGCCGAAGAAGCGCTGCTTGGCGGATTCGAACGCCGAGCGGGCGGCCGACTTGGCCTGCCGGTTCAGCGTTCCGCTGTCGCCGGTGATGTTGGCGGCCTGCATCGCCGCGTCGAGATTGTTATGGATGACGGCGAACGCCCCGGCATAGGCGTCATAGAGGCGTGTCTGCTCGGGCGTAAGCTGGTGTTCGACCAGCTCGTATTCGACGCCGTCGTAGGAGAGCGACCGTGCCGTGTAAAGCCCGAGCGAGCGCAGGTCGCGGGCCAGCACTTCCATCGCCGCGACGCCGCCGTCTTCTATCGCCTCGACGAATTCGGCGCGGGTCGAGAACGGGAAATCCTCGCCGCCCCAGAGGCCGAGGCGCTGGGCATAGGCGAGATTGTGGACCGTGGTCGCGCCGGTCGCCGAGACATAGACGATGCGCGCGTTCGGCAGGGCGTGCTGGAGGCGCAGGCCCGCACGGCCCTGCTGCGAAGCAGCGACATCGCCGCGTTCGCCCCTGCCGCCTGCGGCGTTCTGCATGGCGTGGCTCTCGTCGAAGATGATCACTCCATCGAAATCGGAGCCCAACCATTCGACGATCTGCTTGACGCGGGAAAGCCGCTCGCCGCGATCGTCGGACCGTAGCGTGGCGTAGGTGGAGAATAGGACACCCTCCGACAGGCGGATGTCCTTGCCCTGCGGGAAGCGCGACAGTGGCGTGACCAGCAAACGCTCCATGCCGAGGGCCGACCAGTCGCGCTGCGCGTCCTCCAGTAACTTGTCGGATTTGGAGATCCACACAGCCTTGCGACGGCCCTGCATCCAATTGTCGAGGATGATGCCGGCCGACTGGCGGCCCTTGCCGGCGCCGGTCCCGTCACCGAGCATGAAACCTCGCCGGAAGCGCACGGCGTTGGGCGCATCGTCGGGCGCCGCCGAGACCATGTCGAAAGTCTCGTCGAGCGTCCACGAGCCTGCGAGGAAGTCGGAATGCGCCTCGCCGGCGTAGATGACGGTTTCGAGCTGCGCGTCGGAGAGAAGACCGTCAGTGACGATGTTGGCGGGCAGTCGGGGTCGATAGCTCGGCTTCGGCGGCGCGACCGAGGCCATCGCCACCGATTGGACGAGCTTGGTCGGATGAGCCTGAGCGCCGGGAATACGGATCGCCTGCAATCCGTATTCTTCATAGATCGCGTCGGTGATCCGACCATCTTCGGCGGGCGTCCAGTCCACGGTGTCATAGGCGAGTTCGACACCCTCGGGCTCGGCGACGACGCGGGCCGGCGATGAGGCGGCGGCGCGGGTGACGTAGCCGCGAACGGTCCGCGGAGCCTGCGCAGACGAAGCCGTGGCGACGGCCACGGCCGGATCGATAGGCAGCCGCGCGGGGACGTGTTCGCCGATCCAGCCGATGAGCGTCGCAACGTCGGGCGCGACGCCAGGCGGAGCCGGAAACACTGCTGCATCATCGGCCGGGGCCTTGTCGATGACGGTCAGGCGGGTGTCGATGGTCGTGCCGTGCTTGGCATAGACGGCCCCGTCGATCGCGGCGGTGAAGACGATCCGACCCTGTTCCTGCAGGCGGGAGAATGCTGCTCGCCATGCCGGCGCGTCGGGCGCGAGGCTCGCCCCGGTGATCGTCACCAAGCGGCCGCCGTCGGCCAGGCGAGCAAGCGCCGAGGCGACATGGCGATAGGCGGCGTCGGCCATCCGGCCCGTCACGTTCGCCATCACCGAGAACGGCGGGTTCATCAGGATGACGCTGGGCACGATGCCCGCGTCGAGATGATCGTCGATCTGGGCTGCGTCGAAGCGGGTGACGGGAATGGCCGGAAAGAGGTGGGACAGAAGATCGGCCCGGGTGTCGGCCAGCTCGTTCAGGACGAGCGCGCCCCCGGCGATCTCCGCCAGGACAGCGAGAAGGCCCGTGCCGGCGGACGGCTCCAGCACGCGATCGGCTGGTGTGATAGCCGCAGCGGTTAGCGCGGCGACGCCGAGCGGGAGTGGCGTCGAGAACTGCTGGAAGGACTGGCTTTCCTCCGATCGCCGCGTGTGGGTGGGAAGAAGGCTGGCGATCTTCACCAGCATCGGCAGGGCAGCAGCCGGAGACCCGGCTTTGCGTAAAAGCGCGTTTCCGTATTTGCGGAGGAACAGGACCGTCGCGACTTCGCAAGCCTCGTAGGCGGACTTCCAGTCCCAGGCGCCCGTCGTGTCGGAGGCGCCAAACGCCGCCTCCATGGCGGTGCGCAGGATCGGCGCATCGATGCGCTGGCCGAATTCGAGATGAGGAAGCAGTAGCTGCGCGGCTTGGAAAATCGCGGCAGAAGGATCGGGGAGATGGCCGAGGGGAAGCGGCGCGGCGAGCGGAGCTGCCGCGGATACAGGGATCGTCGTCATCGGAAGGACCTCGGAGAGCGGATCGGGACGAACCGGCGGCGCTCTCTCTCGACCGGACCGGCTCGAACCCGTCCCGGCCGTCCTCTCACTCTGGCGCGGGCATGAAGGAAGGTGCGGGGCGGCCGAAACCGCCCCGCAAGCCCATCATTCGGCGGCGATGAGGTGACGTTCGTCGTCCTCGCCGTCTGCAGGGGGCGCTTCCTCGTCGGCGCTGAGAAAGTCCGGCAGCTCGGCGCCGTCGTCCATCCCAGCGACGGCGTCCGGTGCAGGATCGCCTGCGAGGTCAGCAAGTCGAAGCGGCTCGGGAAGCCAGTCGGTGTCGGCCAGCAGACGCTCGGCTTCCTTGGCCATGTCACCCTTCTTCAGGTGGTCGATGAGCTGCGCCGACGCTTCGCCCTTGGCTTCCCGTACCGCTTCGAGGATGCGGGGCTTGGTCACCCGGCTGAGATAGTTGTCGACGGTCGGGCGCCATCCCGCGTCCGCCATGTCGAGACCGACGGCGCGCGCGATCCGGTCGGCTTGCTCCAGGCGACGTTCGAGTCCGTGCTGAGAGATGCCGGAGCCGCCATAACGATCGACCTTCTCGGAGAGCGCATTGACGCCGTAGGAGACGCAATGCGCCAGCAGGGCGGTCCGACTAGCGTCGTCGAGATCGACCAGCCAGTCCCACAGGACATCCTCGTCCTGCGGGATGTCGGCCTCCCAGCCTTCCTGCCGTTCCGCCACCGACTTGGCGGACGTGCTGTCCTTCAGGTCGGCGGCCTGGGCGGAGAAGAAGACGTGGCGGACCGACACCTCCAGGCACCCGCCAGAAGACGAGGTCCGGTGGAAAGTGTCGAGCACCAGCTTGTGCAGCAGCGCCGTGATCGCGACGTGCGGGTTGCCGGCGAGCGCATCCCGCAGAGCGAGGGTGCGGTGGGCCGTCAGTTCGCTGACCAAGCGTTCGGGCAGCGGCTTGATGACATCGTCCTCCTCATCCTCCGGTTCGGGCTTGCCGCCGATGGTGATGACCGCCCGCATCGGCCGCGCGTCCGGCGCGTCGCCTTCGGTTTCGCCCTCGCCGCCGGTTTCACGCTCGATGGGCGCCTCGTCCTCGGGGCGGACATAGCCGCGCTCGATGGTCAGTCGGCCCGAACTGTCGATGCTGACAAAGGCGCCGGCGCGCGCGATCTCGGCCGGATCGTAGACGGTCGACCGGTTCTGGAAGGCGGCGATCGCGGTCTCGATTTCCTCGAGCCGCAGATCGACCGCCTCCGGCAGGTCCTCGCCATCGTCATGCTCGGCGTAGAGCTGATCCAGCTCTTCGGTGAGGGCCTCGTATGCGGCCTGCTCGCCGGCGGAGAGTTCGGGGCGTTCGCCCGCGATCCGGCGCAGGCCAGTGGTGTGGCCGTAGGGAAAGTCCAGCGCGGCTTCGATCCAGCGCCAGCCCTCGGCCGCGATCTCCTCGGCCGCTGCGCCGAGCTTCGCGGTGGCGAGGCTGTCGAGCAGCGCCGGATCCTGCAGCCACCCGCCATCGTCGACCTGGAACAGGTCGCGCAGCGTTGCGCCGCCGGCCGCCTCATAGGCTTCGACCCCGACGAACTGCGCACGGCGATCGGAGGCGCGCACGGCACCCTCGGTCAGCATGCGGCGGATCTCATAGGGCTGGCGGCTGTAGGATCGCTGGATGGTCTCCCACACCTCCATCTGCCGCGCATGGTCGTGCGACACCGTGAAGGCCATGAGCTGGTCAAGCGCGATGCCGTCCTCGGCATAGACCTCGAGCAGCGCCGGGGCGACCGAGGCGAGCCGCAGGCGCTGACGGACCACGGCCGGGGTGACGTAGAAGCGGGCGGCGATATCCTCCTCGCCGATGCCGCGCCCGATCAGCGCCTGGAAGGCCTTGAACTGATCGAGCGGATGTAGTGCTTCGCGGTGGACGTTCTCGGCGAGGCTGTCTTCCTCGGCCGGGATCGCAGAGGCCGCGTCGCGGACGTTGCAGGGCACTGGTGCGGTCTTGGCGAGACGCTTGGCCTTGACCAGCAATTCGAGCGCCCGGAACCGGCGACCGCCGGCCGGGACCTCGAAGATCCCGGTTTCCACGCCGTCGCTGTCGAGCACAGGGCGGACGTTGAGGTTCTGAAGAAGACCGCGGTGGCCGATATCCTCGGCCAGTTCCGGGATCGAGACGCCGGCCTTGGTCTTGCGGACGTTGGCCTGGCTCAGGATGAGCTTGTTGAAGGGGATGTCGCGACGCTCGCCAAGGGACGCGATCTTCTGAACGGCGGTTGCCATGTCGGGATACTCCACGACGGGCGGCCGAGAGACTCTCTCTCAACCTCCAACCCGTCACGAAGCGAAGCGCCGCCCTCTTCCTCTAAAGGGGGCAGCGCAACGGACCGGCGAACCAGAAAGGCACGGAAGCGCAAAGCCGGAGATACGGAAAACCGCATCCCCGGCTTCGCGGAAATCAGGCGGCTCGATCGAGCAGCTTCTTCGCCTTGCCCTCCATGTCGAGGCGGGCGTCCTGATGGGGCTTGTCGCGCGCGACGGCGGTGATGCCCTGCACGAAATCGAAGATGCTCTCGGGCGGGCGACCTTCCTCGGACAGCACCGTGTCGATGATCTTGCCGGTGTCGGCTTTCGAGAAGCCGCGACGGCGCAGGAACTCGGTGCGATCCTCGTCGGTCTTCGCCACGATCCGTTCGCGCGCCGCCTTGATGCCGTTGACGAAAGGCAGCGGCGAGGAATTGGCGAAGTTCGCCAGCGCTGGCGCCGCCTCATGAGCGAAGCGGTTGGCGGCATATTTGGAATGGCGGATGGTGATCTCCTCGAAATCCTCCACGCCCCAGAGATTTCGATTCTGGCAGACGGCGCGGAGGTAGAAGCTCGCCATGCCGAGCGTCTTGGCGCCGACCTCGGAGTTCCAGCAGTAGAAGCCCCGGAAGTAGAGATCCGGCGAGCCGTCCGGCAGACGGCCGGCCTCGATCGGGTTCAGGTCATCGACGAGGAAGAGGAAGACGTCGCGGTCTGAAGCAAAGAGCGTCGTGGTGTCCTTGGTGATGTCGACGCGCGGATTGTAGATGCCGGTCGACCAGTCGAGCACGCCGGGCACTTTCCATCGTGTGTCGCCAGTACCGTTGCCGGCAATGCGCTGCACGGCCTCAACCAGCTCATGATCGTAGATGCGGCCGTAATCCGGGCCGGTGACGGCGCGCAGTTCGACACGGCCGTTATCGGTTTCCAGCGTCTTGATCTGCTCCGCCCGATTGGACGTCAGGCCATATTGCAGGTTGATCGCGGCGAGCGGCGCGGGAAGCTGACGCAGATAGGCTGCCGGCGCGCCGACCAGGCTGGCGAGCTGACCGAAGCTCCAATGGGTCGGAGCGATGGGCGAATCCGTGCCCGGCAGGATCAACGCCAGCCGTTCCGGGTCGCTGCGGTTCGCCTCGACATGGATGAGCGCGCTCTCCACGACGCGCGTCTGGCTGTGGTCGGCGCGGTCGCGAACGGAATGTGCCAACTCGGACAGCGACAGATATCGCTCGTCGGCCGGGCGCGAGAACCATTCAGACGAGACGCGGCCGACCCGCTCGCCGCGGCTGACATCCACCTTGTAACCGCCGGTCGTGTCGCGGCGCGCATCGAGAACTTGCATGTTCATGGGACCAATCTCCACGACGGGCGCGGGAGCCTCTCCCACCTATTCACCCGTCACGAAAATCGGTCCGCACTCTCACTCTCAAGGGGGCGTTGCGGGGAGACCCCGCAGAAGGGGTCGTCCGAGACCGCAGGGCTCGGACGCAGGGGAAGGCGTTCCCCTCCCGGTGCGGATGTTGCAGGTTATTCGAAGATCAGTCGTCGCTCTTTGGTCTCGGTGTCCGTTTGAGGCGAACGCGTTTCGGCAGATCTCCGCTGGCCAAAACTTGCCCCACAGGATCACGGCTGATGTCAGCGATTTCCTGCAGATGAGCAAGAAAGCCAAGAGCATGCATGACTGCGGCATAGATGCCGATACTCACGCCGGTATCGCCAGCTTCGACGCGTTGGAGTGTGGATCGGGATGTGAATGCGCGCTCCGCGACGACCGCCATCGGCAAGCGACGTCGCCGGCGGGCATCCCGTAGGTCGGCCCCCAGCTTGCGCAAAGCGCGTCTGACCCCGACAGATGGGTAGTGTGGTGTAGGCATCCGATATCTTCGTGCGACGTTATCCTCTTTAATGTAGCACGAAGATGACGTGAGGTGTCATCGCTTCCTGCCTCCAACGGTTTGGCTCGAACTGCGACAGCCTCTTTGATCTGGCACCTTTCCTCGCCATACGAAGAATGATACAAATCCTCGGATAATAGCTCCTATGTTCCGAGTTTCCGTATCGTGCCAACATCCATGTCCCAACGCCAGATTGCCCATACCGTACTGACCGCGCGCGGAATTTCGCGCCTGGCGGAGCTGCGCGAGGCGGGCGTAACGGCCGCCACTATGAGCCGCATGGAACGCGACGGCGAGGTGCTTCGGCTCGCGCGAGGACTTTATCAACTTTCCGATGCGCCCCTCGACGTCCACCACAGTCTCGCAGAGGCCGCCAAACGGGTCCCCAAAGGCGTGGTTTGCCTCGTTTCGGCCCTGGCTTTTCATGGTCTGACGGATCAGCTCCCGAGGCAGGTTTGGCTCGCCGTGGGTCAGAAGGACTGGTCCCCGAAACCCGAAGGCACGCCTATTCGGCTGGTACGTTTTACAGATCGTCTACTGACGGAGGGTGTTGAAACGCACGCTGTCGAGGGGGTGGCCGTGAAGGTCTTCGGCGTCGCAAAGACGCTCGCCGATTGCTTCCGATATCGGAACAAGATTGGCCTGTCCGTGGCGATCGAAGGCCTTCAGGAAGCGCTGCGCCAGCGCAAGACGACGCCGGGCGAGATTGCCAGGCAGGCTGAGCGAGGAACGGTCGCCACGGTCATTCGGCCCTATCTCGAGGCGCTGACCGCTAATGGCTAAGGAGATCAAGAATATCGGCGCCTCGGTTCGCGCCCGCCTGCTGCAGGTCTCCAAGGCGAGCGGCCAGACCTTCGATCTTGTCCTGACCCGCTTCGCGCTGGAGCGGCTGCTCTTCCGGCTCAGCCAGTCACCCCACGCCGACCGCTTCGTGCTGAAGGGCGCGATGCTGATGATGAGTTGGTTCGATGACCCGCACCGCGGCACGCGTGACCTTGATCTGCTGGGCTTCGGCGATCCGAGCGCGGAGCCGATGCTGGCGACTTTTCGGGAGATCCTCGCGCAGGGTGCTGCCGACGGCGTGGAGTTCGACGTCGATGCGCTCCGTGTAGATCGAATCCGCGAGGAACTGGAGTATGGCGGCCTGCGACTGCGGACAACAGCATCGATCGGCGGCGCCCGGATCAGTCTGACGATCGACATCGGCTTTGGCGATGCGGTGGAGCCTGGCGCCGAAGAGCTGGACTATCCTTCCATGCTGGACTTTCCCATGCCCCGGCTGCGTGGCTACGCGCGGGAAACCGTCATTGCCGAGAAATTCCAGGCGATGGTGGCGCTGGGGCGGGCGAATAGCCGGATGAAGGACTTCTACGACATCTGGATTCTCAGCCGCTCCTTCACCTTTGGCAACGATAGGCTGGCACGCGCGATCGCGGCGACCTTCGCGCGACGCGAGACGCCGATTCCTGAAGGCCTGCCTGATGCGTTGACATCGGCTTTCGCTGCGGACGAGCAGAAGCAGCGGCAATGGCGCGCCTTCGTCAAAGACGTTGCGCACGATCCGGGCGATCTCGCTAACGTCGTAGGTGACATAGCCGAATTCCTGATGCCCCATGCCGCCTCAGCGAGGTCGGACCAATGAGCGGTGTCATTTCCACCGTTGAGTTGTGGAGGGCAGACGAGCCAGTTGCTCCGGCAAGATATTTTAGCCATCAAATGACGAGCGGAGCTAGCTGCCAAGCGCGCCGCGGTTTAAAGAAAAAGAAAATGCTCTGTGAATACAGGCTTAAGACTTGGGGGAGGCAATAAGCCCGTGGACGTATTTTCTCTGAACAAGAGCCTATTGGCGCAATATACTGGATTTGCCCGTTCCTTTACGCGGATACGTTCGTCGGAAATTTTGGAGAAGGTGACCGATCTCTACGCCGGGCGCCGTTTCTGGCCTGAACCTATGCTTCAGCTGAATCCTCACTATGAAGGTGGCGGCTCGGTCCTAAGCCTTGTTGGCCCAAAAGGGCTGATCGATGATTGCGCTGAGATATTCCGGGACTCACGCGCCGCTGCCGACGCCTCCGACCAGACTCTGAAGTTGCGCCGCCACCAGGAGCAGGCAATCGGCCTTGCTCTGGACGGAAAGAGCTTCGTCGTCACGACCGGCACCGGTTCGGGTAAGTCTCTTTGCTTCTTCATTCCGATTGTTGATGCGGTTGTTAAGGCGAAGCGGGCTGGCGAGGCTGCTCGGACCCGAGCGGTAGTCATCTATCCGATGAACGCCTTGGCCAATAGTCAGCTTGAGGAACTGAAGAAATTTCTCGCAGATCAGAACCATCCAGTGCCCGTGACCTTCGCTCGATACACCGGCCAGGAGAATTCCGAGGAACGCGAGCGGATAAAGAACAATCCGCCGGATATTCTGCTCACCAATTTTATGATGCTTGAGCTTCTGATGACGCGGCAGTCAGATCTTGACCGACGTGTCGTGGAAAATTGTAGCGGCCTTCGGTTCATTGTTCTTGATGAACTACATACGTACCGAGGGCGCCAAGGGGCAGATGTTGCGATGCTGATGCGCCGCCTGCGGGCGCGTGTGGGCGATCCCCAACATCCGCCGATTTGCATTGGCACATCGGCAACAATGGCCAGCGAAGGCGGCGAAGAAGATCGCAACCAGGTTGTTGCTGATGTCGCGTCCCGCTTATTTGGGACAAACATCGGCCGAGACGCGATCGTTACAGAAACCTTGCGCCGCGCGACGGATCCAGATCGATCCGCTGACAGAGGGCTATCTCGACTGAGTGACGCTGTAGTCAGCGCGGCTTCAGGTGCGCCTTATGACGGTAAATCAAATGGTGAGATCGCTCGTGATGATCTTGCTATCTGGGTAGAGACCAGGCTCGGCCTTCGAGATGTAGACCAGAAGCCGCGGCGGGCGCGCTCGCTGTCGCTAAAGGCTGCGGCGGTCCTACTATCTGGTGAATCCGGCGAAGCGGTCGAGACGTGCGAGCTGGCATTAAAAAACGCGCTACTGGCGTTTAGCTTACCGGAGAAACTCCGAGGCTGTAGCGACGGCGGTGACGAGCCTCTTTTCGCGTTTAAGCTACATCAATTTATTTCAGGCGCAGGTCGTCTGTACACGACCCTCGATCCCTCGGGTTCGCGCACGGTCACATTTGATGGACAAATCTTCGATCCGGAAAATCCGGCAAAAAGGCTATATAGCGCTCATTTCTGCCGACGGTGCGGGCAGGAAAACCACCCCGTCACGCTGGTCGACGACAATGGCGTAAAGTCATTTGAGAAGCGTGAGATCGATGATGTCCCTCTCAACGACGACGAAGAGCCTGAGGGCATCGTTGAGCGCTGGGGCTTCCTCATGCCCGAGCCCGTCGATGGTGAGTTCACGTTCCAGGGTCGGGACGAGGACTATCCCGAGGCTTGGCTTGAAGAAACAAAATCGGGGGAATTGCGGTTAAAAGCGACATACCGCAAGACGAGGGCTGAGCTTGTATCGGTGCTTCCGGACGGTACCTGCGGCAATGGTGGCCAACGAGCCTGGTTCATGCCGGGTAAGTTCAAATTTTGTCCGGCATGCGGTGAGCACCACAGCGATTCAACCCGCGACATCAACCGGCTCGCCGCCTTGAGCGCCGAGGGGCGCAGTTCGGCGACAACCATAATCATCGCGGCCATCCTCCGCTGGATGAGCGATACGGAAAACTCCATCGCGGCGACGACGCGCAAGCTCTTGGCCTTCACTGACAACCGACAGGATGCCGCCCTTCAGGCCGGGCATTTCAACGACTTTCTATTCGTCACGCTGCTTCGGGGCGCAGTCCTGGCCGCAGTTTCGGAAGCCGGTGACGAAGGGTTGCAAGAGGACGAGGTCGGGAAGGCGATCCAGCGCATGTTGGGCTTCGTGGCATCCAATGTATCTCGGCGAACCGAGTGGTTGGTGGAGCCGGATCTTAAGGGGGCCAATCTGCTGGCCGCCGAAAAGGTGATCCGTGAATCGCTGACGCATCGATTCTGGATCGATCAACGGCGGGGGTGGCGTTACACGAATCCCAACCTCGAGCAGCTTGGATTGATCGAGGCACGCTACATTTCCCTCGATGACCTCGCGCATGACGACAAGGAATTTGAAAACTACCCGCTGTTGCGAGCGGCTTCAGCTCTCGAACGTCAGGCGGCGCTTCGGGTGCTGCTGGACGTGATGCGCAAGGGCTTGGCGGTCGAATGTGATGCGCTGGATCGACTGAAGATCGAAAGCCTCGCCGGTCGAATGCGGAGCGTGATCAAAGCCCCATGGATATTGGACGAGGAGCGCTTCCTGGCCGCCCCGGTGTTCATGCCGAAGCCGCCCACCCGACGTGAGATGTCCCCAAAGGACGAAGAGTTGATTCTTCGAGGCAGCCCGACCAGTACGGTCGGCCGGCAATTTCGGTCGATGACCTTCGGTGGCAGACGGCCAACCGGCAAGCAGATCACGGAAATCGTGGAAGGATTGTTGAAGGCGGCAAGTCGTTACGGGCTGGCGACACAGGTCGTCTCTCCTGTTGGCGGAGATGGTTGGCGTCTTGTGCCGTCATCGATCGCCTTTGCGCTATCTGCAAATCAAACTCCGGATCGAGACAATCCATTTTTCCGCGGTCTGTACGGACATATCGCAACGCTTCTGGCCGACGGCGGCGAGGCAATCTTTGGCTTCGAAGGCCGAGAGCATACGGCTCAGGTTGAGGGCGATCTACGAGAGATCCGCGAGGCTCGCTTTCGTTATGGCGCAGATGACCAGAAACTTCTGATCGACCAAGCCGAACGACTGAAGGAGCTTCGAGAAGATAGCCGTTTCCTGCCAACCTTGTTTTGCTCGCCAACCATGGAGCTCGGCGTCGATATCTCCGCGATGAACGTCGTTTACATGCGGAATGTACCCCCAACGCCAGCAAACTACGCTCAGCGCGGAGGGCGCGCGGGTCGCAGCGGCCAGGCAGCCTTGATCGTCACGTATTGCGCGGCACAAAGTCCGCATGACCAATACTTCTTCCAGCGGCCAAGCGCGATGGTCGATGGCGTGGTGCTCCCGCCGTCCATCGATCTGAAAAATCCTGAACTTGTCGAAAGCCATCTTCACGCGGAGTGGCTGGCTGCCAGCGGAGCGGCATTGTCGGCTTCGATCGCCGATAACCTCGACATGACGGTCTCCGGCAAGCCTCTCTTGCCGCATCAGTGGAACCGAGTGTCTGCTGATGAGGCAAAGAGTGCCGGTGCAAAGCGCGTGGCGGCTGTTCTGTCGGCTGTCGCTGATGACTATGGCGCCACGCCGCCGGATTGGTTTGTTGGTGTTGATGCCAATACAAATAGCGTCGTTGCTGCCGCGCCTCAACGCCTTGCGGATACCTTTAACCGGTGGAGGGATTTGTTGGCTGCGGCCGAACGGCAGGTAGAGGACGCGGCACGTACTTTAAAGGACTATTCGATCTCACCGCAGGAACGCCGTGCCGCGGAGACACGGCAAGCGGCTGGAAACACCCAGATCAAGCTTTTGCTACGAGGGGCGGAGGGCCAAGGCTCTGATTTCTACGTCTACCGATATCTGGCAACGGAAGGCTTCTTACCTGGCTATAATTTCCCGCGACTTCCCATTATGGCATTCGTGCCAGGTGATCAGGGCGGAAAAGGTCAGCGGTATATTCAGCGTGCACGTTTTCTGGCGATCGCCGAATTCGGGCCAGGCAGCCTTGTCTATCACGAGGGGCGTGCCTATCGGGTCGATCGCGCCCTGTTGAAGGACGTTGGTGGCGGGCAAGATGGATTGCTCCCGACATTCAGCACGGCAATTTGTGCGGCTTGCGGTGCCGCCCATGACGGGGAGCCGCCAGAACGCTGCCACGTATGTAACAGCGCTCTAAATAAATCGAACATAACGAAGCAGCTTCATCGAATCGAGAATGTCGGTACGCGTCAGGTAGAGCGGATAACTGCCAACGACGAGGAACGCCGTCGCCAAGGCTATGAACTTCAGACTACCTTCTCCTTTCGAGACGCGAGCGACGTCAGATCCCGGGTGTTTGAAGATTCAGAGGGGCATTTGTTCTCGGCGGAATTTGCACCTGCAGCACAGGTCCGTCGTATCAATCGGGGACTCCGCCGCCGCAAGGACATCAATGAGATCGGGTTTTTAATCGATCCGAAGAGCGGCTATTGGGCAAGCGCTAGCCGAGCGAAGGACGCGGAAGAAGGATCGCCGATCAATAGTCGGCAACCCATCACCCCGGTTGTTGAGGACCGGAAGAACGCGTTGCTCATTCGGTTTCCTGCTCCTTGGTTAGCCGATGCTAGCGACGAAGCGGAGGCAATAATTGCTACGATTCAGCATGCCTTTGCCCGTGGTATCGAGGCCATCTACCAGCTGGAAGAAGGCGAAATCCAGGGGGAGCCGACCCCATCAAGAAAGGATCGCCGAGCGCTGTTATTTTACGAGGCTGCAGAGGGCGGCGCCGGGGTCTTGTCCAGGTTGGTTGAGGATGGCAGTGCCTTTCGCGCCGTCGCGAAGAAGGCGCTCGAGATAATGCACTATGCTTCCGGGAGCCTCTCAGCCGCCGCGGTCAATGGACCGAAGGCACTCGAGAATGTTGAGGACTCTCACTGCGTAGCGGGCTGCTATCGCTGTTTGTTGTCCTACTTCAATCAGCCCGATCATGAATTGATCGATCGTCGGCGTGAACCCGTGCTGCAGATGCTCATCCGGCTTTCTTTCGCTGAGATGCGCTATTCCGCCCCCACCTCACAGTTGCAAACGCCTCTGGAAGGTTGCCCTCCGCCTGACGCAGAACCCATTGAGATTGGCGGTTACCGGCTCACAATGATCTGGCGTGTGGCGAGGGTTGCCGCTGCCGAGCAGGGGAGCGCTCCCGCCACGCTAAGCGACAATCTTGCCGAAAAAGGGATCGAACTTTTCCTTTTGCCGGCCGACATCGCCGCTCGCCAGGAATCGATTTCCAAGCTTGCCATTGCGCTCGGAGGCAAGCCGTCATGAGTACCGCGACGAATTTTGCGCCAGGGGAACTGGTCCATGCGCGGGGCAGAGAATGGATCGTCCTGAGCAGCGGTGACTCGTTGCGGATCCGCCCCTTGACGGGATCGGAACATGAGGCTGAAACCGTAATCCCGGAGCTCGAGGCGGAGCCGATCCGGTACGCATCTTTCGACGCTCCGGAAATTGGGCACGTGGGCGGACGCGAAGCGGCGCAGCTCATGCGGGACGCTCTCAGACTTTCGCTGCGTCGTGGGGCAGGCCCGTTTCGTGGCGCCGGGCGGATAAACTTCGAACCGCGAGCCTATCAGCTAGCGCCGTTGATGATGGCGCTGCGACAGGAAACGGCACGCCTCTTGATCGCCGATGATGTTGGCGTCGGCAAGACCATCGAGGCCGGCCTTATCCTTCGCGAGTATATTGATCGGGGCGAGATCGACCGTTTCTCAATTCTCTGCCCTCCACACCTTGTCGATCAGTGGGCTACAGAGCTTGAGACCAAGTTCGCCATTACGGTGACGGCAGTGACCGCGTCGTCGGCGGCTCGTCTCGAACGTGACTTGCCTAACACGATCAGCGTTTTTGAGGCTTACCCGTTTACGGTGGTCAGCTTGGATTTCATCAAGAGCCAGCGCCGCTTCAATGACTTTCTGCGGGCCTGTCCTGAAATGGTTGTCGTCGATGAAGCGCATGCCGCGGTGACCGGGACCAAAGCTCGCCACCAGCGATTTGAGCTCCTCCAGAAGCTGGCCGCCGACAAGTCCCGGCACCTCTTGCTGCTGACCGCCACACCCCATTCTGGCGACGAAGACGCGTTTCATAACCTTCTCGGACTGCTCGACGCCGATTTCGCGCGATTGCGCGATGTGACGGGTGACGAGGCCCGAACGCTCCGTGAGCGGCTGGCGGGCTATTTCATCCAGCGGCGGCGGCGTGACATCGACGCGTGGCGCGAGCCAGGCCTTTTCCCGCAGCGCGAGGTTACGGAGCTCAAGTACCGCCTGTCTGGCGACTACGAGCGCTTCTATGGCGCCATCCTCGACTATTGCGCCGAAGTTGTAGCGGCCGAAGAAGGCGAACTGCGGCAGCGGCTCGCATTCTGGGGAACACTTGCGTTGATGCGGTGCGTGGGATCAAGTCCATCAGCAGCGGCCCGAGCGCTTCGAACGCGTGCCGTGCTTGATGCCGATGAGGCGGAAGCCGATTTGATCGCGGCGCGGGCGATTGACGAGGAGGACGTGACCGAGGACGATTTAGAACCCGGTGCGGCCATCGAGGACGATCGCCTTCTCCATCTTATTTCTCAGGCGGACACGCTGGCAGCGAATCCGCTGCGAGACCCGAAGTTCTTGATCTTAAAAACAGCGATCCAGAGCCTCGTGAAAGATGGATTTTCGCCGGTCGTGTTTTGCCGCTTTATCGCCACTGCAGAAGCGGTCGGGACTGCATTGGCAACCGCCTTCAAGGATCATACGGTCGAGGTCGTGACGGGTTCCCTCCCGCCCGAAGAGCGTGAAGAGCGTGTTGGAACTCTTGGTGAGTTCGAGAAGCGCCTACTTGTCGCCACCGACTGCCTTTCAGAGGGCGTCAACCTTCAAGGGCATTTCGACGCTGTCGTCCATTACGATCTTTCCTGGAATCCCACGCGTCACCAACAACGCGAGGGCCGCGTTGACCGGTTTGGCCAGAAGCGTGAGACCGTCAGGACGATCTTGATCTATGGCGAAAACAATCCTGTCGACGGAGCCGTCCTCGACGTGATCCTCCGGAAGGCGCGCGCTATCGAGAAGCAGACAGGTGTCCAGGTTCCCATGCCGGATGAGGGCGGGAGTCTCACCAAGGCACTGATGTCTGCGGTTCTGTTGCGCGCGCGCGAACGCAGCCAGTTATCGTTCGATTTTGACATGACCAACACTCAGGAGGCGCAAGATATCGATATTGCTTGGTCGAATGCGTCGGAGAGGGAGAGAAAATCCCGCACCATTTTTGCGCAGAACAGCCTTAAGCCGGAAGAGGTCGCGTCAGAATGGGAGGCAACTCAACGTGCGCTGGGCGGCTTCGCGGACGCGGAGCGTTTTGTGTCGCGAGCAATGATGCGTCTCGGCGCTCCCTTGGTGTCACTGCCCAGCGGCGGGTTCTCCGCGCCCTTGTATTTGGCGCCCGACGCACTCAAAGAGCGGTTCCAAACGGAAGGGCTGCTCGACGAGTCGACCTCACCAAAGCCGTTAAGGGTTGCCTTTGAAGCTCGTCCCCGATCGGGGTTCCTGTCTGTTCACCGCGCGCATCCTTTGCCTGGTGTGCTTGCGGAGAGCTTCCTTGAGAAGGCACTGGACAACCGGGGCCCTCAGGACGACCCATCAACTCTGCCCCGTTGCGGGGCATGGGAATCTGAAGCCGTCGAAAGCGTTGTCACGTTGTTGCTCCTTCGCATTCGGCATCGCATCGATTCTCGCGGGCGACTGGGGCCGCAATTCGCGATGGCTGAGGAAGCCGCTTCCGTCGCGTTCGATGCACTGACGGGCATCCGCGTCAGTGCTGGAGAGGAGGCATTCGCGCTTCTTGAGGCAGCAAGCGCGAACGTGCCAGATCGCGTGCGTGACGCGCAGCTCCAGCGAGCCAAGCTCCAACTGACATCGCTCGAACCTGCACTCAAGGCGTATGCATCAGAACGCGCCATGGCGCTTGCGGCCGACCATAGTCGCGTTCGGCAGGCGTTGGGCTCAAGAGCGGGTGTCCGGGTCGAGGCGGTGACGCCGGTCGACATCATCGGCCTCTATGTTTTGATGCCCCGGATCTGAGGACGGATGATGGCTCGCAAAATCACCCGCACTCACCAGTCCCGTCGTGCCGCACGGCATGAGTTCGCCGGAATAGAAATCGTAGGTGCATTGCTGACGCCTGACATGTTGGGTCGCATTGCTGCTTTCGATGCGAACGATCAGTCCGAGGATGGCTACGGAATTCCGGCCGGACTCAAGCTTCGCGATGAGATTGCTCGTTATTATCGGATTGGCGAGGCGCTTTGGTCTCGCTTTGCCGCAGCCCGAATTCACAGCGTTGGGGCGTCGGAGCGGTTTGTCCTGGAATTGCTTCGCCAGTGCTTCGGATTCGATACGATCAAGCCGCAAGCGACGACTTGGATCGGTGAACGTGAGTTTCCGGTTCGGCATAGCGCGCTGAATGGCCGTGTGCCGATCGTGATAGTGCCGGCTCCCGTCGATGGGGCTCGGCGTTCCGGGTTGGAGGAAAGTCTTGTCCAGCTCGGTGACGGATCGCGGCGGCGATCCGGTACGCTGCTGCTTCAAGAATATCTCAACTCCATGGAGGGGGCCTGCTGGGGTCTGACGAGCGATGGGGTCAGCCTCCGCCTTCTACGCGATAATATCAGCCTCACGCGTCCTGCCTGGATCGAAGCGAACCTCGCAAAGATTTTCTCAGAGGGACTGTTCCCAGATTTTTCAGCTCTTTGGATGTTGATCCATCAGAGCCGGTTTGGAAGCGACCAAGCGGCGGTTGCGGATTGTTCCTTGGAGCGCTGGCGCGATCGGGGTCGTACCGAGGGTGTCGCCGCCCGAGAGAAACTTCGCCAGGGCGTCGAGGCGGCTCTGCGCGAGCTTGGCCAAGGCTTCATCGAGCATCCAACGAATGACTTGCTTAGGCAGGCGCTGCGGGATGGATCGCTCACACGGCAGAGCTTCTTTGAGGAGCTGCTGCGCCTTGTCTATCGTCTGATCTTTCTCTTCGCGGCTGAAGATCGGGAACTGCTGCATGCGCCAGACGCCACTTCTGAAGCAAAGCGGGCCTATCTTGAAGGTTACTCACTCGGTCGGCTCCGTGAACGCTCCATGCGGCGGGTTGCCTGGGATCGCCACGGCGATTCCTGGGAAGGTCTAAAGGTGACATTTGTCGCGCTTTCCCGTGGCGAGGTGCGGCTTGGCTTACCTGCGCTCGGTGGATTGTTCGCGCGCGGCGTTCTTGCAAATCTCGATGGCGCTCAGATCGAGAACCGCCGTTTCCTAGCGGCCATCTGGCGACTGGCTTGGCTACGTCCGGATGGGCAACCTTTAACCCGGGTCAATTGGCGCGATATGGAGACCGAGGAACTTGGCTCGGTCTACGAGAGTCTTTTGGAGCTAACGCCTCTCGCCAGCGCGGATACGCGAACCTTTGAATTTGCTGAAGGTGATGAGACGAAAGGCAACGCTCGCAAAACTACAGGCAGCTACTACACGCCAGATGCATTGGTGAAACTGCTTTTGGATTCGACACTCGATCCGATTCTGGACGCCGCGGAAGCGCGCGGCGCCAGTGATCCTGTGGGCGAAATTCTGAAGCTATCGATCATTGACCCTGCATGCGGCTCTGGCCATTTTTTGCTCGGCGCCGCACGTCGAGCTGCTGCACGGATCGCCAAGCTGCGAAGCCCTGGCGCACCGAGCCAAACCGAGTTCCAGCATGCTCTGCGCGAAGTTGTTGCGCATTGCATCTACGGCGTCGATCGCAATCCCATGGCGGTTGAACTATGCAAGGTCGCACTATGGATCGAAGCGCTCGACCCAGGGAAACCGCTGACCTTCCTTGATGCGCAGATCCGCTGCGGCGATAGCCTAATCGGAGTATTCGACCGCTCCATGCTGAAGCACGGTATCCCAGATGAGGCATATAGGCCGCTAACCGGCGACGACAAGGAGATGGCAAAGACGTATGGCCGCTACAATAAGCAGCAGCGCGATGGGAAAGGCGCTACTGGTTTTCTTGCAGAACTGCGGCCGCCTGTTGCCCTCACGCACGCAGATCGTTTGCTCATCGGAATGCCGCAAGACACTCTTGAGCAGGTGGCCGCCAAAAGTCGGAGTTTTGAAGACATTCGCAGGCACGACGAGTGGGTACGCCTGAAGGCAGCGAGTGATCTTTACATTTCGGCCTATCTTTACACTGCTGCCTACTTTTCGCCGAAGCGCATCACGACTTCAAACTTCGACGATATGCCGCTGACAGAGCATATTTGGCTGGCGGCAGACGGCAATACAGTCCCGCAACATCTGATCGACGGAGCCAAGAAAACGTCGGATGCGGTACGAGCCTTCCACTGGCACATAGAGTTTCCGCGCATCTTCGAAGCGGGTGGCTTCGATGTTGTGATTGGCAACCCACCCTGGGACAGAATCAAGTTTCAGGAGCAGGAGTTTTTCGCGGCGCGCTCACCAGTTATCGCTCAGGCTTCCAATAAGGCGGAGCGTGAAAAACTGATCAAGGTTTTGGAGAAATCAGAGCCGGCCAGCTCCGACGGTCGGCTCTGGGTCGAGTTTCAGTTCGCTAAGCGCACCACGGAGGCGGCGAGCGAATTTGTTCGCAGCTCGGGTCGCTTTCCGCTGACGGGAAGAGGAGACGTCAACACTTACGCGTTGTTCGCTGAACACTTCAGTCGGCTGGTGCGACCACAAGGTCGTGCTGGAGCTATCGTTCCGACTGGAATTGCAACCGACAGCTCAACGTCACTCTTTTTTGGCGATTTAATCGACAGGCAGTTTATTCGTTCTCTGTATAGCTTTTATGAGATCCGCGGATGGTTCAAAGGTACAGATGACCGCAAGTCGTTCTGCATTTTATGCATGGGTCCAACCGATGCCGCGGCGGAATTTTGTTTCGATATTAAGGCGGTAGAAGAGCTGCAAAATCCGGAACGCCGTTTCAATCTTACGGCAGCAGAGATAGCTCGAATAAATCAAAATACTAAAACGGCGCCCGTATTTCGTTCCCGGGCTGACGCAAAGCTAACCGCAAAGCTCTATAGCAATGTGCCAATATTGATTGAAAACGATTCAGAAACTGGTTCTGAAGGCAGAAACCTATGGCACTTCACATATCAGACAAAGATGTTCGATATGGCCGATGCAAGCCATTTGTTTCTGAATCGAAAGCAAGCAGAGGCGGGCGGCTGGTCAGAGAGAATCGGTAATTGGGAAAGGCAGTCTGACAACAGTCTGGAGCGCTACGTTCCGTTGTACGAAGCAAAGATGATTCATCATTTTGATCATCGATGGGCAACATTTACATCAGACTCTCTGGATGAAGACGGCGCGCGCGACTGCAGCCTTATTGAAAAGCAGGATCATTCATTTGAGGTGGCACCGCGCTACTGGGTGTCCGAGGCAGAAGTGGCGATGCGTGCTGCGCGCGTGCCGGCGGGCCTGAAACGGGCTGTTCGCGAGGAGAATGCAGAACGGATTCTGAAATGCCTCGCCGAGTGGCTTGTAGGCTATTTCGCCGCCGAGCATCAGACAATGCGAGAAGACGACCTCACCCGTGTGATTGGTCGCCATCACACTTGGCGATCTGCGCTGAAGACCTCCATCGATCGATTTTTACTGGACCCCAAGACATGTGCCAGCGGCGTGGCTATGCAGCGCGAGACTCCGCTCACCGCTGATGACGTGACTTTCTTTCGCCAAGGGCCCAGCGATCCAATGGACCTCGCAAAGGCTATCATCGAGCACAAGCAGCCTCGATGGTTGATGGGGTGGCGTGACATCGCCTTGAGAAGTGTTGAGCGGACTGTAATCGCTGGCGTATTCCCGAAGGTTGGGGTCGGTCACACACTCAGAGTTTTGCATCTGGATGTCTCGACTTCTCACGCTGCGGCGTTCATCGCCTGTTTGTCGTCTCTCGCACTTGACTATCTGGGTCGTCAAGTGATCGGCGGCACGCATTTGACGGTCGAGTCATTGAAGCAGCTACCTATTATTCCTCCGGATGCATTTAGTTCTTCAGAGCTTGCCTACATAACGCCGCGGGTTCTGGAACTGACATATACGAGTCATGGAATGCGCGCGTGGGCTGAAGATCTGGGATACTCTGGCGCGTCGTTTGCGTGGAACGAGGATCGTCGGGCGGTCCTCCGTGCGGAACTAGACGGGTTCTTCGCCCGAAAATACGGCCTGACTCGCGACGAGTTGCGCTACATCCTCGATCCAGCCGACGCAAAGGGTGCTGACTATCCGTCGGAGACGTTCCGTGTGCTGAAGAACAAAGAGGAAGCTCGCTACAACGAATATCGCACGGGGCGACTAGTCCTCGACGCTTGGGATCGGCTCGCAGCGACCAACATTGGCACAAAGGCTATCGAAGTGCGGGTTGTCTCGCCCTCGATGCTCCGGGACGGCGCGTGGGCACGTCCGCTGCCTGCTGGACCTGGCGACGCTGGCGCCATGCTCGCTGCGATCCTTAAAGCGATGAATGGGCCACTGCCAGCACGTCAGGTGCGCCTTGGGGCTATATTGGGACTCGAACCACGGCTGCTGCTGCCCCACCTGGATGCTAGCCAGACAGTTGAATGGCAGCGGCTCATCGGCGCAGAAGCGGCTCCACTCACGGGCAATGCTACGTCATTTGCCCCGCGGGTCGATCGGAATTGGGGTGCGGCCGTAATAGCTCATCGTGGCAACGGACGGTTGGTCGAAAACCTGACGATCGGCACATGGGCACCGGGCCCAGGCCTCGGCTTAGTCGATACTGCGGGTTGGCCGGATGGACGCGCTGGATTGGTGATGGGCGTGCTGGCACAGATGTCCACCGACACCGTAGTCTCGGCCATGCCAGAGGAAATCAGGGGGTGGGTTGATGCCGCAGCAGCCTGATCTTCTCGGACCTCCGTCACTTTCAGTGCAGCCCTCGCAAGGGCAGAGCGGTCCTCGCCTCTGGGTCAAACGTCTGGCGATATGGGATGAGCCCGGTGGAGAAAAGATTCGGGATATCGTGTTTCGTCCAGGGCTCAACATCATCTGGTCACCCGATAGCGGCGATGCGCTCTCTTCGGAGTCGCCTGCCGGCGTGATTGGACATGGCAGTGGGAAGACACTGTTCTGCCGCCTCCTACGGTATTGTCTCGGTGAGGATCGGTATGCATCCGAAAACCAGCGTGAACGCGTTGGCGTCGCATTCCTCAACGGAATCGTGGGCGCAGAAATCATGCTGGACGGGGTATGCTGGGCCGTTGTCCGACCGCTGGGAATCCGACGCCGCCACATGGCAGTGGCTGGCGGCAACCTCGACGAAATCGCTGCAGGCGAAGGGACGTCGACCGGTCTTGAACCTTTTCTAGACGCGGTCGAGCGGGGCGTCCTGACCATGGGGTTGGCGGCACTTATCTCGGGGCAGCATTCTGATCGTCGAAGCTGGCCGATTGCATTAGCCTGGCTCACGCGAGATCAGGAGTGCCGATTTGACGATGTGCTGGATTGGCGCTCCACAGTGTCGGACTCCGATTCTCCGGTGCGAGGAATGACACAAACGGAGAAACTTGATGCGCTCCGCGCCTTTGTTGTCGCGATTACGCCGGAAGAACACGCCAAACGGTCTGAAGTGGCCAGCCTCGACGATCGACGTCGAACAATTGAACAGGAGATCGGCCACCGGCGCTGGGAAATTGAGAAAAGCCAAAATCGGTTAACTGTCGCTCTCGGCTTAACCGCTGAGGAAGTGACCGCAGGCCCTTTTGCCATCGAGCAAATGCGAAAGAGAGCTCAAGGTCTTCTCGCGGCGGCGGCAAAACTACCCTTGGGTCAGTCCGGAGCCGGCGTCGAAATCGCTCGACAGGAACATGAACAAGCTCAGGCAGAATGGACGCGCCTGGATGGGGAGCGCATTCGTATCCAGGCGACAATACCGCTGGTAGAGAAGATGCAGAGTCAGCTTCAAGGCGAGCTGCCCGGAATTTCGTTCTCTAGGAGCGAGGCGGAGAGTCCAATTTGTCCGATTTGCGAGGTGCCCATCGACCGCACGTTGGCAGAAGGCTGCGGACTTTCCCATAAACTCCCTGACTTAGAGGCATGTGTGCAGCGCTGGGAGCAGCGCAAGAAGAGTTTTGATGAAGAGGCCGCGAAACTTGTCGGGTTGCGATCTGAGCAAACGCAAACACTACAGAAGCTTGCTCTTGCCAAACAGCACGCGGATCAATTGAGCGATCGCGTAACGGCTCTTGAGCAGGCGCGAGACGCCCGGGAAGGAGCTTGGTACGCTGCGCAGCGGCTTGCCGATGATATCGAGCGCTTTGCGGAGTTGTTTGGCGCACAAGAAAACGCGACGACGGCGGTTCGAGAGGTCGTTTCGAAGCTTGAGACAGAAAGAAGTCTGCTTGGCGTATTCCGCGACAAGCAGGCTCGCGTTTTCGGTCGGATAAGCGAGAAATTTGATCCTATTGTCCGGCACTTGGTAGGGGCCGACGCAAAGGGACACATTACGCTGAGTGGCAATGGGCTTGAGCCCAATGTGAATATGGGTGGAGATCGAACGACCGCGGCAATCGATTCACTAAAGGTGTTGGCCTTCGATCTAGCCATCTTGTGCCTGAGCATTGAGGGTGCAACGCGTGTTCCCGCGTTTCTCGTTCATGACAGCCCGCGCGAAGCCGACTTGGGGCTAAGCATCTACCATCGGCTGTTTCGGCTGGTGACGGAGATCGAAGCATTCGGCGAGGCACCGCAGTTTCAGTACATTATAACGACGACGACGCGCCCACCCGAGGATTTGGCTGTTGAGCCTTGGCTGCGCATGACGCTGCGAGGATCACCAGGGACCGAGCGACTCCTGCGACGTGATTTGTGAGGGGTGAGTTCGTGTCGCTATCTCAAATCGAACGGATTCGCCTTGACAAGGCCGCTGTGGATGAAGGCTTCGGCCTCCGACGGTCAGATGAAGGCGATTGGCTCTGCTATGACAGCCTTGGCGCGCCAGCCTCACTACGCTTGACCTGGTCGGACGGAGAGTACGTGGTTGCGGTAAACCACGCCGGTGTTGCCATTGATTTAGATGCGCGATGGGCCAGGTGGCAAGGACACGATGGTTCTCAACCACTAGGTTTCGCGGCGTTCTGTGTCTCGGACACGGCGCCACTGCATCGCTTGGTACGTGAGATATGGCAATTGGCACGCGCACTGCCCATTGAGCCGTTACGCGTGTTTGAGGCAGCGACTCGCAATCTTCCTCGGACTACCGAGATTGAGCGCCTTGTGATTCAACGTGTCGGCCAGAATATCTTTCGCGACGCGTTGTTTGCATACTGGGGCAGTGTCTGCGCTGTGACGGGCATATCCGAGCCACGCCTCCTTCGTGCCAGTCACATAAAGCCATGGGCGCAATGCGAGACGGACGGGGAGCGCTTGGACGTCTACAATGGCCTGTTGCTCGCCGCTCACTTGGATGCTGCCTTTGACGCAGGGTTGATAGCGTTCAAAGACAGCGGAGAGATACTGATCTCAGATAAATTAACTGAAAACGATCGACGAGCCATGAATATCAACAGCCATCTGGTCCTTCGTCAGGTGGCAATTAGCCATTACGAAAATCTCGGTTGGCATCGTCGAAATCTATTTGCTTCAACGATGTAAACTAGCGGCGGATGTTTGTACTCATTCGTCTTGTTTGAAAAACTATTGTCGCGATCGGATTTGGGGCGACATAGGGGGAAACCGAACAAGTCGGGCTTCACGCCCTCAAATCTGGAGTACCTCCGCTTGGGATCAATGATTCATCTGACACTTGGTCGCATTGAGCTCGATTGGGGCAAGAACGGCGGCTTTCAGAACCACAGCGCCCTGTTCCGACCGAGCGACCTCATTGAAATCCCATATTTCTACGCTGCGGACGAGAATGATGCCGAAAGCGCAGCGCTTCCGCTCATTCGGCGCTCAGATACCTTCAGCTACCGGCTCATCACGGAGATGAAGGAGGGCTACTCCGCGCCCTTGCGAACGGTTGACGACGACGACGTCAGCGGGCTCAGCGCCTATACCATCATCCGACTCCTTGCCGACAATCCATGCGCCCAGGACCTGCCGGTCACCTGGCAATTCGCTGACGTTGCAGATGGCGGCTGGGCGCCAAGAGAGAGCTTCAATGCGCCCGTTCGCCAGGGGAGCCGCTTTCTCATTGTCACCGAGGGCACTTCCGATGTTCAGATAATCAAGCATGCCCTCGCGCTACTGGCGCCTGATCTCGCTGACTTCTTCGATTTCGTCGACATGCGCGAGAACTATCCGTTCTCCGGTACGGGTAACCTCTACAACTTCGTGCGAGGCCTTATTAGCATTCGCATTCAGAACAATGTCGTCATCATCTTCGATAATGACGCGGAGGGTGTGTACAATTGGGAACGATCGACGCGATTGAACCGCCTTGAGAACATGCGGATCGTCAAGCTGCCCGATCGCTCAGCTTTCAAGCAATTTCGCACCCTTGGTCCGACGGGCGAGCATCTCGCCGACATTAATGGCAAAGCCGCGGCGATTGAGTGCTACCTCGACGCTGGCTCGGAGCCCGTCGTGCGCTGGACGAGCTACGACCCAAAGCGGGATTGTTATCAAGGACTCGTCGAAAGCAAGGAAGCGATCGCGAGTCAGTTTCTCCGTCAGAAGAAGCTGGAGCCAGGATACGACTACTCCGGCCTTGAATCCATCCTGACCATGCTGATCAGCGAGTGCGTTTCGATAACCGAGGCGGCAGCCAAGGCCGCTCTCGAAGCCGAACGGCCGGATGGCTAGCTCAGTGACCCCATTTTCCACAACTGCTGCCGTCTGATTGTTTTTCTGGTGGGTGGCATTTGAAGCCGCGGGGAGTCGGTTCAGCCGTAGCCCATGAGCAACACCGTGATGCCGCTGACTTCCTACCGTGGATCTGGTAAAGCGCGTTGGATCGCAGCGACTGCCGCGCGACCTTCCGACAGAGTGACGTCGATTAGTGCCTGTAGATGATCAGTCGTGGCGCTGTGGGATCCGACGTACCCGGACCGCACAAGATCCACGAACGTTTCCCCTCGCAGGTAGTGACCCTTCAACTCGCTGTAGGCTATGCGCAAGCCGCCGCGCGGGCCGTCGAGCCGACCTTCTGCTAGCATTTGCTTGAGGTGTCCAAGACTCAGGAGAATGCCCGCGCCGCCCGTCTCCCCGTACCGTCGCACAAGCTTGAAGAAAAAGGGGCTCGGGGTCATTCGATACGAATCTGGTTCGCCGAGGGTCTGATCAAATCGCGCCATGCGCGCCATTTCATCTCGGAATTGTTTGTCTATAGGAACAGCCCATTCTTGCTCGTCTTTCTCCCTGAATATTCCCAGGCCGGTCTCCACGTCTCGAACCGAGCGTTCCAGTGGCTCCATCATCTTGTACTGTACCATGACGATCGAGCGACGTGTCTCGTTGAGGTAAATTAGGTCCACGCCGAATAGCTGTTCGAGCGGTTGCTTGTTGGCGGTAAAGACCTGGAGCTCCTCGCGACCTTGAGTGAAGACAGCGCGGCCGGTCACATCGCTCGAATCCAATGTCCAATCGGGGATCCAACGAGCGTCGTGCTCGATCACCACATCTTCCTGCAGCCGCGCCCCAGCCAGCGCGGTCACCCGCTCGCCGATCGCGAGTGAGCTAGCTGCGGCGTTTGGAGCTCCAAACGCTTTCAGGGCGAGGAAGAATGCATCCTCCTGCAAGGCAATCGCGTTGCGATAGCGCGTCGGCCGACGGACGAGGCCGAGCACACGACGGAAAGCGGTGAGGTTGTCTGGCTCGGCTGCCAATCGCTCCAAGAGCCACTCGGCGAGTTTCGGCGACACTTCCTCAAACTCCAGGCCTGAGGCAAGCAGACGGTCGGCACTGCTCCGGAGCCGTGTAGGGATCGCGTCCCCAATGAGGTGGCTGAGATCCTGCGGCACGACCGATTGAACGTGGTCGAACGCGACCCGCGAGTCCCTCGTGGCAACGGCTTGGATCGACCGGACCCAACCAAGCTTCATATGCGGCGCGGCATGTGCCTCCGGAGCATCGCCAAAGATATCGTCATCCGGGATAGGCCCACCGCTGATGACCATCAGCACCGGCGCTCGCGTCTTCCCAGCGCGCGCGACGCGATGAGGAAATACTGAGGTGAAACGATGCCCTAGCGCTCGTGTCTCCTGAAGCTCAAGCCAGTCTCCGACGCTAAGTCGAAGAATGGAGAGGCCGCGCTGCTTTAGGGAGTCTATGTTGAGCATGATCAGCCGCCCGGCCTGGGCGGGATGTCATCATAGCCGAATGGGCATGCCGCAAGAATCCGCGTCGCCTCGTAGAGCTGACCCCGCCCATCCACACGGCCGCTCTCCGAGACTAGGTGGAGGTTTTTTCGCGCGCGCGAGCAGACGACGTAAAGCAGGCGCTTGGCGGCTTCCAGTTGGTTGTCATCGGCAAAATGCGGCACCATGCCTTCAAGAAGAGCGTATGCGATTACGGAGTCGTATTCGGCGCCCTTCACGCCGTGAATGGTCGAGACCGTAATACCGCTGCGCGTTGCGAAGACCTTCCGGAAGGTTGTGATTTCGGCGAACGCGACGCCGCCCTCCCGGACCAGCCGATCGATCCTTGTCGCCGAGCTTTCGAAGAAGGCGACGTGGTGTTCGACCAGCGTCGGCACGGCGCGGAAGTCGATCTTGAGTTGTGCGAACAGGAGATCGAAGATCTCCCGCAAATAGGGGAGCCCGTCATTTTGCTCGCTGTGGATCGAGTTGCATTCTCGAAGGAGCGATTTTCGGGAAAGTTGGGCGGTAGCGACGCCCGCATGATCAAGAGCGGCGAGTACCTCGTTAGCCCAACGTAGCCGCCGAACATAAAGCTGAGGGCTCGGTTCCGTCAGCACGATCCGAGCGAGCTTGTACCAAAAATTTTCGATGTCCCGCGCGAACGGCGCGATCCCTGGGCCGTCAAAGCTGTACTCAGGAAGAGCGGCGACTAGCCGCCGCGTCATGCTGGCAAGATGAATCCACCAGGGGGCAACGACACACACCTCGTGGGGCCTGATCCCGACGGTTTCAATGTTGAACCGGATCAGTCGGACCAGTTCCGCCTCAAGCTGCGCGTTCGACGTGAGGCGGTCGAAGGAAACAAGGCTGATGTAGTCCTTATCGCGGCCTTCCGCGATAATCGGGGCGGGGTGAACGTGGTAGTTGACGAAGTAATCCACGATCCGCTGCGAGGATCGGTAGTTCATCACCAACCCCTTTTCGGTCAGCTCCAAGCCGCAAAGGGCGGCGAAATCCGCGCGCGAAATGGCGTAGCCGCCGAGCGACCCATAGATGGCCTGGTTGGGGTCGCCGACGAGGAAAGTCTTGGCGCGGCCCTCGGCGCTCTTCAGGATCGCGCCCAAGATAGCGTACTGGATTTCCTTGGTGTCCTGAAACTCGTCGACCAGCACAAAGGCGAAGAGCGATCCGAGGAGCGTCTTGATCGACGGAACGGTCGAGATGAGTTCGTAAGCGTAGTAGAGGATAAGCTCGAAATCGACCTGGCGGTTTGCTCGCAAATGCGCCCAGTATTTCTCCAGGAGTCCGCTGATCGCCGCATGGCGCCGACGATCGGTCGCTTCAAGCCGCAGGCCCTCGGAAGTGAAATAATAGTTGCATTCGAAGGGCCGTAGCCTCTCCGGTGTTCCCTTGCAGAGCTCCGTGAACATCTGCTCGGTGTCGTGACTGTCGATCACTCGAAAACCACGCTCTAGGTCTGGGTGATAAAGCGCGTAAGGTCGAAGAATCCATTCCAGGCAAAAGGCGTGGATGGTCCCAATCCAAAGCTGGGAAGTGTCAACGCCCAGTCGCTCTATGCGCTCATGAATCTCGTCGGCGGCGCGATTGGTATAGGTGATGGCGACCACCCAAGCCTTGTCAGTGGTCAGTCTCGACAATTCCAACGCGATTTTATAGGTCAGCGCGCGGGTCTTACCGCTCCCTGGACAGGCGACCAGGAACACGCTGCCGGGTTCCGTGATCGCGGCGACCTGCTCGGGGTTCAAATCGTCCTTCGGCCAAACGAACATGGCTATACATGCGCCAGAATTGCATTGATCTGGTCGGCCGGAAAGGAGGTAAGCATTGCGTCCCTGATTCCCGCGCGATCGACTTGACCGGCGCGGAACGCCTGAATCTGGCCTTGCAACTCCGCGATGTCATCTGCGTCGTAAAGTTCGGTTTTGCGGATGTGGCCCAGGCGATAATCCAGCATGTTAGCGAGGATGGCGGTGCTCACTGGCCGGTGCGCCGTGAATATCGCTCCGGCGAGGTAGTCAGGGATATGGGTGTCGGGGTCGACTAGCTTGGCGACCTGGATAGCGAACCACCCCTTGCCAGCGCTGGACGCCATGGTCAAAGCGCGTGTCCCGAACCGCTCAACATCGTTGGATTCCAGCTCCTCTTTCGCCAGCGCGATCGTCGCGACGTCGGTATAGATCTCGCCCAACACGCCGACGACCTTGGAAGCGTTGCCGGCCGCGACGAAGTCGACCTCGAACGTATGCGGGGCGAAGTGGACCGACATCCAGGGATTGTCGTTTGCGAATTCCTGCAGATCGGCTTGCCGGCGAAGACCGGCAGCGCGCGCGCCACGTGCCTTCTCCTTCGCCTTGGAGATAGCCGGCGCGTCGAGCGGATCAGGCGCGGCATCAAAAAACGTTGCGTCCAAGTCAGTGACGATTGCGCACCGCTTGCGGATACGGGAATCGTGGAATAGCACGGCGACATTCTTAAAGCCGGTGCTTCGAATATTGATCAAGCTGATGCCAAGCTCATCGAGACTGACACCTAAGACCTGCTTGACCAAAACGGGGACCAGAATTTCCTCGGCGTCACCCTCGACAAGCACGACGCTTTTGGCGAAGAGGAGATTGCTTCGAACGGCGTCCAGATAACGCTGGATCGAGCGCACTTGCCCTGCTTGCAGTCCCGTCGCGGGTTGGAAGACCTCGCAAGCTCCTCCCACGCGACCTAGAATGTTGACGTTCTCGACGTTGCTGACCTCGGAGATGTGGGTGGAATGCGTCGAGTAGATTACCTGTGTTTCCGGAAAATTCAGCCGGTCGAAGAGCGTCTTCTGGATATGGGTGTGGATGTGAGCCTCGGGCTCCTCGATCAGCAGAAAGTTTGCGAAGGCGTGCTTGGCAGTCTGATATTTGAACTCCAGCAGTTTCAGCGTCAGGTAGATCAGATTTGCGCCGCCCAGGCTGAGTTCGTGGATGGCGCCTTCGTAGCCGTCGTCAGATTCACCAACGAACAGTCGCAGGGACTGAAAGAGCCGATCGGCGTCCTCGGGCAGCGCTGAGCGGATCGAGAGCGTCGATGGCGAGTAGGTTTCTCCTGCGGCATCGGTGATTGTCTCGCGGATGTCGCTGCGAATGCTCTCGACCTCAGGAAGGTCGATGATCGCGGTGTTGAGGTTCTGAACAAGCGCGGTGATCGGCGCCATCGCCTCTGCCGAGATCTCCCCACTTTTACCACGCAGCAGCGTCAGGAGGGGATTGGTCCTGTTGTTCTGGAAGTCTGAGACGACGTCCCGCAGCGCCTGGACAAAGGTGAAAGAAACCTCCTTGGTGATCGACATGATCCCGGGGATGCGGCCTCCGATTTCCGGAGGTTCAAGCTCGTCGGGAAACCGCACCTCTGCAAAGTTGCCGACCAAGGTTTCATATACTGCCGGGTTAGTGAAGTCCGCTGTGCTCTTGCCTGTGAACACGGTCTCGTAGTCGTCGAGCGTGATTGCATGGAGGATTTCAGCTAGACCGTTCTGGTCACCTTCCTGGAGTTCGCCGAGCTTGGCGCGGACCGAGGCCTTGGGCCGGAAGATCAGGTTATAGGTAGCAGTGCCAATGGCACCCCCCTCAATGTTGCCAACGCCGTGAAGGAAAAGCGACTGGATCGCCTCGTCCTGCGAGACGTTCTGGAACTCCAGACTGATGATGATCCAGTGGCCACGCCATGAGCCGAGCGCACGGTGAAAATCGGTTTCGTCCAGCCGGTATGCCATCCGCAGAAGATTATCGTCGAGCAGCAAACGCATCGCGCGGAAAAGGTTGGTCTTCCCGGATCCGTTCTCCCCGATAATCGTGTTGATACCGCGGTTGAATCGGATGTCGGCCCGCGAAAAGTTGCGGTAGTTGACTATCTGGACCTTGGAAATGTGCATTGTTGTCCCGCCCCCCGCAGTCGCCTACGGCGTCTAGTCGCGCCTGTCAGTAAATCGGTTGTAGGCTGTTAGCCGGTGGACGCGGAGATCAACCTCTCGCTGATAAATTTCCGCCTTCAGGAAGGTCAGTTCGGGTTCGAACTTGTTGTCTTCAAGCTCGATGTACCAAGCTCGCGGGCTAGAATTCCCATCGGCATTCCAGCGATAGCCGCGCGCCTTCAGCACTTCCTTCATATTGAACGGTGAGTTCTCGGCCCATACTCGCCAACTTGGACGCCGAGCGTGTTCGAGCAGTTGGGCCAGAGCAAGGGCACCGGAAATGGGTAGTGGGGCAGCGAGGAGTTCGATCGCCGCCATGCAATCGTTCGTGGCGCGATGACGGTCGTAAAAGAAACCTGACGCTCCCGCGAGGTAGGCTAGCTTTGTTCCTTCATAGCCCTCAGCGGCCCAATCAATCTGGGTCATCGAGCAGGCCCAGGGCAACGCCAAGAAAGTGTCGCTAAATTTTTCCAGAAAGCGGCGATCAAACCCTGCATTGTGCGCAACGACCAGGGCGGAGTCTTTTGCGAATGCAGCGACCTCGGCGGGGTCGATCGACTTACCCGCCAGCATTTCATTGGTGATCCCGGTGAGGGCCGTGATCTCCGCTGGGACGGGGATGGCCGGTTCTCGAAATCCGTGAAAGGGCGGTTGGACCTCGAAGATTAGTCCATCGAGCCCATAAGTGAACGGCACCATAGCAAGTTCGATGATCTCGTCGCGCGCGGCATCAAGGCCGGTGGTCTCGACATCGACAAATAAGCCTCTTCGGGTCGGCGCCCCATCAGGCGGCTGGATCGCTTCTCGTGGTCTTAGCTTTCGCAGAACCTTGTATTCCCCACTCGCCTCAAGGGTGACCGCCATGGCGTGGAGTTCGGCCGGTGTTCGGTTGGGCTGCAAGGCGTCTATCGAGGTCATGACGCACTAGATATTCGCAAGGGGTTGATGGTTTTGATGCCTCCGAGATCCGTGTCGTCGCCGGTAACGACTACGCAGTCGTTCGCTTCCGCAACCGCAGCGATGATGGTGTCGAGCGCGCTTCTGGTTCGGCCCCTTGTCTTCCCGTCCGCCATCAGCCGCGCCCAGACGAGTCCGGCCTTTTCGTCGAACGGCAAGATACGGCCCGCGAACAACGCCTCCGGTCCCTCCGGCCCGCTGAACCATGCGTCAAGATGATTGTGCGAACTGCCGGCCGAGGTCTCCAAAACCCCTCTGCGGATTTCCGCCACCGTCAGTGCGGCAATGAAAAGGTTCTCGTCCTCCTGTTCGCTCATCCAGGCGAGCAGGGGCTGCGAGGGGACCCGTTTTGCGATGTTGCTGATGATGTTGGTATCGAGCAGGTAGCGCATCAAATCTGAACGTCACGTCCTTCCTCGCGGGGGCGGGTCAGATCGAGATCCGCGCCCACCAGAGGGGAGCGTCGGAGCGCAGCGAGGATACCACCCTTCTTGGGGGGCTCACCGGCAATGGTTTGACTGACCACTGCGCGGAGGCGCGAGGCATCTGGGCCGTCTTCTGCCAGGCGCCGCGCCAAAGATCGGATGAGATCGCGGTCCGCCTCGCGACCGAGCACCTCGAAACGCGCCAGGCCGCGCTCGCTAAGGCGAGATCGATAGTTCTGGATTGCGCGCTTTTGCGAGCTGCCCACGATATACTCCGGTGTATTTCCAGTAATATATCCGGAAAATAGAGTTTCGGCAAGGCGCGATAAGCGGTGCGAGGCTGGACTGCTACCCGATGGCATCGACTGTTTATGCGTGTTATCGTAGTCATGACGGTACTTTTTGACGCGCGTCGAGTAGACCACCGGGGCCCGCGAGGCGCAAAAATCGTCCGACTGATCCCGATAGTTGGCGAAACCTCAAAAATATTTTTTCAGCAATTTTCCCTTTAAAATCAAAAGCGTAACTTTTTGACGGCCTCAGGGTCGGCGTTTTCTCTTCACGAGAAAATATTTGCCAGTGTTTTCAATGGGTTATATTCCGTTTAAACAATCGAGTGGGAATGATTTAGGCCCATCCGGGCGCCGCATTTACGCCGTGTACGACGCAACCCAATGAAAACGCCGACAATCGGCAGCTATCGGAGGGTTTGGGTTTGGCGGCCCGGCTGACGGACGTAGCGTCACGGCCGAGCGCAAATGTGCGTCTCGAGGGCTTCAAGAACGTCGGTTGATCATAGTCTCCGTCCGGGTCGAGGATGCAGGACTGAAGACCCTTTTCGGCGGACTGCTCGTTGAGGATGGTCGCAAGATCCCGAATTGCCCGCAACTGGCCCAGGACCGGCGACGCCGCTTTGACTTATTGGCGACGGCTTTGCGTGAGGTCGGCGTCGTTGGCCGTGATCTGGCCCACCAGTTCGGCAACCCCTTCGCCGCGCTGGCCGGAAGTTACCCGGTCGGCTGTTTCTTTGAGGGATGGCAGTGCATTCGCCACCGCGACGCCGTAACCCGCGGCTCGCAGGAACGCATCGTCGTTCTCAGCATCGCCGATGGCCACGACGTTGTGCGGCGAAAGCTCAAGTTCCTCCAGCGCGGCCGCAAGCCCGGTTGCCTTGTTGACACCGCTTGGCAACACCATGACAGCGCCCTTGTTGAAGATGATCTCCAGTTCGAGACCCAGCCTGCGGATTTCATCCAGGACGATTGTCTCGTTGGGAACCAGTGTGGCGACGATGGAATCGCCGACATAGAGCGGAGCCACGCCACGCGACTTCAAGCGATCGACAAATTCTTGAGGCGGGGCGGGGGCCAACAGCCGCTTTACCTTCGTCCCCGGCGTGTAGAGCAGCCCTCCGTTCTCGGCGACGATCTTGTCGAATATGTCGTGCCCGGGGAATACCCTTGCCAGGTCAGGCAGTTCGCGCCCGGTTACGAGGATCAGCTTTCGGCCGGTTTTCTTGAAATCCTCCAATGCCTTGAAGGTAGCATCAGAGACCAGCCCATGCTCGGCAAGGGTCTCGTCATAGTCGGTTGCGAGGGCAAGCACATACATCATCGGTTCTCCGCTCCAGACTTCAATCTGCTTGGCGGACGATCGTTCCACCATTGAGTGGGAACGACGCGTACGCAGACATGCTTTGGCATGGCGGACGGGAACCATTGGGGGCTTGCGCGGTTCACCCTTGGGACGACTATCAGGAATGACGGAATGAAGATCGCGCACATCGCGCCGCTCTACGAAAGCGTGCCCCCACGGCTCTACGGCGGGACTGAGAGGATCATCGCGTATCTGGTCGACGGCCTGGTCGAGCGGGGGCATCAGGTGACGCTGTTTGCCAGCGCCGATGCTGAGACCCGGGCCGAGCTCTTTCCGGTTCGCCATCAGGCGCTCAGGCTCGACGCCAATCCGCTGACTTCACCGACAGCCGCCCATTTGTCGATGCTGCACCAGGTGAAACAGCATGCCGACGAATTCGACCTGCTTCATTTCCATCTCAGCCATTTTGTCCACTTCCCGTTTTTCGAGGATTTTCCCGAGCGAACGGTGACGACGCCACATGGCCGTCTCGATTACGCGGACCTTCCGGCTGCGTACGGCAGATGGCCGCAATTCCCGATGATCTCCATTTCCGACCGGCAGCGGCAGCCCCTGAAAGAAGCAAACTGGATCGCCACGGTCCAGCATGGCCTTCCGCTCGACCTCTATCGTCCGGTCGCTGGCGAGCCGATGGGCTATCTTGCCTTTCTCGGGCGGTTGTCGCGCGACAAAAGGCCGGACCGGGCCATTGAAATTGCCCGCCGCAGCGGTTTGAAGCTGAAGATCGCGGCAAAGATCGGGGACGACGATCGCCCCTATTTCCATGAAACGATCGAGCCGATGATCGATGGCGAGCAGGTCGAGTACATTGGAGAGATTGGAGAGGACGGCAAGGCCGAGTTTCTCGGCAATGCCGCGGCACTGCTGTTTCCAATCGATTGGCCGGAGCCATTCGGCCTGGTCGTCATCGAAGCCATGGCCTTCGGCACACCGGTGATCGCCTGGGACAATGGCGCGATGTCCGAAATCGTCGACGAAGGCGTGACAGGCCACATCGTGCGGTCGATCGAAGAGGCCGTCGCGGCCGTTGGGCGCTTGCCCGAACTCGATCGAAGAACCGTTCGCCAGACCTTCGAAGCCAGGTTCTCGGCCGATCGCATGGTTCGTGAGTACGAGGCGGCCTATGTCCAACTCATGGAGGCGTTGCCGCGCTGAAGCCCGGGGCGTCTCGAACCGGTCCAAGACAAGGAGGGAGCAGGCATTTGGCCAAGCTCGACGAACGTCATCTCGATCCAGCTGTTGCCCTGGCAATGCTCGGCGACGCGGCACCACGCAATCCTCATCGCCAGTTTGCGTTGAAACACAGCGATTGCTTCATCGTTACCGATGACTACGGCGACATACGGGGACGGGCGGATGGGCTTTTCCGGGACGATACCCGCGTGCTTTCGCTGTTCCGGCTATTGATCGGCGACACGGAGCCATCGCTGCTCGGCGCCTCCCTCAGCCAGGACAACATCGTTTTCACCGCAAACCTGACCAACTTGCCGCTGACGCCTGACAAGGGCGCACCAACGCCACAGGGGGTCATCCATATCGAGAGGTCGCGACTGCTGTGGGACGACCGGATGTATGAGCGCATCCGCCTGTCCAACTATAGCGCCCACGATGTCGAGCTTCCCCTTTCAGTACGCTTCGAAGCGGATTTTCGCGATATGTTCGAGGTCCGAGGTTCGACCCGCACCAAACGGGGCAAGGCCTTCGACATCGAACTCGGGACCGACCATGTCCAAATGCGCTATGAGGGGTTGGACGAGGTCGTACGGCAATCAACGATTTCGTTCTCCGATCGGCCATTTGCCCTGACCCCCGATCGCGCCGATTTCCGGTTGAATCTGCTGCGCCGTGACAGCCTGTCCCTGTTCATTGAGGTCGGGGTCGATCACCTGGGGACTCCGAGCCGCGAGCGCCATCGGGCAGCTGCCGCCAAGGCGCGCTGGCGAATGCGGGGCAAGCGGCGTCATGGTGCCAACGTTCACAGTTCCGGCCGTGTATTCAATGATTGGCTGTCGCGCGCCCGTGCGGATATCGCGCTGCTGACCACCGATCTTCCGACGGGGCCTTATCCCTATGCCGGCATTCCCTGGTTCTCTACCGCGTTCGGGCGTGACGGGGTGATCTCGGCTTTGCAAATGCTGTGGTTAAATCCTGGGCTTGCCCGCGGCGTCCTTTCGTTTCTCGCACAGCATCAGGCGACCGAGACGTCGATGTTCAGCGACTCACAGCCCGGCAAGATCATGCATGAGACCCGCAAGGGCGAAATGGCTGTGCTGCGCGAGCTGCCTTTCGGCAGGTATTACGGTGGGGTCGATACCACGCCGCTCTACATCTATCTTGCGACCGCATATGCGAAGCGCACGGGCGATCTCTCCTTCATCGACCTGCTATGGCCTTCGCTGAACGCCGCCGCGGCCTGGATGGAAAACGCAAGCCAGCAAGACCCGTACGGGTTCGTGAGTTATGCGCGCGCGGCCGAGACCGGCCTCGCCAATCAGGGCTGGAAAGACAGCTTCGATGCCGTCTTTCACGCCGATGGCCGTATTCCGAAGGGACCAATCGCGCTGGTGGAAGTCCAGGGCTATGCATATGCGGCGTATGGGGGATTGGCCGAGCTTGCTGCCTTGAAGGGTGAAGACGCGAAAGCTGCACACTGGCAAGCCTGTGCCGAAGCCATGCGCATCTCCGTCGAACGCCATTTCTGGATGGAAGATCGAAATTTCTACGCCCTCGCCATCGACGGTGAGGGAAAGCCCTGCCAGGTGCGGGCATCGAACGCCGGTCATCTCCTCTATGTCGGCCTGCCGTCGCCCGAGCGGGCGCAATTGATGACCGACCAGTTGCTGAGTGCTGCCTTTCATACGGGCTGGGGGGTCAGGACGCTGCCGGATGATGAGTTGCCGTTCAATCCGATGTCCTATCACAACGGCTCGATCTGGCCGCACGACACCGCCATCTGCGCGGCAGGCCTGGCACGCTACGGCGCCCGAGACAGCGTCGTTCGTCTGATGAGCGGTACGTTCGAGGCCGCCGTTCACTTCAACATGCGCCTGCCGGAATTGTTCTGCGGCTTTACCCGGTCGCCCAGCGAGGCTCCGGTGGCATATCCCGTCGCCTGTCTGCCGCAGGCGTGGTCATCCGGATCGGTGTTTATGCTGATGCAAGCCAGCCTGGGCCTCGAGATCGACGGGTTCGCTGCCGAGATTCACGTAACGCGTCCGCGCCTGCCCATCGGCATCGACCAGGTCTCGATCCGCCGCCTGAGCGTGGGCAACGTGGCGGTGGATCTCCATTTCCAGAGGGTCGGAGATCGGGTCGTGGCCTATCTCGACCCGCGCCATGAGGGACTGGCGCCGCTGATCGTGCGTTCCTGATCGCGTCGATTTTCGGAACCCATTCACCGCGAGGGAGTTCGAACAATCAGGGCCGCAATAACTCGCGACCCGTGAAAGCAGGCAATCCCCCTTATGACCGCTGAGAACTTCTCTTCTGAACTGGACATCGGCCTCTGGGCCGTGGTGGCTCTGAGCCTCTTGTTGTCGATCGCCGCAGCCTGCCTTGCGGCAGCGGCCATGCGCCGAGGGCTTCTTTCCAGCAATCCGCCTGTTCCCGAACAGCTCGGATATTCCACGGAAATGCCCAAGCAGATCCTTCCGGAATTTGAGCAGAACAACCGGGTTGCCGACAGTCCGCTGGCCAGTTGGACGCCCGAAGCGATGCGGCTTGTCATCGACAAGGAGCTTCCCGACGCTCAAATCATTCTCGTCTCCAATCGCGAGCCCTACATCCACAATCTCAGGGACGGCAAGATAGACCTCGTCGTGCCGGCGAGCGGGCTGGTTTCGGCCCTGGAGCCCGTGATGCGCGCCTGCGCAGGGACCTGGATTGCTCACGGCGGCGGTACGGCCGATCGCATGGTGGTGGATGACGATAACCGAATTCGGGTGCCGCCTGACAAGCCTGCCTACACGCTGAGCCGGGTGTGGCTCAGTGAGGAGGAACAGCAGGGCTATTACCTGGGGTTCGCCAATGACGGCCTTTGGCCGCTTTGTCACATCGTCTTCACGCGGCCGGTTTTCCGGGATTCGGACTGGGAGCAGTACAAGGCGGTCAATCAGAAGTTTGCCGACCGCGTGTGCGAAGAAGCGCGACGGCCCGACCCGATTGTGCTGATCCAGGATTACCATTTGGCGCTGCTGCCGCGCATGGTGCGGCAGCGGTTGCCGGACGCCACGATCATAATGTTCTGGCATATTCCATGGCCGAACTCGGAAGTGTTCAGCATCTGTCCATGGAAGGAGGAGATTCTGGACGGGTTGCTGGGCAGCTCGATCGTCGGTTTTCATATTCAGTTCCATTGCAACAACTTCATTGAAAGCATCGATCGATTTCTGGAAAGCCGGATTGAACGAGAGCACTCCGCGATAACGTTCGGTGGACAAACCACGCTGGTTCACCCGTACCCGATCTCCATCGATTGGCCGCCATCGGTGCTGGAGTCCCAGCCTCCTGTTGCCGCATGCCGCGCCAAGATATTCGAGACCCTGGGCTTGCCCGAAGACATGCGGCTGTTGGTGGGGGTCGAGCGCATGGATTACACCAAGGGCATCATCGACCGCTTCCTGGCATTGGAACAACTGTTTGAACGGCATCCCGAATGGATAGGCAAGCTGGTGTTCCTGCAGATCGCCGCGCCGAGCCGGGGAACGCTCCCGGCATATGGTCAACTGCATCGCGAGTGCCTGGATTTCGTCGAGGACTTCAACCGCCGGTTTGGCAATGAGGGCTATTCACCCATCGTCCTGATGGACGAGCACCACAATCAGGGCGACATCTATACCGTCTATCGCGCCGCCGATGTCTGCGTGGTGAGCAGCCTGCACGACGGCATGAACCTTGTTGCCAAGGAGTTCGTGGCAGCGCGCGATGATGAACAGGGCGTGCTTATCCTCAGCACATTTGCTGGCGCGTCCCGGGAACTGCTCGATGCGCTGATCGTCAACCCCTACGATCCAACCGCCATGGGCGAGACGATCTACCGCGCCGTCTCCATGCCGGAGCAGGAGCAGGCGGCGCGCATGATGCGCATGCGCGAAGTTGTAAGCTCCAACAATGTCTATCGATGGGCGGGCACCATTCTCCAGGACGCCGCGCGTATTCGAAAGCGCAGCAGGGTGGTGGACCCGGTCCCGGACACCAAGCCGGAAAGACCGCTCGCCCGCACGATGGCTCAGATGTTCGGCCGTCGCAGGCACCCGACCATGCACCGTACCGGATGAGGCGGGTGGAGGTTTGGCAGGCGTTTCCTCAAGCCCTGCGCGTCTGCGCTATGTCAACGACGAGGAGCCCGGTATCTCGCGGCGCCCGGCCGGCAAGGGCTTCTCATATCGCTGCGCTGACGGACGGACTGCGGGTCGGGCCGATCTGGAGCGAATTCGCGGCCTGGCCATCCCTCCTGCGTGGACTGACGTTTGGATCTGTGCCGATGCATTGGGCCATATCCAGGCAACCGGTCGGGACCAGCGCGGACGCAAGCAGTACCGCTACCATCCGCGCTGGACTGAGCGCCGCGATGAGGCAAAGTTCTCGAGGCTCGGCGATTTTGCCCGGACACTTCCCCGGCTGAGGCGCAAAGTGAATGCGGACCTGGGCAAACGAAAGCTGTCGCGGGAAAAGGTTGTCGCCGCCATCGTCTGGCTCCTGGACAACACCATGATCCGGGTCGGGAGTCCTCAATATGCTCGGGAAAATGGCAGTTTCGGCCTGACCACCTTGCGCGGCCGTCATGTCGACGTCAGCGGATCGACCCTGCGCTTTGCCTTCAAAGGCAAATCCGGCAAGCAATGGCGGTTGCAACTCGTTGACCGCCGGATGGCCGGGCTGGTCCGACGAATACAGGAATTGCCCGGGCAGCACCTGTTCCAATACATCGATGACAACGGCGAACGATCACGCGTGACCTCCGACGACGTGAACGACTACATCCGCGCTGCGTGCGGCCCGGATTTCAGTTCCAAGGATTTCAGGACCTGGGGTGGAACGGTGCGTGCGCTGGCGCTGTTCGGCGATCTCGAGCTTCCTGACGGCCTGCCAGCCAGGCAACGCCTGTGCAATCAGGTCATCGATGAAGTCGCAAGCAGGCTCGGCAATACCCGCACGGTTTGCCGGAAAGGGTATATTCATCCCGCAATTCTAGAGCGGTGGTCGGACGGGGAGCTTTGGACGCGACTTCACGGGTCTCGAAGAACGCGCAGTACGTGGCTCGATGTCGATGAAGCCAGAACGCTCGCCTGGCTTTCGGCCTTTTAGCTCCCCTGCGATTGCTCGCTTCGATCTCTCTCCCATCGCAGCCAACGGGTGCCGCCGTCACGCCACCCGCTCGATGTCGCGGCGCAGCACGATCAGCGTCGTTAGGTCCTGCACGCTCTGGTGCGTGGCGATGATGTCGCGCAGCGTGTTCAGCCTGTCGATCGACGGCACCTCGACCTCGACGATCAGGTCGAGTTGGCCGGTAATCGACGACACCCGCCGCACTTCAGAATAGCGCGCCAGCTGGTCGAGCACGCCCATCGAAGGTGTGCTGACCAGCGTCACCAGCAGGAAGGCCGAGACCAGGTTGGTGTCCATCTGGCCGATATCGGCGCGATAGCCGCGGATGACGCCGCTTTTCTCCAGCGCCGCAACCCGTTCGCTGGTCGCACTTCGCGACAGGCCGATGCGCCCCGCCAGCGTCTTGAGCGGGATGCGCGCTTCCTTCGACAGGATGCCCAGAATGTCCCTGTCCTTGGCGTCGAGTTCCTTCATCGTCTGGTTCCGATCTGCGCCGTTAAAGTGCCGGTCAATGCAGTCATTGTGCCGGTATAACCGACGATTTGCCGGATGCCCGATTTTTCGGCCCGTGCCAAGCTCCGATCGCAGCAAATCCGGATAGCCAATGACTGACGTGACTTACCCCGCGCCGCAATTCTCGCTGGACCAGGCAAAGGCCTTGGCCGCGAGCCACTTCGGCGTCGCAGGCAGGACGAGTTCGCTCGACAGCGAGCGCGACCAGAATTTCAAGCTGACGGCGGCGGAAGGGTCCCTTTGGATTCTCAAGATCGTCAACGCCAGCGAGCCGGCCAGCGAAAGCGAGTTCCAGGTGGCATTGCTCGATCATCTGGCGCGCACCGGCGCCGATGTCGCGGTGCCGCGCCTCCGGCTGACGCAAGACGGCGCAGCACTCGCCCATGCCACGGGCGTTGCCGGCGAGCAGCATGCCCTGCGGCTGGTGTCGTGGCTGCCCGGGATGCCGCTGGCCGAAGCCGCGCGCACGCCTGAACTCCTGGGCAATCTCGGCGCAGCACTTGGCCGGCTCGACCGCGCCCTGCAAGGCTTCATCCATCCCGGCGCCTTGCGCAGCTTCGACTGGGACATCAGGCAGGCCGGTGCCGCGCGTGGGCGGCTGCGTCACGTCGACGATGCCGAAGACCGTGCCTTGCTCGGACGGTTGCTCGACCGCTTCGATGCCGAGGTCGCGCCGCGCCTGGCGAGCTTGCGCGCCCAGGTCATCCACAACGACGCCAACGACTGGAATGTGCTCGTCGACGACAACGACAACAGCCGCATCGCCGGCATCATCGATTTCGGCGACGCGCTATTTTCCCCCGTCATCGCCGAGGTGGGGGTCGCCTGCGCCTATTCGATCCTCGATGTCGAGGATCCGATCGGTGCCGCAGCTCAGCTCGCCGCCGGCTTCCACGTCGAGTATCCGCTGCGCGAGGAAGAGATCGACCTTTTGTTCGACCTCATCGCCATGCGCCTGGTCATCTCGGTGTCGCTGTCGGCGCAGCGCAAGGCCCAGGTCGGCGACAATCCCTACCTGGCGATCTCGGAGGCCCCAGCCTGGCGGTTGCTTCGCCGGCTCGATGCCATGAACCGGCGTTTCGCCACCGCGATCCTGCGCCATGCCTGCGGCTTCGACGCCGCGCCCGGTGCGTCCGACATCACCCGCTGGATCGCTGACAATCGCAAGTCACTGGCGCCGATCCTCGAGCGTCATCCGGCAACGCTGGCCAAGGCGCTTGTGCCCTATGGCGATCCGGCCCATCCGATGACGGTCACCTCGGCCGGCCGGGAGCCGGACAAGGCCACCGCCTGGTGGGACGCCTATTGTGCTGAGAACGGTATCGCGCTTGGCATCGGCCCGTGGGGCGAGGCGCGCACCGTCTATACCTCCGACATCTTCTGGTCGCGCTTCGTCGAGGGCGCCCGCCGCGTGCATCACCTTGGCCTCGACCTGTTCATGCCGGCCGGCACCAGGGTCTACACGCCGCTCGCGGCTACCGTGAAAAGCGTCGAGATCGAGGAGGACCCGCTCGGCTATGGCTGCCTGATCGCCCTCGAGCATTCGCCCGAGGGCTGCCCGCCCTTCGTCACGCTTTGGGGCCACATGGCGCATGAGGCCATGGCACGCCTGAAGCCAGGGCAAGAGCTCGCGGCCGGCGCGCTGGTCGGCGAAATGGGCGCGCCCGCCGAGAACGGCGGCTGGGCACCGCATTTGCATTTCCAGATCTCGACCGACCCCGATCTTGCCGCCCGCGACATCCTCGGCGTCGGCGAGGCGCGTTATCTCGACGTCTGGGCCGAGCTGTTCCCCGATGCGGCAACCCTTGCCGGCATCCCGCCCGAGACCTTCCAGCGCGACGGCCGGACACGTCCTGAAATCGTCGCCGCGCGGAAAACCTCGCTGCTGCCCAACCTGTCGATCTCCTATTCCGAGCCGATCAAGTTCGTGCGCGGCGAGGGCGCCTGGCTGATCGACGATCGCGGCCGCGCCTATCTCGACTGCTTCAACAATGTCTGCCACCTCGGCCACGCCCACCCCGATGTCGTCGAGGCGATCGCCACCCAGGCGGCAAGGCTCAACACCAACACGCGTTACCTGCACGACGCCATCGTCACCTATGCCGAGCGGCTGACTGCGACCCTGCCCGATGGTCTTTCGGTTGCCTCCTTCGCCTGCTCTGGCAGCGAGGCCAACAGCCTCGCTCTGCGCATGTCGCGCACCTTAACCGGCCGCAATGACGCGGTCGTGCTCGACTGGGCTTACCACGGCACCACCCAAGAGTTGATCGACCTCAGCCCCTACAAATACAAGCGCAAGGGCGGCAAGGGTCGGCCGGCACACGTGTTCGAGGCAACCATTCCCGACAGCTACCGCGCGCCGTCTGACTGGCCGGTGGAAGAGCATGCCAGGCGTTTCGCCGAAAGTATCGCCGAGCAGATCGAGGCGATGCGCAAGGAAGGGCGGGCTCCTGCCTTCTTCATCGCCGAATCCATCCCCAGCGTCGCCGGCCAGGTTTTTCTCCCCGAGGGCTATCTGAAGGAAGTCTACGCCATGGTCCGCGCCGCCGGCGGCATCTGCATCGCCGACGAGGTGCAGGTCGGCTTCGGTCGCGTCGGCAGCCACTGGTGGGCCTTCGAGACGCAAGGCGTTACCCCCGACATCGTCACCATGGGCAAGCCCATCGGCAACGGCCACCCCATGTCGGCGCTGGTCACCACGCGCGACATCGCCGACCGCTTCGACAACGGCATGGAGTATTTCAACACCTTCGGCGGCAACCCGGTGTCCTGTGCCGCGGGCCTCGCCGTGCTCGACGTCATCGAGCGCGACCGCCTGCGTGACAATGCCGCCGACGTCGGCGCCTATCTCGTCGAGCGGTTCAAGGACATGCAGAGGCGCTACGAGGTCATCGGCGACGTCAGGGGCATGGGCCTGTTCCTCGGCATCGAGCTGGTTACCGACCGCAGGACGAAGGAGCCGGCCACCGCATTCGCCCGCAAGGTCAATGACGGCGCCCGCGCCCGTGGCGTGCTCATCGGCACCGAAGGCCCGCACGACAACGTGCTCAAGATGCGCCCGCCGATGATCTTCAGCCGGCGCGATGCCGATCATCTGGTCGGCGTTCTCGAAGAAACCTTCGCCGCGGTGGAAGCCGAAGGCACATAGCAGCAGGCCCGCGCGACGGCCTCGCGCGGAGGGACTTAACGACAGGGGATTTCACGAACTTCCGGCGCCCTGCGCCGGCGGCACGAAGAGGCTTTGCCTCGAAACAAGGGAGGAAGAACCATGAAACATCATCTCGCAGCACTTCTGCTCGGCACGGCCGCCCTCGCCACGCCGGCCAAGGCCGACACGCTCGACATCGTCAAGCAGCGTGGCACCGTCACCTGCGGCGTCAGCCAGGGTGTCGCCGGCTTCTCGGCGCCCGACGACGCCGGCAAGTGGTCGGGCTTCGACATCGACGTCTGCCGCGCCGTGGCCGCCGCCGTGCTCGGCGACGCCGACAAGGTCAGCTACGTGCCGCTGTCCACGAAGGAGCGCTTCACCGCGGTCCAGTCCGGCACAGTCGATCTGCTCTCGCGCCAGACCACCTGGACCCTGTCGCGCGACTCGAGCCTCGGCCTTCGTTTCGCCGGCACTGCCTATTATGACGGCCAGGGCTTCATGGTGCGCAAGGATCTCGGCGTCGACAGCGCGCTCAAGCTCGACGGGGCCACGGTCTGCACCGAACAGGGCACCACGACCGAGCAGAACGTCGCCGACTATTTCAGCGCCAACAAGCTGAAATACGAGCCGGTCGTCATCGATTCCGCCGACGGTATCATCAAGGCCTTCGATACCGGCCGCTGCGACGTCTACACCACCGATGCCTCTGCCCTCTATGCCCAGCGCCTGAAGCTCACCGACCCGGCCAACTACACTGTGCTGCCGGAAATCATCTCGAAGGAGCCGCTCGGACCGGCCGTACGCCAGGGCGACGACAAGTGGTTCAGCATCGTCCGCTGGACGCTGTTTGCGCTGATCGAGGCGGAAGAACTCGGCATCACCAAGGACAATGCCGAAGCCGGTCTTACCTCGGCCAATCCCGCCATCAAGCGTTTCCTTGGTGCCGAAGGCGACAGCGGCCAGCAGCTCGGCCTCGACCCGCGCTGGGCCTACAATGTCGTCTCCAAGGTCGGCAATTACGGCGAGATCTTCGAGCGCAATCTCGGCCAGTCGAGCGACCTCAAGATCGACCGCGGCATCAACGCCCAGTGGAACGCCGGCGGCCTGATGTACGCCCCGCCGGTGCGCTGAGGTTTCACCACATGGGGTCGCGCTCCGGCGCGGCCCCGCCTATTCTGGCGCCCGCGAATCCCCGGCCCGATGGCCAGCTTCGAAGGTGTCAGATGAGCATTGCCGACCGCATCCGCGTCCAGGACGTCAAAACTCTCTCGGACGACTGGTACGTGCTGAAGAAGACCACCTTCGCCTATCGCCGCGGCGACGGCGAATGGCAGACCCAGAGCCGCGAGACCTACGATCGCGGCAACGGCGCCACCATCCTGCTCTACGATCCCGCGCGCCGCACCGTGGTGCTGGTCAAGCAGTTCCGCTACCCGGCCTTCGTCAGCGGCTACGACGACATGCTGATCGAGACACCCGCCGGACTGCTCGACGATGCCGCCCCCGAAGAGCGCATCCGCGCCGAGGTCGAGGAAGAAACCGGCTTCCGTATCCACCATGTCCGCCGCGTCTTCGAAGCCTTCATGAGCCCGGGCGCCGTCACCGAGAAGATCTACTTCTTCGTCGGCGAGTACGAGCCGTCCGATCGTGTGTCCGCCGGCGGTGGTCATGCCGGCGAGGGCGAGGACATCGAGGTGCTGGAAATCGGCATCGACGAGGCGCTGGCGATGGTGTCGGACGGCCGCATCTGCGACGGCAAGACCATCATGCTGCTGCAATACGCGGCCCTTCACCTGCTGCGCGGAGCCTAGGAGCTATGTCCGGCATCGCCCGCGAACTCGGCATTTCTTTCGGCGCGTCGCCCACGGGCCCGCTCAACGCCATCACCGACGTGCCTGGCGTTTTGGTCGGCCACCGCACCATCCGCTCGGGAGACCTCAACACCGGCGTCACCGCCATCCTGCCCCATGGCGGCAACCTCTACCGCAAGAAGGTGCTGGCCGCCTGCGACATCATCAACGGCTTCGGCAAGAGTGCCGGCCTGATGCAGGTCGAGGAACTGGGCACGCTCGAAACGCCTGTCCTGCTCACCAACACCTTCGGCGTCGGCACCTGCGCCAACGCCCTGGTCCGCGCGGCGATTTCGGAGAACCCCGACATCGGCCGCGAGACCGTGACGGTCAATCCCGTGGTTATGGAGTGCAATGACGGCTATCTCAGCGATATCCAGGCGCTTGCCGTCACCGAGGACGATGCCCGCGCCGCGCTGGCCGCCGCCGCGTCAGGCCCCGTTGCCGAGGGCAATGTCGGCACCGGCACCGGCATGAGCTGTTTCGGCTTCAAGGGCGGCATCGGCACAGCCTCGCGCCGCATCGAGCTCGGCGGTCGCGACCATCATCTCGGCGTGCTGGTCCTCACCAATTTCGGCCGCGCTGGCGACCTCATCCTGCCCGACGGCCGCCGCCCCGACCCGCGCTCCAAGGTGGAGCCGGACAAGGGCTCGGTCATCGTCATCCTCGCCACCGACGTCGCCCTGGAGTACCGCCAGCTCAAGCGCGTCGTCCGCCGCTGCAGTGCTGGCCTTGCCAGGCTTGGCGCCTATTGGGGACATGGCAGCGGCGACATCGCGCTCGGCTTCTCGACAGCGCGGATCGTCGACCACGACGAGCGCGCCGATTTCGTCGCCATCTCAGCCCTCAACGAAAACCGCATCGACCGCCTGTTCCGCGCCGCAGCCGAAGCGACCGAGGAAGCGGTGGTGAATTCGATGTGCGCTGCCGAGGCAATGCACGGTTGGGCCGGGCATTTCCGCCCGTCCCTGGCCGATTGGCTGCGCTCACAGAGTTAGCCTAGAGCGGCTGCCGCGCATTGCGCCAGAAGTCCTGCGGTTCTTCGAGCAGGTGCGCCAGCCCAACGCGCTCGAAGGCGAGTGCCGCCTGTTCCGCCGCGTCGGCCAGGATGTCGTCGGCATCGAGATGGTCGGTCTTGCGGCCGCGCATCAGCACCTTGCCGTTGACGATGACGGTGTCGACATCGGCGGCATTGGCGAAATGGGCGATGCGCGTCACCGGCATGACCGGCGGGTAGAGATGCGGCTTGCGCATGTCGACCAGCACGATGTCGGCCTTCTTGCCTGTTTCCAGCGAGCCGAGTTCGCTCTCCAGTCCCATTGCCTTTGCAGCGTCGATGGTCGCCATCTCCAGCGTCTTGCCCGGCGGCAAATAGGCCGGGTCGCGGAAGTGGCGGCGATGGTAGTGCATGCACTGCGCCATGTGGCGGAACATGTCGTAGCCGCGGTCGGGGGCGGCGGCGTCGGATCCGAGGCAGACATTGATGCCAGCCTCGATCAGTTCCGGCACCGGGCAGCGGCCATAGACCGACATGATGGCGCTCGGATTGTGGATGATCGACGCGCCCGTCTCCTTGAGGGCGGCGAAGTCGTCCTCGGTAAGATCGACGCTGTGGCCCAGCAGGGCGAACTCACCGAGGACACCAAGATCGCGCGCCAGCGCGATCGAACCGTCGCGGTGGCCGTCCTGGGTGAACAGCACGCCCTTGCGACGGCGCAGATCCATCACCGCTTCGCCCATTTCGATGACCTGCCGGCGGGCGTCGGCATCCGCCACCTGGGCGGCATAGTAGACCGGCATCACCAGGCAGACGCCGGTGCCGCGGCCAAGCAGGTCGTTCCAGCGGTCGATCAGGATCTCGCTGACCTCCAGTTGGCGTTCGAACGATACCGTCACGTCCTTCGACTGCCCGGTCTCCGAAAAATGGCGATAGCTGCGCGGGAAGGGCGGTCGGCCGGGGCCCACCGCCATGAAGATGCGCAGGCCGGATTCGGCTGTCGCCCCGCTATGGGCGTCGCCGAAGGCCGGATCGTCGGTGCGGTAGATGTCGGCGCCGCCGCCGAGCAGCGTCATCGCCGTGGTGATGCCGCCGCGCAGCCGTTCGAGCTGGGTCATCCGCGCTTCGGCACGCCAGAAGGCGGCCGTCGAGCCGCGGGCATAGATCTCCTCGCAGGCCTCGAACCAGGTGTCGACGCCGGCGCCTGCATTGCGCACCAGCCCGTGGCCGGCGTGGGAATGGCTGTCGATCAGCCCGGGCATCGCCACCATGCCGGTGCCGTCGATGGTTTCCCTGGCGTCGGTAGGTGCGGCATCGCCTGCGCTACCGATGGCGCTGATGCGGTCGCCGGTGACCGTCAGCCAGCCGCCCTCGATCACCCGGCGATCCCGGTCGACGGTCACGATGGTCACGTTGCGCACGAGGATGTCTGGCTGCGCCATGTCTTCTGCTTTCCAATTTTGGCCCGCTCAGAGGCCGAGAATGTCTTCCAGGTCGCGCGCGGCGACGCGGTCGCTTTCCAGGTCGAGCTGGTTTTCGATATGGGCGAGGTGGTGGTGCATCACGGCCAGCGCCTTCCTGGCATCGCGCGCGGTGATGCTGGCGACGATGTCCGCGTGCTCGTCGGGGCCGCAGTTCAGCACGTCCTTCTGCTGGTACATCGCCATGATCAGCGACGTCCGCGAGACCAGGTCGCGCAGGAGGCTGGCCAGGATCTGCGACTGCGCCAGTTCGGCGATCAGCATGTGGAACGCGCCCGACAGCCTGATGGCGCCGGCAACGTCGCCGCTCTGGTGAGCCTTGCGTTCGGCCTCGACATGCTGGCTGAGCCGCGCGATGCCGCCGGCGTCGATCGTCGCGCACAGCCGCTCGACGAGTCGCTCCTCGATGGTGCGGCGGGCGAAGAAGACATCGCGTGCCTCTTCGATCGACGGTTTGGATACAAAAGCACCGCGGTTTGGAACCAATGTGATCAGACCGTCGCGTGCCAGATTCTGCAATACATGGCGGATGCGCGCCCGGCTGGCGCTGAAGATGTCGGCGAGTTGCTCTTCCTTCAGCCGTGTACCGGGGCCGACCTGCCGTTCGGCGATCGCGTTCCAGATTTTCTCGTAAATCTCTTGATCGGTGGCATGTCGCTTGCCCGCTTCAGCGTCCATCCAATCCTCCTCCCGCCGGGTCCGATGTGCGACCCGCAGCCTATTCAAACCCAAAAACGCCGCAAGTCAACAAATTTGTCGACATGGATTGTTGACAATAATTGGATACGATGTCAGCGTTAAATGGATGGAGCCCAAAGGCGCCCTGCAAACGTGAAGGCGCGGGTCCACTGGTTCTGTAACGGGAGGAGTTCAATGAAGAAGTTCCTGCTCGCGGCCACCGCCGCGGCTCTGGTCCAGCTTGGCATGATGGGCAACGCGAGCGCAGCCGAGCTGCGTTATGCTGCGGCCGGCGACATCTACGGGCTCGACCCGGATTCGATGACCGACAGCTTCTCGAACAATTTCCTACAGCACATCTACGAGCCGCTGGTCCGCTACAACAAGGAACTGAAGATCGAGCCGGCGCTGGCCCTGTCCTGGGAAGTCGTCAAGCCCGACGTCGTCCGCTACAAGCTGCGCCAGGGCGTCAAGTTCCATGATGGTGCCGAGTTCGGTGCCGACGACGTCATCATGTCGCTTATGCGCGCCGTCGACGAGAATTCGCCGATCAAGGGCAACTTGCCGGCGCTCAAGTCGGTCGAGAAGATCGACGACTACACCGTCGACCTGCACCTCGCCGGCCCGACGCCGCTGCTCAACAACTATCTCACCAACATCGCTGTCTTCGATGCCGGCTGGCTGGAGAAGAACAATGCGGTCAAGCCGATCAACGCCGAGCTCGGCCAGGAAGGCTACACCTCGACCCATGCCAACGGCACCGGTCCCTTCAAGCTCGAAAGCCGCCGCCCCGATGCCCAGACCGTTCTGGTCGTCAACGAAGGCTGGTGGGACAAGCCGCAGCACAACCTGACCAAGGTTATCTTCACCCCGATCGCCTCCGACGCCACCCGCGTCGCAGCGCTGCTCTCGGGCGAGGTCGACATCATCACGCCGTCGCCGCTGCAGGATGCCAAGCGCATCGCCTCGAACCCCGGCACCAAGGTTCTGGAAAATCCGGGCCTGCGCACCATCATGATGAACTTCAACATGCGCGATAAGCTCGTCGACGGAAACGTCGAAGGCAATCCGTTCAAGGATGCACGTGTTCGCAAGGCCGTCTACCAGGCCATCAACATGGATCTGGTCCGCGACAAGATCATGCGCGGCAAGTCGCGCGTCTCCGGCATGCAGATCGCGCCCGAGGTGCCTGGCTTCGACGCCAAGCTCAACGAGCGTTTCCCCTATGATCCGGCGGCCGCCAAGGCGCTGCTGGCCGAGGCCGGCTATGCCGACGGCTTCCAGTTCAACATGAACTGCCCCAACGATGCCTACGTCAACGACGAGGAAGTCTGCCAGGCGATGACGGCGATGCTGGCCCAGGTCGGCCTCAACGCCAAGCTTGTCACCGAGGCACGCACCCTGCACTTCAAGAAGGCGCAGGAAGGCCAGACCGACATGTTCATGATCGGCTGGGCGACGCTGCCGATGCTCGACGGCTTCTCCGTGCTGTCGGCCATGCTGCACTCGCCCGAGGAGAAGCTCGGCACCTGGAATCCTGGTGGCTACAAGAACGCAAAGGTCGACGAACTGGTCAAGAAGATCGACGTCGAACTCGACGAGGCCAAGCGCCGCGCGATGATGGTCGAGGCCTTCGGCATCACCGAGCAGGAAGTCGCCTGGCTGCCGCTGCACCAACAGCCGCTGTCATGGGCAGTGCGCGACAATGTCGAGGTGGTCCAGACCGCCGACGACCTGCTCCGCCTCTGGTACGTCAACGTCAAGTAAGTCGAACCGGGCCCCTGTCCATCTAGGGCAGGGGCCTTTCGCTACCGGCAAGCCCGCCCCCACGAAGCGGGCCTACCTCCAAGGGAGCTGCGACGATGTTCGTATTCCTCGTCCGCCGTCTGCTGCAGGCCGTCATGGTCATGCTTGCCGTGGCGTTCATCGCCTTCCTGATGTTCCGTTTCCTCGGCGACCCGGTCAACAACATCGTCAGCCAGGATGCCACCCAGGTCCAGCGTGAGGAGGTGCGTCAGCGCCTGCGTCTCGACGACCCGCTGGTCCTCCAGTACGGCCGTTTCGTCGTCAATGCCGCCAAGGGCGATTTCGGCGTCTCCTACCGCAACAGCCGTCCGGTCAGCGCGCTGCTCGCCGAACGCTTCCCGGCCACAGCCGAACTGGTGCTGGTCGCCGCCATGCTGTCGCTGGTGCTCGGCATTCCGCTCGGCATCTACACCGCGCTCAAGCCGCGCGGTGTGCTCAGCCAGGGCCTGCAGATCATGTCGCTGATCGGCATCTCGCTGCCTACCTTCGTCACCGGCATCCTGCTCATCCTGGTGTTCTCGGTCTGGCTCGGCTGGCTGCCGTCCTTCGGCCGTGGCGACGTCATCGACGTCGGCTGGTGGTCGACGGGCTTCCTCACCGCCTCCGGCCTCAAGGCGCTGATCCTGCCGTCCTTCATGCTGTGCCTGTTCCAGCTGACGCTGATCATGCGGCTGGTGCGTGCCGAGATGCTGGAGGTGCTGCGCGCAGACTACATCAAGTTCGCCAAGGCGCGCGGGCTGAAGAGCCGCGCCATCCATTTCCGCCATGCGCTCAAGAACACGCTGATCCCCGTCGTCACCATCTTCGGGCTTCAGCTCGGCGGCCTCATCGCCTTCGCCATCATCACCGAGACGGTGTTCCAGTGGCCGGGCATGGGCGCGCTCTTCATCCAGGCCGTCAACTTCACCGACGTGCCTGTCATGGCGGCCTATCTCGTCATGGTCTCGCTGATCTTCGTCATCATCAACACCAGCGTCGACCTTCTCTACAACGTCATCGATCCGCGCCTTCGCACCGATCCGACCCGGGCCTCCGGGAAGGGCGCCTGACGGGAACCCATGACCATGAGTGACACCTCCTTCACCGGGCGCCTGCGCAGCTTCGCCGACAGCGACCTGTTCTACTCGTTCCGCCGCTCCAGGACGACGGTCATCGCCGCAGTCGCGCTGGCGCTGCTGTTTTTCGGCGCGATCTTCGCGCCGGTGATCGCGCCCTACGATCCATTCGACATTGCCCACCTCAACCTGCTCGACAGCGAGTTGCCGCCGGCCTGGATGGAAGGTTCCAACCCGGCCTACATCCTCGGCACCGACACCCAGGCGCGCGACGTGCTGTCGTCGATCCTCTACGGCCTGCGCATCTCGCTCTTCGTCGGCTTCGCCTCGGTCATCCTTGCTGCCGTGCTCGGCGTCTTCCTCGGGCTTGTCGGCGGCTTCGTCGGCGGCATCGTCGATGCCGTCATCATGCGCGTCGCCGATGTTCTGCTGAGCTTCCCGGCGATCCTCGTCGCACTGCTTATCAACGGTGTCATGCGTGGCATCCTCCCCGCCAACCAGCACGAGAGCGCGGCCATCCTCGTTCTCGTGCTGGCCATCGGGCTCACCAACTGGGTGCAATACGCCCGCACCGTGCGCGGCTCGACGCTGGTCGAGCGCCAGCGCGAATACGTCCAGGCTGCACGCACCATCGGCGTCGGTCGCCTGCGCATCATGCTCACCCACATCCTGCCCAACGTGCTCGGCCCGGTGCTGGTCATCGCCACCATCAATCTCGGCATGGCGGTGCTGACGGAAGCGACGCTGTCTTTCCTCGGCGTCGGCATGCCGGCGACCCAGCCTTCGCTCGGCACGCTCATCCGCGTCGGCAACGAGTACCTGTTCTCCGGCATCTGGTGGGTTGTCATCTTCCCGTCGGCAACGCTCGCCGTGCTGGTCCTCGCCGTCAACCTGATCGGCGACTGGCTGCGCGACGCCCTCAATCCGAAGCTGAGGTAAGGCCATGGCCCTGCTCGAAGTCGAAAATCTGAAAGTCGAGTTCCCCACCCGCAAGGGCGTGCTCACCGCCGTCGACAACGTCTCCTTCAACGTCGAACAGGGCGAGATCCTCGGCGTCGTCGGCGAGTCCGGCGCCGGCAAGTCGATGACCGGCGCTGCCGTCATCGGCCTGCTCGAACCGCCCGGCCGCATCGGCGGCGGCCAGATCCGCCTCGACGGCAAGCGCATCGACAACCTGTCGCCCGACGAGATGCGCAAGATCCGCGGCCGCCACATCGGCGCGATCTTCCAGGACCCGCTGACCAGCCTCAACCCGCTGTTCACTGTCGGCGAGCAATTGGTCGAGACGATCCGCACGCATTTGCCGATGTCCGCAGCGGAAGCCAAGAAGCGCGCCATCGGCTGGCTCGCCGAGGTCGGCATCCCGGCGCCCGACAGGCGCTTCGACCAGTACCCGCACCAGTTCTCCGGCGGCATGCGCCAGCGCGTGGTCATCGCCCTGGCACTCTGCGCCGAGCCGCGGCTGATCATCGCCGACGAGCCGACCACCGCGCTCGACGTTTCGGTCCAGGCACAGATCATCGCGCTGCTCAAGCGGGTCTGCCGCGAGCGCAATGCGGCCGCGATCCTTGTCACCCACGACATGGGCGTCATCGCCGAGACCGCCGACCGTGTCGCGGTGATGTATGCCGGACGCCTCGCCGAGATCGGCCCGGTCGCGCATGTGCTGCAGAAGCCGAGCCATCCCTATACGGCCGGCCTGATGGGTTCGATCCCGCGCGTCGGTCCGCGTCCAGAACGGCTGATCCAGATCGAGGGCTCTATGCCGCGCCTGACCGACATCCCGAGTGGCTGCGCCTTTAATCCGCGCTGCCCCAAGGTCTTCGCCGAATGCCACCGTGTCAGGCCCGAACTGCGCCAGCTCGCCGACGGTGCCGCCGCCTGCCTGCTCTATGAAGGGGTGACGCAATGAACGCCGCACCGATTGCCAGAACCGGCCAGCCGCTGCTCCAGGTCAAGGGCCTGAAGAAGCACTTTGCCATGGCCAAGCCTTTCCTCAACCGGCTGCTGGAAGGCGGCGAGCAGCAGACGGTCAAGGCCGTCGACGGTCTCGACCTCGAGATCCCGCGCGGCCAGACGCTGAGCCTGGTTGGCGAGTCCGGCTGCGGCAAGTCGACGGTCGCCCGGCTGATCATGGGCCTGTCCAATCCGTCGGGCGGTTCCATCTTCTTCGACGGCGCCGACATCTCCCGCGCCCCGGCGGGCCAGCCGGCGGACATCCGCCGCCGCATGCAGATGATCTTCCAGGATCCCTATGCCAGCCTCAACCCGCGCTGGCGTGTCGCCGACATCATCGCCGAGCCGCTGCGCACCTATGGCATGTGCGCCTCGCGCCAGGAGGAACGCCGCGAGGTCGACCGCCTGCTCGAGTTCGTCGGCCTCAACGCCAAGGACGGCGACAAGTTTCCGCACGAGTTTTCCGGCGGCCAGCGCCAGCGCATCTCGATCGCCCGCGCCATTTCCACCAAGCCGGAGTTTCTCGTCTGCGACGAGCCGACCTCGGCGCTCGACGTCTCGGTCCAGGCGCAGATCCTCAACCTGATGCGCGAGATGCAGCGCGAGCTCGGCCTGACCTATTTGTTCATCAGCCACGATCTGGCGGTGGTCAATTTCATGTCCGACTGGATCGGCGTCATGTATCTCGGTCGCCTCGTCGAGGTCTCGCCCGCGGCCGAACTGTTCGCCAATCCGCAGCATCCCTATACGAGGCTGCTGCTCGACACGATCCCAGACCTTGGCATGTCGAAGCGCGACCGCCAGCCGGCCGCCGGCGAGGTGCCCAATCCGATCAACCCGCCGCCGGGCTGCCACTTCCATCCGCGCTGCGTGCTCGCCAACGAGCGGTGCCGGAGTGAGGCGCCGGTGCTTCGCATGTATGATGGCGGCGTGCGCGCCTCTTGCCATGCGGTCGAGGAAGGGCGCGGTGTCGAACCGATCATGGCACTGGCACGTGCCGCCCACCCGCTGCAGGCTGCGGTCTGAGGGAGAAAAAATGGATTTCGATTTCGCCGAACTGCCCGAAAACGATCGCTACCGGCTGCTGTGCAGCTTCGTTGGGCCGCGTCCCATAGCGCTGGTCACCACCATCGACGAACACGGCTGCAACAACGCCGCGCCGATGAGCTTCTTCAATGTCTTCTCGCACGAGCCGCCGCTGCTCATCCTCGGCATGCAGACCCGCCCCGACGGCACCGCCAAGGATACCGTCGCCAACATCAGGCGCTCTGGCGAGTTCGTCGTCCACATGGTCGACATGGCGATCGCCAACGAGATGATCGTCACCGGCATCAACTTCCCGAGTGACGTCGACGAGATCGAGTTGGCCGGGCTGACCAGCACCCCGTCGGTCAAGGTCGCGGCCCCCCGCATCGAGGAATCGCCCTGCGCCATGGAATGCCGGGTGTCGCAGATCCTCGACTATGGCCGCCGCACCATCGTCATCGGCGAGGTGGTGCAGATGTATGTCCGCGACGAATGCCTCGACGAGCGTGGCCGCTACGTCCGGCCGGAGGTCTACCAGCCGATCGCCAGGCTGCATGCCGACAACTACATCGTCGCCGACAACCAGTTCGTGCTCAAACGTCCGGCCGAGCTTCTTCACCACGAGGAAGCCGCCGGCTATGCCGTATCGAAGCCGGAAAAGGTTGCCGGCTGACCCAGGGAATGCGCCGGGCGTCCGCGCCCGGCTCCACTGAAATTCGAGAATGCAGCGGTGCTGAAAATGAAAGAACTCCTCCTCAGGAACGTCCGGCCCTTCGGCGGTGCTGCGACCGACATCCTCATCCGCGACGGCCGCATCGCCCGTGTTGGCAAGGCCGACGCCCCGGCTGCCGAGGTCGAGGACGGTGGTGGTGCGATTGCCATTCCCGGCCTGATCGAGGCGCATGCCCATCTCGACAAGTCGCTGTGGGGCATGGGCTGGCATGTCCATCAGGCCGGCCCGGCTCTTGAGGACAAGATTTCCACCGAGCGCCGCCTGCGCCGCGAACTCAACATCGATCCCGCCCGCCAGTCGGCGCGCCAGGTGGCGCTCGCCGCCTCGCACGGCACCACCGCCATCCGCAGCCATGTCGACATCGACACCGACCAGAAGCTGTGGTGCTTCGAGGGCGTGGCCGCCACGCGCGAACGCTTCCGCGATGTCATGGACATCGAGATCGTCGCCTTCCCGCAGTCGGGCCTGATGATCCGCCCCGGCACGCTGGAGCTGATGGACGAAGCCCTTGCCAATGGAGCCGATGTCGTCGGCGGCCTCGACCCCTGCGGCATCGACCGCGACCCCAAGGGCCAGCTCGACGCCATCTTCGGCCTCGCCGAGAAGCACGGCAAGCCGATCGACATCCACCTCCACGAAGCCGACGACCTCGGCGCCTTCTCGATGGAGATGATCATCGAACGGACCCGCGCGCTCGGCATGCAGGGCAAGGTCACCATCAGCCATGCCTTCTGCCTCGGCATGACCGACCGCGCCCGCGCCGCTTCGCTCACCGAGCAGTTGGCGCATCAGGACATCGCCATTGCCACCACGGCGCCGGCATCGCGTCCCGTGCCCATGGCGGCCGAGCTGCGCCGTGCCGGCGTGCGTCTCTGCGCCGGCTCCGACGGTATCCGAGACACCTGGGGTCCCTACGGCAATCTCGACATGCTGGAGCGCGCGCTGTTCATCGGCCTGCGCAACAATTTCCGCAACGACGCCGACGTCGAATACGCCCTGCATATCTGCACCCAGGGCGGCGCCGACGTCATGGAGCTCGCCGACTACGGCCTGCGCGAAGGCGCCTTCGCCGACATCGTCCTGCTCGATGCCGAGACCGTGCCGGAAGCCGTTGCCGCCCGTCCGAAGCGCAAGCTGGTGCTCAAGCGCGGCAAGCCGGTGGCGCGCGATGGCCAAGCCCTTTTCACTGTCGAATGAGAATTTGAAATGACCGAACCTTTGCTTCTCACCGCCCGCTGGGTCGTCGGCCATGTCGACGGCCGCCACGCGCTCTATCCCAATGGCGAAGTCGTTGTATCAGGCGACCGCGTGCTCTTCGTCGGCCACGGCTATGAGGGCCCCGTCGCTCGCCGCATCGACTATGGCAACGCGCTCATCGGCCCGGGCTTCGTCGATCTCGACGCGCTGTCCGACCTCGACACCACCGTGCTCGGCTACGACAACCAGCCAGCGGTCAAGAAGGGCCGCATCTGGCCCGAAACCTACATGGAAAGCGGCCCCTTCGAGATGTACTCGGAGGAAGAGCTGGCGTTCCAGAAGCGCTACGCCTTCTCCAGGCTGATCCGCTCCGGCATCACCACCGCTCTGCCCATCGCCTCGCTGTTCTACCGCCAGTGGGGCGAAACGACAGGCGAGTTCAGCGCTGCCGCCGAAGCCGCGCGCGACCTCGGCCTGCGCGTCTATCTCGGCCCAGCCTACCGCTCGGGCAACAGCTTCGTCCGCCGCGACGGCACAATCGACTACCATTTCGACGAGGAACGCGGCCTCGACGGTCTCGCCGATGCGGTCGATTTTTGCCGCAAGTTCGAGGGCCAGGCCAATGGCCTGATCCGCACCATGCTCGCCCCCGACCGCATCGAGACCTGCACGCCCGAACTGCTCAAGGCCTCAGCGGCCGCGGCCGAGGCGCTCGACGTGCCGATCCGCCTGCATTGCTGCCAGTCGCCGTTCGAGTACCAGAGCGTGCTCAAGCTGCGCGGCATGAGCCCGGCCGAATGGCTCGAAAGCCTGGGCTTCCTGTCGCCGCGCGCGATCCTGCCCCACGGCACCCATGTCAGTGGCCGCAACGGCATCGACCGGCCGGGCAGGGACCTGGAGATCCTGCGCGACGGCGGCGGCACCATCGCCCATTGCCCGCTGGTCTCGGCCCGCCACGGCAACGCGCTCCAGTCCTTCCGCAAGTACCGCGACATGGGCATCCGCATCGGTCTCGGCACAGACACCTACCCGCCGGACATGTTCCTCAACATGCAGGTCGGCATGATGCTCTGCCGCATCGAGGAAGGCGGTACTGACGGCTGCCGTTCCGAGGATTATTATGATGCCGCCACCCTTGGCGGTGCCGACGCGCTCAACCGTCCCGACCTCGGCCGCCTGCAGGCCGGCTCCGCCGCCGACCTGATCGTCGTCGATTTCGACGACCCGTTCATGGGCCAGACCATCGACCCGATCCAGACGCTGATGCTCAACGCCTCGGCCCGGTCGGTCTCGACCGTGATGATCGCCGGCCGCTTCGTCATGGAGAATGGCGTCATCCCGGGTGTCGACGACCGTGAATATCGCAAGCGCGCGCAGACGCAGTTCGACGGCGTCATCGCCAAGTACCCGCTGCGCACCTTCAGCCATCCGCCGGTCGAGGAAATCTTCTCGTCGAGCTACCCGACCCACCGCAAGGCGTAAGCCCCCGACGCCTTGCACGGAAAGGGCGCCACCACGCGGTGGCGCCCTTTTTGTTTGCAAGCAGAGTTTGGAGCCTGCCGGGCTCTGCAAGGTCGCTCTTTGTCAGCAGGCATGCGCCGTGATTTGACATGCAGGCATTTACCTGCATATTGTCTCTCACATGAGTGAGACCGATGAACGCTGACGACGTTTTCAAGGCACTGGCCGACCCGACACGCAGGAGGCTGCTTGACCTTCTCTACGAGAAGAACGGGCAGACGCTCGGCCAGCTTTGCGAAAATCTTGAGATGGCCCGCCAGTCCGCCACGCAGCACCTTGGGATTCTGGAGGCGGCCAATCTGGTGAGCACGGTCAGGCGTGGCCGGGAAAAGCTGCATTTCATCAACCCCGTGCCGTTGCACGAAGTCTACGAACGTTGGGTGCGGAAATTCGAACGTCAGCGGCTCAGCTTGCTGCACGATCTGAAGAAGGAACTCGAAGGAGAGTGACGATGACCAAAGAGAAGACCAGCTTTGTTTACGTGACCTACATTCTCTCGACACCCGCAAAGGTGTTCGAGGCCATAACGAAACCGGACGTCGCCAGGCGCTACTGGGGCCACGAGAACGTCTCCGACTGGAACCCCGGTTCGAAATGGGAACATGTCCGCGCCAATGACGAGCGGACCGTCGAACTCGTCGGCAACGTCATCGATGTCTCGCCACCGACCCGTCTCGTCATCAGTTGGGCGAACGCCTCGCAGGCCGCCGATCCGGCAAGCCACAGCAGGGTTACGTTCGATATTGACGAATATGAGGGCATGGTTCGGCTGACCGTCAGCCATGACGAACTCGAAGCCGGCAGCGGGATGGCGAACGGCATCAGCAAGGGCTGGCCGATCGTGCTCTCCAGCCTCAAATCCTTCCTCGAAACCGGCCGCGCCCTCGACGTGTTTGCCAAGCCGAAGGCGGCCTGAAGGGGAATGACAATGACCAAGCGCTATACCGGCGGGTGCGCGTGCGGCGCGATCCGTTATGAAACGAGCAGCACGCCCGTCTTCGAAAACCACTGCCAATGCCGCGATTGCCAGCAGCGAAGCGGCACCGGGCATGGATCATATCTCAGCTTCGCCCGGCAGGCCGATGTCACGGTCACGGGCGAAGCGAAAACCTGGCGGGTAACGGCCGACAGTGGCAACGAAAAGATCCACGCTTTCTGCCCGACCTGTGGCACGCCGGTCTACCTGACATTCGTCGCGATGCCGGAGCTGATCGCGATCCATGCGGCCAGCCTCGACGACCCGGTCCAATTCAAACCGCATGCGGTCACATACGGCATCCGCGCCAATGCCTGGGACACGATGGATGCGTCGTTGCAGACATTCGAGCGAATGCCGCGTTGATGAGGAAGCGGTCCGACCTCGCCTAGTGCGCTGCGGTTTCGACCAGCGGCTGCGAATCCGTGTCGATGCTGACCACCACCGACATGCCGGGCGCCAGCCTGTCGGCCATCGCCTGGCCCGGATCGATGCCGATGCGCACCGGCAGGCGCTGCGCCACCTTGGTGAAGTTGCCGGTGGCGTTGTCGGGCCGCAGCACGCTGAATTCCGAACCCGTCGCCGGGGCAAAGCGCTCGACATGGCCGTCGAGGCGGGCATGACCCAGCGCATCGACAGTGAATGTCACCGGCTGGCCCACCTTCATGCCGCCAAGCTGGGTTTCCTTGAAGTTGGCGACCACCCAGATGCGCTTCGGCACCAGCGCCATCAGCTGCGTGCCAGGCGCCACATACTGCCCGAGCCGGGCGCCGACCTCGCCGAGCCGGCCGTCCTCGGGTGCCACGATGCGCGTGTTCTTGAGATCGATCTCGGCGAGATGCACGGTCGCCTCCGCGCCCGAGACCGCTGCCTCCAATGACTGCCGGCTGACGATGGTCGCCTGCAGGTCCTGCCGCGACACCTCGAGTGCCGCTTCCGCCTGGCTGTGGGCGGCACGTGCCTGCTCGAGCGCGGTGCGCGACTTGTCGGCCTCGCTCAGCGTCGACACGCCGCGCGCCAGCAGCGGTTCGATCCGGCCCCAGCTCGCCAGGGCGTTGTCATAGGCGACCTTGGCCGAAGCCACCTGCGCTTCGGCCGACGTGACGCGCGCCTCGGCCGAGTGCCGCTGCTGCTCGGAATTTGCCAGTGCCGCCTGCTGCGATGCCAGCGTCGCACGCGCCTGTTCCAGCTTCTGGACAAAGATGCGGTCGTCGATCCGGACCAGCAGCTGCCCTGCCTTGACGTCCTGGAAATCCTGCACCGCGACTTCGGCGATCGTGCCCGACAGCTGCGGCGCCAGGATGGTCGGCTGGCCGCGCACATAGGCGTTTTCGGTGATCTCGACCGCGCTCTTGAACGGCGGCAGGTGCCAGACATAGAGGATCAGCGTCAGCCCGGCGATGCCGAGGACGATGGCCAGGATGGTGCTGGCGGACCGGAGGAGGTGAAGGCTTTTCGATAGCATGGCGGTTCACGCGGTGGCTGGGAGTGCAGGGGTGGCTGCCCGGTTGCGGAAAGCCACGATGGCGATGTGGATGAGAAGCAGGACCAGCGACGTCAGCGCGATCATCGTGATCAGCAGGAACGCGTCGTTGTAGGCGAGCACATACGCTTCGCGCGTCGCCTGCTGCGACAAGAGCTGCAGGCCCTCGGCGTTGAGCAAGCCCTTATCGGTGATGACGCGGGAATAGGCGCCGCCGAGCTGGGCCACGCGCTGCGCCACCAGCGGGTCGGTCAGCGCAATGTGCTCGACCAGCACATTGTGGTGGAACTGCTCGCGGCTGGTGACGAAGGTGGTAAACACCGCCGAGCCCAGCAGGCCGCCCAGGCTTTGGGTGGTCAGGAACACGATGATGAAGCTGAGGATGTAGTTCGGGCCTTTCTTCAGCGCCGACATCAGGCCGCTCTTCATCGCCGGCGGCAGGATCAGCGCCCCGGCAAAGGCGATCAGTGCCTGGCTGTAGAACACCTGCTCCGGCCGCGTCAGGTTGGTGGCCCGGCTGTCGAGGAAGGCGCCGACGGCGATCAGGATCAGCGCCGCGATGTGGATGCGCTCCTCCTTGCCGTGCTTCATCAGCGTCGCACAGGTCAGCCCGCCGGCAATCGATGCAACCAGGATCACCCAATAGACCGACCGCGTCTGTTCGTTGCTGAGGCCAAGCGCCTGGAAAAGGCTGGAGGCGCCCAGCGTCTGCTCGGAAAGCACCAGGCGGAACATCAGCAGTACGCCGGTGAAATGCAGGATCGGCGGGCTCGCCAGCCAGCGTATGTCGAGCAGCGGGTTCTTGCGGTTGAGCTCGATGACGGCTGCAATGGTGATGCACACCACCGCCAGCGCCAGAAGCGCCCCGATCCACGGCGCTTCCAGCCACCAGTAGAGCCGCCCGAGCACCAGCACGATCGCCGTCGCGCCGAAGCCTGTGGCGATCAGCAGGTAGCTGATCACGTCAAGCTTCTCGATCACTTTGGCGCGCGGCTGCGGTGCCAGCGGCAAGGCATAGACCAGGGCGAAGGCGATCATCGCCATGCCGAGTTCGAACATGGTCACGGCATGAAAGCCGCCGATGTCGAACAGGGCAGGGGAGATCAGCCGCGCCACCGGCGCGCCGAGCGTGATGCTGGTCAGCGCCAGCGGCAGGCCGACATTCAGCTTTTTCTCCGGCGAGAACGATTCCAGCATGTAGAGGAAGGCGAGCGTCGACATCGGTGCTGCCGCGATGCCGCTCATGAAGCGCACGACCAGCGCCGACTGCAGGTCGGATATGAACAGGTTGAGCACGCAGGCGAGCACGAAGCCGAGTATGCTGAGCTCGGCGAAGTTGCGCAGGCCGTATTGCGTCCTGATCTTGATCAGTGCCAGCGCCAGCGAGACATTCGGCGCCATGTAGGCGGCGACCAGCCACGTCGTCTCGGTCACCGTCGCGCCGATCGAGCCCTGGATCTGCGGGATGTTGGCGGCAACCAGGTTCATGCCAAGCCCCTGCGTCAGCGCCAGCACCACCGAGGCGCAGACATAGGCTGCTGCCATCAGTGGCGGCTTGGGCACGAAGGGAGGCGGTGCGGCGGCCGGTGCCGCAGGCGGCGCGGCAGGCCCCTCGGCCCGCGTCGCCGCATCGGCTTGCCCGGGCTCAGCCGCCTTACCGCGGCCCGCGCCGCTGTCTGGTGCCTGCTGCATCTCTGGTCAGCTCTATTCGCAGGCGGCTTCGCCGATGTTGCGGCTGAGGACGCTCAGCACGCGGGTAGCACTCTCGATATCGGCATCGTCGACGCCGGCCAGCACCCGGTTGCGCAGTTCGGCGACGAAGGCGATCATGCTGTCGGCTTCGCGCCGTGCATTCGGCGTCAGGAAAATGCGCTTGGCGCGCCGGTCGTCGTCGGTGGTGCAGCGCACCACCAGCCCCTTCTTTTCCAGCCCGTCGATAAGGCCCACCAGCGACGGCTGCTCGATATGCATCAGCTCCGCCAATTCGGCTTGCGTCTTGCCTTCGCATTCGGCGATCTGCATCATCAGCCGGGCGCGTGCCAGCGTCAGCCCGCGCTTCTTGACACGGGCGTCGAACATGGTCCGCAGCTTTCGGTTGACCTTCAGCAGTTCGTCGAAAAATGCGCCCTTCAGGCCTTCGTCGCTCATGTCGATCCCCTTTTTATTAGTATGAATATGATTAGCCTCCTATGTAATTAATCCGGAGGCATTTTGCAAGACGTGCCGCCCCCGCCGAGGGCGATGCCGCGCGCTTGCCAAACCGGGCTCGATGTACAACCTAGCCGCAACCGAAACGGCCGAGTCGGCACAGCCTGCCCGGCCGCAAGACGCGGAGGCCGACCTTGCCCATCAAAATGTATGGCATCAAGAACTGCGACACCATCAAGAAGGCCCGGACCTGGCTCGAGGGCCATGGCGTCGCCTACGATTTCCACGACTACAAGGCCTCGGGCATCGACCGCCCAAGCCTGGAGGCTTGGGTCGAGGAGTTCGGCTGGGAGACCGTGCTCAACCGTGCCGGCACCACCTTCAAGAAACTGCCCGACGCCGACAAGCAGGGCCTCGACGCCGAAAGGGCCATTGCCCTGATGCTGGCCCAGCCCTCGATGATCAAGCGCCCGATGCTCGACCTCGGCGGCCGCCGCATCGTTGGCTTTAAGCCCGAGGCCTACGACGCCGCTTTCCCCGGCTGAGGTCCGGTCCCGAACCGGGCCATCGTCGCGGCAACCTCCTCGGCCAACCAGCCTGAAAAATCCCTGACCTTGCGCGGCGGCCGCTCGGCAGCCGACGTCACCAGGTAGTAGCCGAGGCCGCTCGCCACCGTGATGCCGAACGGCGCCACCAGCCGCCCATCGGCCAGCGCGTCGGCCGAAAGCAGCTGCCAGGCCAGCGCCACGCCCTGGCCGGCGATCGCCGCATCGATGCCGAGGATCGGGTCGGTGAAGGAGGGCCCCGCCGGCAGCACCGGATAGGGCGCCAGACCCGCCGCCTCGAACCAGCGCTCCCAACTGATCATCGTGCTCTCGTCCGAAATGACCGGCAGCTGCGCGATATCGGCCGGCGTCCGCAGCTTCGCCGCCAGCGCCGGCGCGCAGACCGGGAACACTTCCTGCGCCAGCAGCAATTCCGCCCGCACGCCGGGCCATTTGCCGTCGCCCATCCGGATCGCCAGATCGACGTCGGAATGGTCGAGGTCGACCAGCCCGGTCGAGGCATCGATCCTCAGCTTCAGCTCGGGAAAGCGCAGGTTGAAGCGGTTGAGCCGCGGCACCAGGAAGCGCGAGGCGAAGGCGGGTGCCACCGACACCACCAACATCTTCGAGCTCGTCTCGTCGGCCAGCGCCACCGCGCGCGACAATTCCTGGAAGCCGGCACTCAGCCGGCGCGTGAACTCCGCGCCGAAGCTGGTCAGCACGAGGCCTGTCCCTCCGCGTCGGAAGATCGCACGGCCGAGCTGCCGTTCGGTGCGCGTGATCTGCTGGCTCACCGCGCTCACCGAGACGCCCAGTTCTTCCGCGGCCTTGACCAGCGAGCCGCAGCGCGCCACGCTCTCCACCGCGCGGAGCCCGTTGAGGTGAACGCGATTGAGTGCCTGACTTGAGATTTTCTAAACTCCGTCTGCGGCATTCTTGATTGAAGACAGAGCATTTGTAGCGAAAATAGCGTGAAAGGACCAACGCTTAGGAGAAGTCCAATGAAGATTTTCTCAAGCATTTCCAAGCTGCTTCAGAGCCAGCGCGACAGCCACGGCATCGACACAGAGCGTTTTCTCGGCTGGCTGCGCGATCCGCTTTCCCACCCCGACATCGAGCGCATGGATGCGCGCGAACTCGGCGACTTGCCGCTTGGCCGCGGCTTCAGGCCGGCCCTGCCGGTGCCGGGCGAGTGCCGCGCCTAGAGCAATGCGAGGGCGTGGCCGAGCACGCCGAGTGCCGCAACAGTGATCGTCAGCACGCTCAGGCCAAAGCCTGTCGCGCGCTGCCATTGCGCCGCCCGCTCATGGGTGAAATGCCAGGCATGGACCGCGCGGCCGAAGGTGAAGGCGCAGCCCAGCACATGGATCGCCACCGCCGGCGCGCTGAGTGCTGCGGCAAAACCCAGCAGCACCAGCATGATAGGAATGTTCTCGATCGCGTTGGCATGGCCGCGCATCGTGCGGTGCAGGCGCGCCACCCCGCCGTCGCCGATCAGCACCATGTGCTTGCGCCTGACCAGCGCCGTCGCCATCGTCAGCCACAGCAGGATCAGGCCGTTGAGCGCGGCGTAGAGCCCTGCTGCCGCATATGCTGACTGGTTCATGTCGTCCCCGGACTGTGTAAATGACCAAACTGTAATATTCCGGTGCGGAAAATCGCCACGATCCGGCGCGCATTGCAACAACCGGCCGCCGCCGGGGATTCCCTTGTGTCGCGAAGTGTGACTTCATGCGGCCAACTGGCAATGCCACCGTCTCCGAAAGGAACCCGGAACCGTGTTCGTATCCTTCTTCCCGCAGCCGAAGCTGTTTTTCACCTCGGCCGCCGTCTGGAGCCTTGCAGCGGTGCTGTTCTGGTTCTTCGGGGGTGAACAATTAGGGGCCATCTTCGGCCTGCCGCCTGCGCCGGCCGGTGTTCCACCGATACTCGGGATCCGGATTTTCTGGTCAGCCCCGTTCCTTTGGTTCTACATTTATTTTGGGTTTTTGGTTGCGGTCTTCTACGCGTTTTGGGCTTGGTACTCGCCGCACCCCTGGCAGCGCTGGTCGATCCTGGGATCGTCGGCGATCCTTTTTTCCACCTACACCTCGGTTCAGCTCTATGTTGCGCTGAACACATGGCGGGGACCGTTTTTCGACCTTTTCCAGAAGGCCATATCGACCGCCGGGTCAGTAACGCCAGGCGAACTTTACGACCTCATCTGGGTCTTTGCCGGAATCGCCCTCTTCTCGGTTTCCCTGTTCGTGGTGACACGCTTTTTCGTCAGTCACTACATCTTCCGGTGGCGTACGGCGATGAACGACTACTACATGGCCAACTGGCCTAAGCTGCGCCATATCGAGGGCGCTTCCCAGCGTGTTCAGGAAGATACGATGCGCTTCTCGACGACGCTTGAGGGCTTGGGTGTTGCCTTCGTCGATTCTGCAATGACGCTGATTGCCTTCTTGCCACTACTGGCCCAACTGTCCACGCACATCACGGCGCTGCCTGTCGTTGGCCAGATACCTTATTCGCTTGTCTTCGCCGCGATCTTCTGGTCGCTCTTTGGCACCATCCTGCTGATGGTCTTTGGCATCAAGCTGCCGGGTCTCGAGTTCAAGAACCAGAGAGTTGAGGCCGCCTATCGCAAGGAACTGGTTTATGGCGAGGATCATGCGGATCGCGCCCAGCCGCCAACCGTGGCCGAATTGTTCGCGAATGTTCGGCGCAATTATTTCAACCTCTATTTCCACTACGCCTATTTCAACGTCATTCGCTCCGGTTACCTTCAGGCGGATGCCATTTTTTCCAGTCTCATTCTCATCCCAACTATCGCTGCGGGCAAGATAACGCTTGGAATCTGGCAGCAGATATCGACGGCCTTTAGTCAGGTCAGTTCTTCATTCCAGTACCTTGTCAGCGCCTGGCCGACGATTGTTGAACTGATCTCGATCTACAAGCGCCTGCGTGCCTTCGAGGCGACGCTGTCGGGCGACGCGTTGCCCGACATTGACCAGCGTTATCTCGAACGCGAAAAGGCCGGCTTGAAGCCGGAAGATCAACCGGTGGCGTGATTGCCTAGCTCCAACGCCGACGACTCCCTCCCCCTTGTGGGGAGGGGTAAGGGGTGGGGGTAAATCACACACGCCGCCGCACCCTGCTTGAGGTCCACTGTCGGCTTAAAGCCAGGCACGCACCCCACCCTCTATCCCTCCCCACAAGGGGGAAGGGGCGTCAACGTCCCGCTTGAAAAAACCAGTCGCCGGGTCACCCGCCGGTCTGCACCGGTGCCTCGTTGCGCCGCGCCACATAGTCGGCATAGCTGATGCATTCGACGTCGGCCTTCACGCACACCTCTCCGGCGAAGCGCTCCAGCGCGCGCCAATAAGCGCCGTCGTTCATCAGCGTGAAGTGGAAGCCGATCTGCAGTGGAATCCGGCCGCCTGCATATTGCGTGTCGAAGGCCTGCCGGAAGGCGCCATAGGCGCGGCTTTCGTATTTCGCCGCCTCGTCAGGCTTGTCGACGCCGCCGGAATGTCGGACGAACAGATTGTAGTCCATCGCGATGATGCGCCGCTCCGACGGGCCCTCGGGTATCAGCGGCAGGGCAAATTCCATCATGCTGCCGTCGAGTTTGGGTTCGTCCGGTCCGCGCGACACGCCGCTGGCGTTGTAGGCAAAGCCCTTGTCGCGCAGCGCGGCCGTCAGCCCCTTGCTGTCGGAGAGGTACGGAGCCCGGAAGCCTTTCACCGAGGCGGTGATTTGCGCCCAGCCCGCCGGCTCGGGCGATATGCCGTTGATCTTGTAGGTGTCGCGCATGATGGTCGAGAAGGCGTCGAACTCCTTGGTCCACTCGGCCTTGCTCCACTTGCCGCCGTCGAAATGACCGCAGGCGTGGCTGGCTATTTCGTTGCCCTCGGCGGCAGCGAGATTGATCTGGCCAAGCCTGTCGGCCACCTCCTGCTTGTTCATGGCAAAACCGACATTCGACCTGCCGGCCGATTTGCCCGGCGCCTGGTACTCGCCGCGTGTCTCGCGCGACAGCAGGAAGACGCAGGAGAGGAAGTAGGTGAAGCGCGCGCCGGTGCGGGCAGCGAGGTTGCGGCTGCGCTGCCACTGGGCGACATCGTGGGCGCCGTCGAACGAGATCAGCACCACTTGCGGCGCCTTGACCTCATCGACCTTGGGGGCAGGGCCGGCGACCGCCGGCAGCGCCACCAGCGACGCGGACAACAGGGCACTGAGGCGGAACGCTTTGGTCATTTCGAACTTCGATGCAATTTCGGGGGCTTGGCGACTTCAGGCGGGTAAGGCCGAAATGTGGCACGGATGCGTTCACGGCGGAATGCGGCATGCAGCGCCGGAAATTCAGCGCAGCGGGTGGGCATGGCTGACGTGGATTGCTTCTCCACGGCCGGTGATTTTTGTTGGGCGCATTGGTTCCTGATTTTCACCGTCGCGATCCTTCCAACCCCCCTCTGGTGCGAAGGATCGCGACGGTGAAGATTTGCTTCGTAAGGCAAGAGCGGCTGTCACCATCTGTCAGCAACCCGCGTGGATGGCCGCTCCCGCTTTTCCACACCCTCTCCACCTCCCGTATGATTCCCCTCGCGATCTTCCACGGGACCCCGGTGCGCACCGGGCAGCGGGGGGAAGCGCCGGTGCCGGGCTGGCAGGAGGTCGGTTCTCCTGCTGGGTGATGAGCCCCCAAGCCCGGGCCTTGCGGCGGCTGGCGGTGAAAGCCGAGGCGACTGAGCGGGGCAAGCAACCGGGCGGGGCGCGAACGTCGCGCCACAAAACTACTATCGGAAGGCACGGCCTCGCGCCCCGCTTCCCGAACTTCACTCGACAATGGCCAGACCGGCAACGGGGCGTGGCGTCTTGGCGCCGCGCGCCAATCCACCTTCTCCCACAAGGGAAGAAGGGGAAGGTGCCCAAACGGACCGCGAAACTCCCTGCCCACCGAATTTCCACCCCGCCCCCTTCCATGGCGGCGAAATTCCGTTAAAACGCAGGCTCAAACGGCCCCGAGGGGGCAAAGGTGGTTGGATAGCATGTCGGACGACAGTTTCTTTCGGGAGGTAAACGAGGAAATTCGCCAGGAGCAGGCGAGGGCCCTGTGGGACCGCTATGGCCCCTTGGCCATTGTCCTTGCCATCCTGGTCGTCATCGGCACGGGCCTGTTCGTCGCCTGGGAATATTGGGTCGAGACCAAGGCCAACCGTTCCGGCGACCAGTTCTCGCAGGCGCTGACGCTCGCCAATACCGGCAAGGCCGACGAGGCGCTCGCCGCCTTCGACGCGCTGGAGAAGGATGGCTACGGCGCCTATCCGCTTCTGGCCAGCATGCGTGCCGCCACCGTCCAGGCCGACAAGGGCGACTTCAAGGCTGCCATCGCCGGCTTCGACGAAGTGGCCGCCGACAGCTCCATCCCGAACGTCATCCGCGACATCGCTCGCCTGCGCGCCGCCATGCTGCTCGTCGACCACGGCTCCTACGCCGACGTGTCGGGCCGCGTCGAGGCGCTGACCAACGACACCAATCCGCTGCGCCATTCCGCCCGCGAGGCCCTCGGCCTCTCCGCCTGGAAGGAAGGCAAGCTCGCTGACGCGCTCAAGCTGTTCGAGCAGATCGCTTCCGATGAAGGCGCACCGCGCAATGCGCGTCAGCGCTCCAACCTCCTGGCCGAACTGATCCGCGGTTCCGGCAACGCGTCGTGATGCGGGCCCGATGGCTTTCAAGATTGCGATAATCGGCCGGCCCAACGTCGGCAAATCCACTCTTTTCAACCGGCTGGTTGGAAAGAAGATCGCCCTTGTCGACGACACGCCCGGCGTGACGCGCGACCGCCGCGTCCATGCGGCCAAGCTCTACGACCTCGTCTTCGACGTCATCGACACCGCTGGTTTCGAGGATGCCGGTGCTGCGACCCTGCAGGGCCGCATGCGGGCGCAGACCGAGATCGCCATCAAGGAAGCTGATCTCATCTTCTTCATGGTCGACGCCAAGGCCGGCCTGACCCCTGACGACCGTACCTTCGTCGAGATCGTTCGCCGCTCCGGCAAGCCGGTGGTGCTCGTTGCCAACAAGTCCGAGGCGCGCGGCGCCCAGGGCGGCGCGCTCGAGGCGTGGGAACTCGGCATCGGCGAGCCGGTGCAGATTTCTGCCGAACACGGCCAGGGCATGCCCGACCTGCGTGACGCCGTCGTCGAGGCGCTCGGCAAGGAAGTCGTGTTCGCCGATGACGAGGACGATGCCGACGACATCGCCGAAAGCGACGTGCTGATCGGCGAGGACATCGCCGATCCCGACGCCGAGGATGTCCACGCCTATGACGAGACCAAGCCGCTGCGCATCGCCGTCGTCGGCCGGCCCAATGCCGGCAAGTCGACGCTGATCAATGCGCTGATCGGCGAGGAGCGCCTGCTCACCGGGCCTGAAGCCGGCATCACCCGAGATTCGATTTCGGTCGACTGGGATTGGCGTGGCCGCAGCATCAAGATGTTTGATACTGCCGGCATGCGCCGCAAGGCCAGGGTGCAGGAAAAGCTCGAAAAGCTGTCGGTTCAGGACGGCCTGCGCGCCATCCGCTTCGCCGAAATCGTCATCATCGTGCTCGATGCGACGATCCCGTTCGAGAAGCAGGACCTGCAGATCGCCGACCTGATCATCCGCGAGGGCAGGGCGCCGGTCATCGCCTTCAACAAGTGGGACCTGATCGACAACCCGCAGGAAGCGCTTGCCGAACTGCGCGAGAAGACCGAGCGGCTGTTGCCCCAGGCGCGCGGCCTGCAGGCGGTGCCGATGTCGGCCGAGACGGGCCGCGGCCTCGACAAGCTGATGGACGCGGTGATGAAGACGCACCGCGTCTGGAACAGCCGCATCTCGACAGGCAAGCTCAACCGCTGGCTTGAAGGCATTCTGGCCCATCATCCGCCGCCCGCCGTCGCCGGCCGCCGGCTCAAAGTCAAATACATCACCCAGGCAAAGACCAGGCCGCCCGGCTTCGTCGTCTCATGCTCGCGCCCCGATGCGATGCCGCAGTCTTACGTGCGCTATCTCGTCAACAACCTGCGCGAAGCCTTCGACATGCCCGGCGTGCCGATCCGCATGGCGCTGCGCACCTCGGACAATCCGTTCGCCGGGCGCGCCAAAAAGAAGAAATGAAGGATCGAGGGGCTCGCATCGCGCGGGCCCTTCGCACATTGCCGCACCCTTGCGCCGTTAACGCTCCATCAAGGTTAATGCATCATTTTCGTCTCCAGTAGGGTGTGTTGCGTCCTGGAGAGTTTCTGTGCATCGACGAGTTGTGAAGGGGCGGTTTGCTGCTGCCCGCGAGGGGAGACGTTCGTTCCTGGCGCCCGCCATTGTCGGGCTCGGAATCTGGCTCGGCTTTCCCACCGTCGCCGCATACCAGGACATGACCAGCCTCGTCTCCGGCCTCGAAGGCCGGAGCACCCGCTGGAGTTCCTATGTCGAGAAAGCTGCGGCCGGTTCGGTCCACGCAGCCGAAATGCCCTTCGTCGACGGCATCGTCACCGGCCCGATCTCGGGGTCGGGCGTCAAGATTGCCGGCGTCGGCACCGTCTCCTTCCGCGGCAAGAAATTCGGCGCATCTGACCTTCCCGACGAGGACCGCATCGTCCGCGTCGACAAGAAGGGCCGCATCATCAATGTCACGCGGGTTGCGCCGCCAAAGAATTTCACCGCAGGTTCGGTATTCGAACGCACCAGCTCATTGCTTCGCCCCGCACTCGACAGCAGCCTCAAGATGACCTTCGCCAAGCCCGACATCAGGGGCAAGGAAGTCGAGATCGCCGCGGCCTTCCACGCCAAGGAAACCAAGCGGCAGGCTTCCGGCGTGCCGGCGATGCTGGCGTCGCTGGTCAACAACGACAAACCGGACATCCTCGCCACTGCCTACGCACCGGCAGAGCCCGATTATGCCAAGGCTTCGCCTTTCGAGGCACTGCTGCGCGACGAGGACGAGGCGAGCGGCCGCTTCATTCCGCCGATGGGCAAGGGCGACCACCGCTGGCTGCAGAACCCGCTGCCGGCCAGCGTCTTCTCCAAGGCCGAGCAGGCCTGCCTCGCCAACGGCATCTACTTCGAGGCGCGCGGCGAATCGGTGCGCGGCCAGGCGGCAGTCGCCCAGGTCATCCTCAACCGCGTGCGCAACCCTGCCTATCCCGGCAGCATCTGCGGCGTCGTCTATCAGAACGACGGCTGGTTCAATCGCTGCCAGTTCTCGTTCGCCTGCGACGGCATCAAGGACCGCGTCGCCAGCCCATCGCACTACAAGACCGCCCAGGATGTCGCCATGGCCGTCACCGCCGGCAAGATATTCATCCCGGAAGTCGGCTCGTCCACCCACTACTACGCCAACTACGTCAATCCGGGCTGGGCTCGCGGCATGAAGAAGATGACCAAGATCGGCCTGCATATCTTCTATCGCACCTATGGCGGCGGCTGGAGCTGACGTGTCCGTGCCGGGCTCGTGGAGTCGGGCCGGAAGGTGGATTGTTGCGGGATTCGGCTGCTGATCGCCGGACGGAGTCGCGGGCAGGATGTCGCACTTCGCCAACCCAATGATTTTCTTATATAAAATACTTGGTTAGATGGGCGCCCCCGTGGCTTGACGGGCAGGGGCCCTCTAACTATGTTGCCGGCGACTTTGAAGCGGACGAACGGATACGCTCGGACCGGGCGGGAGTTTGCGATGGCCAAGCCACCAGGGCCAGGCGAAACTGGAAACGACCGGCCTGAAAATCGAGCCGAAAACGACATTCGCGACGATGAACTCGAGCGCCGCCGGCGACAGCTTGAAGCAACACTTGCGACAAGACGCCAGGCCGAGCGCGACGGGGAAAAGAGTATAGGGTCGAGTGGCGTGACCGGCTACGGCCAGGCGCTCAAGCTGTCCAGCGAGTTCATCGCCGGGATCGCAGTGGGTGTCGGCATCGGCTGGATCATCGATCGGACGGCAGGCACGTCGCCCTGGGGGTTGATCGTGTTTTTGCTGCTCGGCTTCGGCGCCGGTGTGCTCAATGTCCTGCGTTCGGCGGGAATGGTTACAGAAGCCGGTGTCAGGTCTGCCGACAAGCAGTCGGACGGACCGGAAAAGAAATAGCGGCGCTGCAAGGCGCAATTTAGGCGAAGGGGGGCCAGCGTGGCCAACGATCCAATTCATCAGTTTCAGATCTCGAAATTGATTCCGATCGAGATCGGCGGCCTCGACTTCTCCTTCACCAATTCGGCTGCATTCATGGTTGCCACCGTGGTCGCCGCAGGCGCCTTCCTGTTCCTGACGACGTCGAGCCGTGGCCTTGTGCCAAGCCGCATGCAGTCGGTTTCGGAGATGTCCTACGAGTTCGTCGCCTCCATGCTTCGAGACGCCGCGGGTTCGCAGGGCATGCGGTTCTTCCCGATGGTGTTTTCGCTGTTCATGTTCGTGCTCGTCGCCAACCTGATCGGCCTGTTCCCCTACTTCTTCACCGTCACCAGCCATCTCATCGTCACCTTCGCGCTGGCGCTGCTGGTCATCGGTACGGTCATTGTCTACGGCTTCATGAAGCACGGTTTCGGCTTCCTGAAGCTGTTCGTGCCGCAGGGCGTGCCGGGCATCCTGGTGCCGCTGGTCGTGCTGATCGAAGTGATCTCGTTCCTGTCGCGTCCGATCAGCCTGTCGGTTCGTCTGTTCGCCAACATGCTGGCCGGCCACATCACGCTCAAGGTTTTTGCCGGGTTCGTCACCTCGCTCAGCGCATTCGGCGCTGTCGGCGTCGTCGGCTCGATCCTGCCGCTGTTCATGACGGTCGCGATCACCGGCCTGGAAGTCCTGGTCGCGTTCCTGCAGGCCTACGTGTTTGCGGTTCTGACCTGCATGTATCTCAACGACGCCCTGCATCCGGGCCACTGAGCAAGAGTTCGTCGGCGGCTCGCCGCCGGTCGGGAAATCGCAACTAAGTTTCGATCCACAAGGAGTTGGACAATGGAAGTAGACGCAGCAAAGGCAATCGGCGCAGGCATCGCGACCCTCGGCATGGGTGGCGCGGGCATCGGCCTGGGCACCATTTTCGGTAGCTACCTGTCGGGCGCCCTGCGCAACCCGTCGGCAGCCGACGGCCAGTTCGGCCGCCTGATTTTCGGCTTCGCCGTGACCGAAGCTCTGGGCATCTTCTCGCTCCTCATCGCTCTGCTGCTCCTCTTCGCATAAGAGCAGCGCAGGCGAGTTGACCGGCCGCAAGTTGCGGCCGGTAGATGACAGGGGAAAGAGATGTTTGTCACGCCGGGTTATGCCGAGGAAGTCGCGCCTGCGGCTGGGGAAGCTCAAACCGATGCCGGTACTGCAGCGCACACGGAAACGGGTGCGGAGCATGGCGGCGGCGGGTTGTTTCCGCCTTTCGATTCGTCGACCTATCCGTCGCAGCTGTTGTGGCTCGCGATCACTTTCGGCCTGTTCTATCTTTTCCTGAAGAACGTCGTGCTGCCGCGTCTCGGCGGTATCCTCGAGGTGCGTCGCGATCGCATCGCCGGGGATCTCGACCAGGCTGCCCGGATGAAATCCGAGGCGGATGCGGCTGTTGCCGCATACGAGCAGGAGCTTGCCGAGGCGAAGGCCAGGGCAAACGCCATCGGCCAGGACGCACGCGACGCGGCCAAGGCGGAAGCCGAAGCCAAGCGCAAGGAAGTCGAAGCCGGGCTGGACCAGAAGCTCAGCGCTGCCGAGACCCGCATTGCTACCATCAAGGCCAACGCCATGAAGGAAGTGGGCTCCATTGCCGAGGACACCGCAGCTGCGATCGTCCAGGCTCTGGGTGCGGGCAAGGTCGACAAGGCCGACATCGCCGCCGCCGTCAAGGCAGCGGGCAAGTAGGAGAGGGGCCATGGACGCAACATTCTGGGCCACAGTCGCTCTCGTTATTTTTGTCGGGGTTGTCCTGTACCTGAAGGTGCCGGGCATGCTGTCGAAGTCGCTCGACGACCGCGCCGACCGCATTCGTGCCGAACTCGAAGATGCACGCAAGCTGCGCGAAGAAGCCCAGCAGCTGCTCGCCGAGTATCAGCGCAAGCGCAAGGAAGCGGAGAAGGAAGCCTCCGAGATCGTCGAATCGGCGAAGCGTGAAGCAGGCCTTCTTGCTGAAGAAGCGCACAAGAAGACCGAGGAATACGTTGCGCGCCGGACCGCGCTTGCCGAGCAGAAGATCGGCCAGGCGGAGCGCGAGGCGATCAACGAAGTCCGCGCCAATGCAGTCGACCTCGCGGTCGAAGCGGCCCGCCAGGTTCTGGCCGGCAAGGCTGACGCGAAGACTAATGCCGAGCTGTTCAAGGGTTCGGTTCAGGAACTGAAGGCCAAGCTCAACTAATTGGAGCGCGCCGAAAGCACTGAAGAAAGCCGCTGGAATTTCCGGCGGCTTTTTTGTTTTCAGGAAGCGCGTCCCTCATGGGATAGACGCACAGTCGTTCGGGCTCTAGTCCCTGAACGGGGCGAAGGATACGCGATGGATGCGCAGTGCCGCTCCATGCTCGACGATGGCTGCCCGATGGCGGGCAGTCGCATAGCCCATATGCACTTCGAAGCCATAGCGATTGTCGTTCGAGCCACAGGCCGACATCATCCGGTCGCGCGTCACCTTGGCGACGATCGAGGCGGCGGCAATGGACTGCGATCGCTGGTCGCCCTTGACCAGGGCGCGGCAGGTGCAGGCGAGGCCGGGCGGCACGTCGCGGCCGTCGGCGAGGGCCGATCTGGCGGTCACAGGCAGGCCCGCCATCGCGCGGCGCATCGCTTCCAGGCTGGCCTTGCGGATGTCGCTGCGGTCGATGCTGTCGGCGGAGACCGAGGCCACGGCGACGCCCAGCGCCTTGCGCAGGACCTCGTCGAACAATGCCTCGCGCTGGGCGGAGGTCAGCCGCTTGGAATCGTCGAGGCCGCCGGGGATGTTATCAGGATCGAGCACGACGGCTGCGGCTACCACGGGTCCGGCAAGCGGTCCGCGCCCGGCCTCGTCGAGGCCGGCGCATGGCCACAGGCCTCCCGAGATCGCTTTCGTTTCGAAGGCGAAGTCGGGCTTGTCGATGAACTCGAAGAGGGGCGGAGAATCGGAACGCGGGCGAGCCATAGTGCGGCGATGCTCGCATCGGCTCCGATTCTCCGCAAGACCTTCCCGGCCGATTGGGGCGGCGGCCCGGGAAGGTACCGTCGGCTGGCCACGGGGAGAGGCCGGACGGGATCTCGTGCAGCGGGCCAGGCTGGCCCGCGCAATCGTCAGAGCAGCGTCAGCTGCAACTGATCCTTGGGCGCCGCTTCGAACAGGTCGGTCCTGAGCGGCGTCCGTACGGAGTTGAGGCCCAGGCGCTGGGCGGCGATCTCGAAGCGGCGGCCGATCTGCCATGCATAGGGGCCCTTGCCCTTCATGCGCTTGCCCCACTCGGAATCGTAGTCCTTGCCGTCGCGCATCGAGCGGACCAGCGACAGCACATGGCGGTAGCTGTCGGGGTAATGGCGCAGCAGCCAGTCCTTGAAGATAGGGCTGACCTCGAGCGGCAGGCGCAGGATGACGTAGCCGGCGCCGGTCGCACCGGCGGCCTTTGCGGAATCGAGGATGCGCTCGATCTCCTGGTCGGTGAGTCCGGGAATGATCGGTGCCACCATGACCGAGACAGGAACGCCGGCATCCGACAGTTGCCGGATCGCCTCAAGCCGCTTGGTCGGTGTTGCCGCACGCGGCTCCATGGTGCGGGCCAGCATGCGGTCGAGCGTTGTGACCGACAGCGCCACCTTGGCCAGGCCTTTCTCGGCCATACGGCTCAGGATATCGATGTCTCTGACAACCATCGCCGACTTGGTGACGATGCCGACAGGGTGATTGCGCGCTTCCAGGACTTCGAGGACCTCGCGCATGATGCGCCAGTGCTTTTCGATCGGCTGATAGGGGTCGGTGTTGGTGCCGATGGCGATCGTGCGCGGCTGGTAGCCGTCCTTCGACAGCTCGCGGTCGAGCAGCCGCGCAGCATCGGGCTTGGCGAACAGCTTGGACTCGAAGTCGAGCCCGGCAGAGAGACCCATATAGCTGTGCGTCGGCCTGGCGAAGCAATAGACGCAGCCATGCTCGCAGCCGCGATAGGGATTGATCGAGCGGTCGAAGGAAATGTCGGGCGATTCGTTGCGCGTGATGATGGTGCGCGGCTTCTCGACCTGCACTTCGGTCTTGAACGGCGGCAGCTCCTCGATGGTGCTCCAGCCGTCGTCGAAGACCTGGCGGCTGACCGGTTCGTAGCGACCGGAAGGATTGACGCCGGCACCGCGGCCGCGCCTGCGCTCATGATTGATGCGCAGGCCGCTTTCCTCGATCATGGCATTGGCCATCCCGGCTCCGCCGCCCTTGAAGGCAGCAATATCGGCACGCGCAATGGGTTCCATTTCACTGTCTCCCGAAGGGAAAGGCGCCGTCCGTCGATTCGTCCAGCATGAAACTATTCCTATTTCCGAAATGAGAACAAAGCAAGAACTTTGTCGGCCTGGCTGCAAAACTGGCGCTCCGGCCGGCTTTCGGATATGCGGCTAGGGATGTTGAGCGTTCTGATCGAAACCAAAGACGATGAGGAGGGGCTGGCGCGCACGCTGGCCTCGCTGGTCGGCGCCGCCGTAGAGGGCGTGGTGCGCGAGGTGATCGTCTGCGACCTCGGTTCGGCCGACCAGACGCACTATGTCGCCGAGCATGCCGGCTGCGCCTATTTGGCCAGCGGCGGCATCAAGGACGGCATCGCGCAGGCCAGGAGCGACTGGCTGCTGCTGATCGAGCCCGGTGCCCGCTTGGCCGAAGGCTGGACCGAAGATGCGGTGCGCCACGTCGGCCGGCTGACGATGGCCGCGCGCTTCACGCGGTCAAGGTCAAGCAACCGGCCGTTCTGGGCGCGTGCGACCTCACGACCTCGGGCGCTGGAGCAGGGGCTTATCATCACCAGGAAGCAGGCGGCGGTGCAGGCGCGCAACGGCGCCGACGCCGAAGGCATTGCCCGCGGGCTTGCGGTGAAGACTCTCGACGCCGAAATAGTGGTTTCTCAGAAGATCAAATGATGCCTCCCGCGGTAGCCCGTGACCGCTGCTCTACGGAATCCCAACTGTTCCGTGTCGCCCCATCGACCCAAGCTCCCAGGCGAGAATCAGCAGGTCTTTTCGCGCATCCCTCCCGTTTGGGAACTGTAGGCGATCCCCCGAAAAGGTAACGTTCCGAAGTTCTTGGGACTGGTGGGCTGTCTCATGTTTTTCAGTGACGTTGGCGATGAGGCACAGCAGGCGCTGTGGAGGCTGTGCGTCAGTTGCTTTCATTGTGCGTATTGAAGATTGGCAGTGACCTATCGGTTTCAAACGAGAATGCGAAAAATAAGCCAATCTTGATTTCAAGGTGTGCCACCATGTCTTCGCAGTTTGGAAGGTTGGCAATTTTGACCTTGGCGGCCAGGCGGGATACTATGCGAGAAAGGCCGCCTCGAAATCTGCCGGAGAAGAACTCGAGCAATTTCCGTCTGTTACTGCAGGCTTGTTACGCAAGCGCCAAGGCGTTGGTACGCAAGCCGCGGGTTGCAGACGCGGTGGGTTGCGTGTCCGGTGAGCGAAAAGGTCTTTCAGGACTTGCGCAAGGATCGGCTGGCGCATCCGACGATTGAACAAATGCTGCGTGTCGCTCCCTGGCGCAGGCGTATCCTGTGCCGGGTTGACCATGCAGGCCTTCGCCGGAGGGGGCGGCGAAAGGCATGATGGCAAAGCGGAATCTGGATGGCTTCCTGGATCGCCTCTATGAGGCGGCGCTCGATGCATCGTGCTGGCCCGCTGCGCTCGCCGAAGCGGTTGACCTGTTCGAATCCCGCAGTGCGCAGATCGGTCACTTGAGCCTTGTCGACCAGCGGCTGTCGTTCGTCATCAGCCACGGCTACGACATCACCCCGGAGCGGATCAGGAGCTACGAGGAACTGATGGGCGAGGACCCTCGTCTTGCTCCGTTTGTCGCGCGGCCCTTCGTACCCATGCACTGCCGCATGATCGTCAGCGACGAAGCTTTCCATGCGAGCCGCCTTTACCGGGAGGTGCTGGCGCCGGACGGCATCGAATACACCCTTGGCGTCAATCTGATCGAGGAAGAACAGTCGACGTCGTTTTTCATGATGCTGCGGGGGCCCGACAGGCCGCGCTTCGGCGAGGTGGAATGCGAGATCCTGCGCGAGTTGGTTCCGCATCTTCGGCGGGTCATCAAGCTGCATACGCGCTTCGCCGAAATCGATCTCGACCGGTTGGTGGCGCAAGAGGCGCTCGACAGGCTGCCGCTCGGTGTCGCTGTCGTCAGGGCGAATGCCAGAATTGTCTCGCTCAATCGCATCGCACGCGATCTTGCGATGGCCGGAGATGGATTCTCCATCTTCGCCGGCATGCTGGTGGCCGAACGCCACCCCGATACGCAACGCCTGCAGGCGGCGATTGCGACAGCGGCACGCGGCGATACCAGGCGGTCCCAGGCGCTTACCCTGCGACGGGACAAGGGAGAGCCGCTGCGGCTCCTCGTCTGTCCCTTGTCGGCCAATCGGGTCGGCCAGTCGATTGCCTTGCCCCCGAGCGATCTGGTCATGGTCTTCATCAGCGACCCCGAACAACTCGTGGATGCGCAGTCGGAGCAGCTGCAGCATATGTTTGGCCTGACACGGTCTGAGGCAAGGTTGCTCGAACTACTGGTCGCTGGAGCTACGCTGAAGGTGGCGGCGGGCCGGCTCGACCTGACGCATGAAAGCGCGCGCCAGTATCTCAAGAGCATGTTCGTCAAGACTGGCTCGCACCGGCAAAGCGACCTGATCAGGAAGGTGCTGTCTTCGCCGGTATGGATGCAGCAATGATACCGAAAAGGTTCAGGCGGTCTTGATGCCGCCGCGCCTGAGATGCTCGTCGAGACGCGGCATGATCTCCACGAAATTGCACGGCATGTGGCGGTAGTCGAGCTGCGCCTTGAGGATGCCGTCCCAGGCGTCGCGGCAAGCGCCGGGCGAGCCCGGCAGCACGAAGACGAAGGTGGCGTTGAGCACGCCCCCCGTGGCGCGTGACTGGATCGTCGACGTGCCGATCTTGTCGTAGGAGATGCGGTGGAACACCTCCGAGAAGCCGTCCATGCGCTTCTCGAAGATCGGCTCCAGCGCGTCGGGCGTGACGTCGCGGCCGGTGAAGCCGGTGCCGCCGGTGGTGATGACCACGTCGATCTCGGGATCGAGCGACCAGGCGGTGACGCGGTCACGGATCTTGTCCTTGTCGTCGGTGACGATGTCGCGCGCCTTGAGCACGTGGCCGGCCTCGGTGATGCGGTCGGCCAGCGTCTGGCCCGACTTGTCCTCGGCAAGCGTGCGGCTGTCGGAAACGGTGAGCACCGCGATGCGGACAGGGACGAAGGGGCGGGGTTCGCTTGCCATTCTTGGGCTCCTAGGTCCGTGTCATGGTGGCGGTGCTGAACCAGCCGGGGTGTTCGCTTGAGATCGCGGTGGCGGCACGCGAAGCGGCGGCGGCACTGTCGAAGATGCCGAAGCAGGTCGCGCCGGAGCCCGACATGCGGGCGAAGGCAGTACCCGAGCGGCGAAGTGCCGCCAGAACCTCGGCGATGGACGGTTCGATCGACATCGCAGCACCTTCCAGGTCGTTGCGGGTCGCGCCGAGCCAGTCGAGCACCGTGTCGGCGCTGTCGAGCGGCGCAAGGGCGGGGTTGTCGCGCGAGGCCAGCGCGCGGAACACCTTGGGCGTCTCCACCGCGACGCCGGGATTGACCAGCACCATCGGCAGGGCCGGGAAGTGCCTGACTGGATCGAGCTCCTCGCCGATGCCCCGGGCGATCAGCGGGTGCCCGGCGATGCACATCGGCAGGTCGGCGCCGAGCGGCAGGGCGAGGCGGGCCAGTGCGGCGGCGTCGGCCGGGATGCGCCAGAGGCGGGTAAGCGCCCGCAACGTCGCTGCCGCATCGCTCGAACCGCCGCCGATGCCGGAAGCGACCGGCAGGTGCTTTTCGAGCGTGATCGAAACCGGCTGGGTCGCATGGGCGGGATAAGCCCCACGCAGGGCGTCGCGGGCACGCAGCACGAGGTTGCCGGCATCGCGCGGAACGCTACCGGCGAAGGGACCGGCGACGAAGAAGCTGTCTTCGCCCGAAGCCGTCACGGTGATACGGTCGCCGAACTCGGCGAACACGACGAGCGTTTCAAGCAGGTGGTAGCCGTCGGCGCGCCGGCCGGTGACATGCAGCGCGAGATTGATCTTGGCCGGGGCGAGTTCGGCGAGCGGAACGCTGTTGAAGGTCACGAGCCGGCTGTCATTCCTTCTCGAGCCGGTACTCGCCGGTCTCGGGATCCTTGACCAGCGTGCCCGAAGCGCCGGTCTGGCGCTGGCGCTCGTTGCGCCGCACCTTGGCCGTCACCCGCTCGGCCTCCCTGATGAAGGAGCGATAGCCGATATAGGCGACCACGCCGACAAGCGCGAAAAAGATGAGCTGAGGCATCGTCATTCTCCTCCCTTCGGTTGCCGGTGTTTCCGGCCTGCCGGGATCATTCCCCGATGATAGTCCGCGGTTGCGGCTTTTTCAAAGGCCGAACCGGCTCCACAATGCGCGTTCTTCCGCCGCATCCACCAGCCCGGAGGCGGCTGCGCCCACAGCATCGGGCGTCAAGCCCAGGGCCGATGAGCCGAGGCCGAGCCGGCGGCCGAACAGGCCACGCGGCGCGGTGATGAGCTTGAGTTCGGCCTTGGCGCCGTAGCGGTCCTTGAGTACTGTGCGCATGTCGCCAAGGGAATCGACGAGGCCGAGTTCGAGGCCCTTCTTGCCCGACCAGAACAGGCCGGTGAACATGTCAGGATCGTCCTTGAGTTTGCCGCGGCGACGGTCCTTGACCATGTCGATGAAGGTCTCGTGCACTTCGAGCTGCAGCTTCTTCAGCCGCTCGATGTCCTCTGCCTTTTCCGGCTGGAACGGATCGAGCGTCGCCTTGTTCTCGCCCGCCGTATAGACGCGCCGCTCGACGCCGATCTTCTTGATCAGGTCGGTGAAGCCGAAGGAAGCGGAGACCACGCCGATCGATCCGACGATGGAGGAGGGATCGGCGATGATCTCGTCGCCGGCAATCGCAATCATGTAGCCGCCGGATGCGGCGACGTCCTCGACGAAAACCAGCACCTTCTTGTTCTTCTCGGCGGCAAGGTCGCGGATGCGCTTGTAGATCAGCCGCGACTGCACCGGCGAACCGCCGGGCGAGTTGATCGAGATGGCGACGACCGGCGCGCTGGAAATCGAAAATGCCTTTTCGATCAGTCCGGCTGTCGTTGCCAGCGAAAGTGTCTGTCGGAACTGGCCGCCGCCCGACATGATCGCGCCTTGCAGCCTGATGACGGGAATGACGACTTCGCCGCCACGCATCGATCTCGGCAGCAGTCGGCGGAACAGGTTCTTCACGGCTTGGTCTCTCCGGTCTGTGTCATGCGGGATGTATGTATTCTTGCGACATCCGCAATGTTTTCCCGTTGCTCAGTCGCCGAAAAGCGAAGATCGGCCGTTGCTTATATCGTTGGCGCGTTGCGAGAACCTGTCGTCCGCGTCGCGCAGCACCAATGGCGGGCAGAGAGCCAAGGGGGCCCGCGACGCCCGTACGGCGCGCACGATGACGCGTATCGCGGCGGCGTCGGCGCGTGGATGGACCGGCACGATCTCGACCTTGCCGAAGCGGCCGTCCATTGCGGTGAGGATGGGGGCCAGCTGTTCCGGCCGGGCGATGATGGCCAGCCCGCCGCGCGGCTTGACCATGGCAGCGGCACTCCTGATCCAGTTGTCGAACAGCCCGTCTTCCATGACATGCGCCTGCCGCTTCAGCGCATCCGGCGTCGGCCGGTGGTGCGGCGGATTGAAGGGCGGGTTCATGATGACGAAGTCGAGCGAGACGTCTGCAAGCCCGGCCCTGGCCCGTGCGTTGCCCGACAGCCCCACGTCGGCGACGAGCACCGAGGCGCGTCCGCTCAGTTGCGTGTTGCCGGGATGAGCAAGCGTAGCACAGGCAAAGGCTGCCATTTCAGGCGTGAGCTCGACCAGCAGCACCTCTGCCTGTTTGCAGCGTGAAGCGACCGCAAGTCCGGCTGCACCGGCGCCCGCGCCGAAATCGGCGACCCGGCCGGCGAAGGAGCCCGGAATCGCGGCGGCGAGCATGAGGGCGTCCATGCCGGCGCGGTGGCCGTTGTCCTTGGGCTGGACCAGCCAGAAGTCGCCGCGATGGAAGGCGTCCACCGTATGCGGCGGCAGGTCCACCTCCCGGGCTGGCGACGGTTCGGCTGTCACTTCTGGCGGATTTCGTTCTCGATGCCGGCGTCGATCAGCAACTGGCGCGCCTCGTCGGCGTCGTCCTCGTCGATCATGATGCGGCGTGGCAGGATGCCGATAGAACCGTCGAGCACGCTCATGTTCTGGTCGGCGACGAAGCAGCCGATGCCGGCATCGCGCAGCAGCGATTCCACGAAGGAGATGATGACGGCGTCGTTGGTGCGGATGAGTTCGATCATGTCGGAGAAATTCGCAGTTTGAGGCGGCGAAGTAAACGCTGCGTGTTGCACCGCGCCAATTCGCCACTTGCGGGCAGTGTGCATGCCGCCTTAGAATCGCCTAAGAGCTACGCGCGCGACCACGCGCCTGTGTAATTTGGGAGTGTTGGCCTTGGGTGTCGTTCTCAACATCGAGAAGGGAAAGCGGGACGCTGCGTCGATCAAGGATTTGATCGACCTGACTTCGGCCGACATGGCCAGGGTCAACGAGCTGATCCTTTCCAAGGCCGGCTCCGATGTCGAGATGATCCCGGAAGTCGCCAATCATCTCATTTCTTCGGGCGGCAAGCGCCTGAGGCCGATGCTGACCTTGGCCGCCGCCCAGATGTTCGGCTACACCGGCGAAAATCACGTCAGGCTCGCCACGTCGGTCGAGTTCATGCACACCGCAACGCTGCTGCATGACGACGTCGTCGACGAGAGCGACCTGCGTCGAGGCAAGAAAACTGCGCGTACCATCTGGGGCAACCAGGCGAGCGTGCTCGTCGGCGACTTCCTGCTCGGCCAGGCGTTCCGCATGATGGTCGAGGTCGGTTCGCTCGAGGCACTCGACATCCTGTCCTCGGCCGCATCGATCATCGCCGAGGGCGAGGTCATGCAGCTTGCCGCGGCCAAGAACCTCGAAACCACCGAGGACGAGCATTTCGCCGTCATCAAGGCAAAGACCGCGGCGCTGTTTTCTGCGGCCGCCGAAGTCGGCCCGGTCATCGCCGGCGCCTCGAAAAACGACAAGGCGGCACTGCGCTCCTACGGCATGAATCTTGGCCTTGCCTTCCAGCTCATCGACGATGCGCTGGATTATGGCGGTTCGAGCAAGGACCTCGGCAAGAATGTCGGCGACGACTTCCGCGAGGGCAAGGTCACGTTGCCGGTCATCCTGAGCTATCGCCGGGGCACCGCTGCCGAACGTGCTTTCTGGAAGAGCGCGATCGAGGACGGCGCCACCGACGACGCGGCGCTGGAGAAGGCCGTCGGCCTGATGGTGCGGCACGGGGCAATCGCCGACACGATCGGACGCGCCAGCCATTTCGGCGAGATTGCCCGCGACGCGCTGGCTCCGCTCGAGCAGACGCCGCAGAAGGCGGCACTGCTCGACGTCATCGATTTCTGCATAAGCCGCGTCGTCTGAGGCCGCAGACGGCCTTGCGCCCGGCGCCGGACTCGTGAAAACCTTGAGCCGGTTGTCGGATTGTGAAGCAGGTGCGGATTGATGCGCGACCCCAAAAAGGCCATGCTTGGCGCAGACAAGCGGTTGCGACCCGGCTTACGGGTGTCATGACGACCGTGGGACCTCACTAGGAAGGACTTTCATGCGGCAGCGACGCGCGATCTGGCTGTTGGGCCTTGCGGCTCTGGCGGGTTTTACCGCCCTGACCCAGCCCGGATATGCCAAACAGCTCACCGAGCCGGTTGAGATCAGCTCGTTTTCCGGAGCTTATCTGGCGGCACGTACCGCCGAAGCCGACGACGATCTGGACAGCGCCATTGCCTATTACAAGCGCGCCCTGGCCTTCGATCCCGAGGATACCGCCCTGCAGCAGAGCGTGATGCTGGCGCTGATCGCGCAAGGCCGCTTTGATGAATCGCTGCCCTATGCCCAGATGCTGAAGACGGTGCCGGACGTCGAGCGCTTCTCGCGCCTGGCGCTGGCTGTCGATACCTTCCGCAAGAAGGATTACGAAGCCGCCCAGAACTGGCTCAAGCTGGCACTCGAATCCGACCTCGACCGCCTGATCACCGGTGTGATGACCGGCTGGGCCAAGCAGGGTGAAGGCAAGGCCGGTGACGGGCTGCAGTTCCTCGACAAGCTCGAGGGACCCGAATGGTACGACCTGTTCAAGACCTACCATCGTGCGCTGATCGCCGAGGCTGCCGGCCAGAAAGACAAGGCCGGCGAGATCTACAAGGCGGCGATCGACAATCTTGGTGCCGGCAGCGCAGCTCCCGAAACCTGGATGCGTGCCGCCGAGGCCTATGCCGGCTTCCTGGCGCGCGGCGGCAAGAAGGCCGAGGCGCTGGCGATCCTCGACCGTGCCGATGAATTTGCGCCGGGCAAACTGCCGATTTCGTCCTTGCGCGAAAAGATCACCAAGGGCGAGAAGATTGCGCCGCTGGTCTCCGGCCCGAATGACGGTGCCGCCGAAATCCTGCTCAATCTGTCGACCGCGCTCAACCGCGGCGGCGGCGAGCCGTTCGTCAGGCTCTACCTGCAATACGCGCTGGCGCTGAAGCCGGAGAGCGACGAGTTGCTGGTGCAACTCGCGGCGATTGCCGAACAGCAGCAGGACGGTGAGCAGGCGATCGCACTCTATCGCCGCGTGCCGGCAAGTTCGCCGCTCAAGCGGCTGTCGGAACTGCAGCTTGGCCTCAACCTTGCCGACCTGAAGCGCCACGACGAAGCGATCAAGCACCTCAAGGCATTGGTCGACGCCAATCCCGATGACATGCGCGGTTATCTAGCGCTCGGCGGCGTCTATGCCGCGACCGACAACTATGGGGCTGCAGCCGATACCTACGACAAGGCGGTAGGTGTGCTGAAGGCGCCGACCAACGCCAACTGGAACGTCTTCTACCAGCGTGGCATCGCCTATGAGCGGCTCAAGGAATGGCAGAAGGCCGAGCCGAATTTCCGCGAGGCGCTGAAGCTGTTCCCCAACCAGCCGCAGGTGCTCAACTATCTCGGCTATTCCTGGGTCGACATGAACATCAATCTCGAGGAAGGCCTCGGGATGATCAAGCAGGCCGCCGATCTGCGCCCGAGCGACGGCTACATCATCGATTCGCTCGGCTGGGCCTATTATCGTCTTGGCCGCTTCGACGATGCCGTGCGCGAACTGGAGCGCGCCGTTTCGCTCAAGCCCGACGATGCGGTTTTGAACGACCACCTTGGCGATGCTTACTGGCGTGCCGGGCGCAGGCTCGAAGCGACCTTCCAGTGGAGCCATGCGCGCGACATGAAGCCGGAGCCGAATGTTCTGGCCGACGTCGAACAGAAACTGGCGAAAGGCATGCCGCCGCTGCCGGAGAAGCCCACGGCACTCGAAGCCCCGGCAAAGCCACCATTGGTCAAGCCGGCAGCCCCGGCGACGGACAGCCAGAAGAAGAGCGAGCTTGAAACGCCGGCGCCAGAGCCTGTGATCGAGGCCATTCCCGCCGCCTACAAGGTGCAGCGCGGCCAGTCGCTGTGGTCGATCGCCAACGAGGTGCTGGGCAACGGCGACCGCTATCGCGAACTGCTCGATCTCAATCCCGAACTGCGCGGCGATCCGGCCCGGCTGGCGCCCGGTCAGGAACTGCGTCTGCCGGGCAATTGACCGGCAGCGAAGGCGGCGGCTGAGTGCCGCTGCTTGACCCATATCTTCGGGCGGAATAGGACGGGGCCTCTCTGGCCCCGTTTTGCTGCGGGGCGCCAATGATCGAGCGTTGCCCGTGACCAACACCATGCCTGCCCACATGCACCCCAGCCGCTCGTTCCAGGGGCTGATCCTGACGCTGCACAATTTCTGGGCCGCGCAGGGCTGCATCATCCTGCAGCCATACGACATGGAAGTGGGCGCCGGTACCTTCCATCCGGCGACGACCTTGCGTGCGCTCGGTCCCCGGCGTTGGAACGCGGCTTACGTGCAGCCGTCGCGCCGTCCCAAGGACGGCCGCTATGGCGAGAACCCCAACCGGCTGCAGCATTACTACCAGTATCAGGTGATCCTGAAGCCGAACCCGTCCAACCTGCAGGAACTCTATCTCGGCTCGTTGAAGGCGATCGGCATCGACCCGCTGGTGCATGACATCCGCTTCGTCGAGGACGATTGGGAAAGCCCGACGCTGGGCGCCTGGGGCCTTGGCTGGGAGTGCTGGTGCGACGGTATGGAAGTGTCGCAGTTCACCTACTTCCAGCAGGTCTGCGGCATCGAATGCGCGCCCGTGGCCGGCGAGCTGACCTATGGCCTCGAGCGCCTGGCGATGTATGTGCAGGGCGTCGACAACGTCTACGACCTCAATTTCAACGGCCTCGAGGGCGACGAGAAGGTCACCTATGGCGAGGTCTTCCTGCAGGCCGAGCAGGAATATTCCCGGCACAATTTCGAGCACGCCAACACGGCGATGCTCCTCAGGCATTTCGAGGATGCCGAGGCCGAGTGCAAGGCGCTGCTGGCTGCAGGCGCACCCGCCGAAGGCGGCAATCTTGCCCAGCACAAGATGGTGTTCCCGGCCTACGACCAGTGCATCAAGGCGAGCCATGTCTTCAACCTCCTCGACGCACGCGGCGTGATCTCGGTCACCGAGCGCCAGAGCTACATCCTGCGCGTTCGCAACCTGTCCAAGGCGTGCGGCGAGGCCTTCCTGCTGACGGAAGCGGGTGGCCTGGCGGCCTGAGGCTCGCCAGGAGCGATGCTTCAACGTTGCGCTAAGCTGGAATAGCGAATTCCAGTCCCGCCGCGAGGTGCGTCTGGACGACCTCGCCATTTATCGTCTGCAGCGCCTTGCGCACGCCCGGCATCCTGAATTCGGTCGGTGCCGCCACATGCATGGCGAGCAGGGCGCTGAGGCTGAGGATCTGGAGCAGGGCGGAGGCGGTTTTCATTGTCGTTCGGCCAATAGGTGTCTGTCTGAGCGTGGGTCGCTCGAGCGCAGCGTTCGGTTCATGGAAATCTTCATCCCAAGGACGATTCGATCGGCCGCGGCCCGACAGCCGCATGGAATTTTGCTCGACGCGCACTGGAGGTGACAGCGGGCAGCTGAGTTGCTATGCCGCGCGGACCATTTCCCGCGTGAGCCCGTCCGATGCCCGATCTGCTTTTAGAGTTGCGTTCCGAAGAAATCCCCGCGCGCATGCAGCGCAAGGCGGCGGGCGATCTCAGGAAGATGCTGACCGACGGTCTGGTCGAGGCCGGGCTGACCTATGAGGCGGCGCGCGAATACTGGACGCCGCGCCGGCTGACGCTCGACATCAGGGGGCTGACGGCTCGCTCCAAGGACATTCGCGAGGAACGCAAGGGCCCGAGCACCAAGGCGCCGGAAGCGGCGATCCAGGGCTTCCTGCGCAGCGCCGGCCTCGCCTCGATCTCCGAGGCCCATGTCCACAGCGATCCCAAGAAGGGTGATTTCTACGTCGCCCACATCTCCAAGCCGGGCCGTTCGGCCGAGGAGATCATCGCCGAGCTGATGCCGGCGATCGTCAAGAGCTTCCCTTGGCCGAAGTCGATGCGCTGGGGCCCGGCCTCGGCCAAGCCGGGCAGCCTGCGCTGGGTGCGTCCGCTGCAGTCGATCGTCTGCACCTTCGGTCCCGAGACCGAGGAGCCAGTCGTCATCGACTTCGAGGTCGACGGCATCCGTTCGGGCAACGTCACCTACGGCCACCGTTTCCACGCGCCCGAGGCGATCACCGTACGCCGCTTCGACGATTATGCCGCCAAGCTGGAGGCCGCCAAGGTGGTCATCGACGCCGACCGCCGCAAGGAGATGATCGTCGCCGACGCGCGCAACCTGGCCTTTGCCAGCGGGCTCGAACTGGTCGAGGACGAGGGGCTGCTGGAAGAGGTTTCAGGGCTGGTCGAATGGCCGGTCGTGCTGATGGGCACCTTCGAGGATGCCTTCCTGGAGATTCCGGCCGAGGTGATCCGGCTGACCATCCGGGCCAACCAGAAGTGCTTCGTCACGCGGCCGCAGGGCCAGGAGGATGCGCTCTCCAACCATTTCATCCTGACCTCGAACATCGAGGCTAAGGACGGCGGCAAGGAGATCGCCCACGGCAACGGCAAGGTGGTGCGCGCGCGCTTGTCGGACGCGCTCTATTTTTGGAACACCGACCAGGGCGACCTGCCCGACCTCGGCACGCTGAAGTCGTCGGCGGAAGCCTTCGCCCTCGACCTCAGGAAGCCGCTTGACCAGCGCATGGCCCGCCTCGACCATCTCGGCGTGACCTTCCACGCCAAGCTCGGCACGCAAGGCGCGCGCGTCCAGCGTATCCGCGGGCTGGCCCGCGCCATTGCGCCGCTGGTCGGTGCCGAACCGAAGCTGGCCGACCGCGCGGCCGTGCTCGCCAAGGCTGACCTGCAGACCGAGGTCGTCGGCGAGTTCCCCGAACTGCAGGGTGCCATGGGCCGCAAATATGCGTTGCTGCAGGGCGAAAGCCCGTCGGTCGCTGCCGCTCTCGAAGAACACTACAAGCCGCAGGGCCCTTCCGACCGCGTGCCGGCAGATCCGGTTTCGGTGTCGGTGGCGCTCGCCGACAAGCTCGACACGCTGGTCGGCTTCTGGACCATCGATGAGAAGCCGACGGGTTCGAAGGACCCCTATGCGCTTCGTCGCGCCGCCCTCGGTATCGTCAGGATCATCCTGTCGGCGCGTGGCAGCCTGCCGTTGCAGGGGCTGTTCGATGCAGCACTTGGGCAGCTCGAGGAGGCCTCCGTCCAGCGCCGGCTGGCGGCGTTCGAAGCCTCGCAGGCGGCGATCGACAGCGGCGATGTCGATGGCGAGCAGGATGTCGACAACGCGCTTGCCGCCTACGAGGCCGAGCTGCGCCAGGAAGTCATCGCAGGTGCCGGCGCGCTCAAGGCCGACCTGCTGGCGTTCTTCCATGACCGTCTCAAGGTCTACCTGCGCGAGCTCGGCGCCCGCCACGACCTGATCGACGCGGTGATCACGCCTGATGCCGACGACCTGTTGACCATCACCCGCCGGGTCGAGGCGCTGGGGCAGTTCCTCGACACCGAGGACGGCAAGAACCTGCTTGCCGGCACCAAGCGCGCGGCGAACATCCTGGCTGCCGAGGAGAAGAAGGGCACGGCCGTAGCCGCCGCCGTCGACCCCGGCCTGTTCCGCGAGGAAGCCGAGAAGGCGCTGTTCGCGCCGATGAATCAGGCCATCAGCGAAGCCGGCCAAGCCATACGGAATGAAGACTTTTCCGGCGCCATGCGCGCGCTGAGCGTGCTGCGTGAACCGGTTGATTCATTCTTCGAGAAGGTTCTGGTCAATGACGAGGATCTGTCCGTGCGGGCAAATCGCCTGGCGCTGCTCGCCCGCATCCGTGCGGCGACCGACCAGGTTGCCGATTTCTCCAAGATCGCAGGCTGAGGCGGGGCGGCGCAGGGCCGCCCTCGCATATTGCTAGTCGAGCAGGCGGACCCTGACGCTCTCGCGGTAGACCTCGACCTCGATCAGCGGATCGCCGTGCAAGATGGCGCTGCGGGTCGAATTGCTCATCGCGCCTGGCCGGTTCAACAACTGCTCGAAGCGAGCGCGCTTGGCATTGGTCGTGAACCAGCCGTCGATGTCGTCTTCCTCGTCGGTCTGGATGTGCCGGTGGACGTTGGCGCGATCCTGCCGCACGACCTGGGCTGCGCTGTCGAGCGCATAGCCGTCACTGGCCTGGTGATCCCGTTCCGAGATGCGTGCGACATAGGTGCCGAGCAACTGGTCGGCCTGCGCGGCGCTTGCACCGAGGAAGAGTGCGGCGGCGAGCCCTACCGACGTCAAACGAATTGCCTTCATGGATCAACCCCTTGTCCAAATCTGCGTATGTGCCGTTCGCGCGGCATCGAACGCTGCGCGAACCTGCACATCGACTGGAAGGCGGTCAAGCCAGTCTACTGTGTTTCGACCGGCACTGCTGGATCGACTGCTGCGTGGTCAGACGACGCCGGCAGGGCAGGCTGGCCGCTGGCGGCCTGCTGGGCAGGCGCGGCGGCATCTGCCGAGGCCGGCGCAGCCGATGCCGGTTCCGGCGATGCGCTGCCGACCTCGCCGCCGCGTATGACCATCATTTCGGGGGCCAGTTCGGGGCTGGAGCTCTTGGCGTCGACTGCGGCAACCTTGCCGGTATCGATGCCTGGCATGCCGATCGCGACGATTGCGCCGGATGTCGACTTCGGTACTTCGACGGTGATCGACGACGGGCTGGCCGCGTCGTCTTTGACGACGACGATCGATGACGCATGGGCCGACCCGGAAGCGACGATGCCGGCAACAAGAAACGCAGCAAACAGGCGCATTTAGCCCTCAGTTTTGAATCAACCTTTGAGGGCAATGTAGCTGGCCGGCGGTTGCAGCCGGCTTGCGAAGATGCCCTGCATTTTAGGCAATGGCTGAATTTGTGGGTCTCGGTCTTGTCGCCCAGCCGGATGCGGGCTAGGGACCGGGGCATTCAACTGGAATGCTATGACGTGGCGGAATTGATCGCAGCGGACAAGGCGATGGACGCGGCACTGGCCCTGCTCCGCGCAGGCGAAGTTGTCGCCATCCCGACCGAGACCGTCTATGGCCTTGCCGGCGACGCCACCAATGGCGAGGCGGTCGCCCGCATCTTCGAGGCCAAGGGCCGCCCGCGTTTCAATCCCCTGATCGCTCATGTCGCCGACATGGCCATGGCCGAGCGCATCGGCGTCTTCGATCCGCTGTCGCGGAGGCTGGCGGAAAAATTCTGGCCCGGCCCGCTGACGCTGGTCGTGCCGCTGCGTGCTGGATCAGGCATTCATCCATTGGTCACGGCCGGTCTCGACACGATTGCACTGCGCATGCCCAAGGGATTTGGCGGCACGCTGATCGCAAGGCTCGGGAGGCCGCTGGCGGCACCCAGTGCCAACACGTCGGGCAAGATCAGTTCGACCAGCGGCGAGGCGGTGGCGAGCGACCTTGGTGGCCGTATTCCGCTTGTCGTCGATGGTGGCGCCACGCCGGTCGGGCTCGAGTCGACGATCGTCAAGGTCGAGGACGGCAAGGTGCGCCTGCTGCGCCCGGGCGGAGTTGCCGCCAGCGAGATCGAAGCGGTAGCCGGCGCGCCTTTGCTGCGCGGTGCCACCGCCGGCATCGAAGCGCCGGGCATGCTCGCCTCGCACTATGCGCCGGGTGCCGCGATGCGGCTCAACGCAGGTATCGTCGGGGCAGGCGAGGCGCTGCTCGGCTTCGGGCCGAAGCGTGCCGAAGGCTGGCAGCAGGCGCGCGCCTTCTTGAACCTCTCCGAGAGCGGCGACCTGCGCGAAGCGGCGACAAATCTGTTTGCCCATCTTCAGGCGCTCGACCGCAGCGGTGCCGCAATGATAGCCGTCGAGCCGGTGCCATCAGAAGAGCTCGGCGAAGCGATCAACGACCGGCTGGCACGTGCGGCAGCACCCCGTGACAATCCCCACGTCTGAATTTAGCTTCACAAGATGACGCAAAACCTTCCCGGTCTCGATCCTGCGCTCGCCGAGCGCTTTGCCGCCATCGTAGGTGAGCGCTACGCCGTTCGCGCCGAGGCCGACATCGAGCCCTATGTGCATGAGCCACGTGGGCTGTTCACCGGCGCAACCACGCTGGTGCTGCGCCCGGGCAGCGTCGAGGAGGTCAGCGCCATCATGAAGCTCGCCTCTGAGACGCGCACGCCGATCGTGCCGCAGGGCGGCAACACCGGGCTTGTCGGCGGTCAGGTTCCCGACCGTTCGGGTGGCCAGGTCGTGCTGTCGCTGTCGCGGCTCAATCGGATCAGGGAGATCGACCCCGTTTCCAACACGGTGATCGCCGAAGCCGGCGTCGTGCTCGACACGTTGCACAAGGCGGCCGACGAGGTCGGCCGGCTCTATCCGCTGTCGCTGGCGTCGCAAGGCTCCTGCCAGATCGGCGGCAACCTGTCGTCCAACGCCGGCGGTACAGGCGTCGTGGCCTATGGCAATGCCCGCGAACTCTGCCTCGGCGTCGAGGTGGTGCTGCCCACCGGCGAGGTGCTGGACGATCTGCGCAAGCTCAAGAAGGACAATACCGGCTACGACCTGAAGAACCTGTTCGTCGGTGCGGAAGGCACGCTCGGCATCATCACCGCCGCCGTGCTCAAGCTCTTCCCGAAGCCGAAGGGGCGCGAAGTTGCCTGGGTCGGCCTGCCGTCGGCCGAGGCGGCTTTGGCGCTGTTCAACATTGCGCAGGACCTTGGCGGAGGGGCGCTTACCGCTTTCGAGCTCATCGGCCGGACGCCCATGAGCTTCGCCATGCGCCACATCCCCGATGCCCGGCCTCCTCTCACTGGCGACTGGCAGTGGGAAGTGCTGATGGAAATCTCGTCGGGCCGTTCGGCCGAGGATGCACGCACGCTGATCGAGGATATCCTGTCTGCCGGTTTCGAGGCCGAACAGGTCGGCGATGCGGTGATTGCCGCGAGCGTCGGCCAGGCGAACGAGTTCTGGCGCCTGCGCGAGATGCTGCCAGAATCACAGAAGCCGGAAGGCGCCTCGATCAAGCACGACATATCGGTGCCCATCGCCAGTATTCCGGCTTTCATCGAGCAGGCGGCAGTGGCTGTTGCCGGAGTGTGTGCCGAGGCGCGGGTGGTCTGCTTCGGCCATATGGGCGACGGCAATCTGCACTACAACATCTCGCAGCCGGTGGGCATGGAAGCTGCGGCGTTCCTCGCCCTGTACCGCGACATGAACAAGGCAGTTCACGACGTGGTCCGTAGCATGAATGGCTCGATCTCCGCCGAGCACGGCATAGGCCAGCTCAAGCGCGACGAGCTGATTGCCACAGCACCTCCGCACGCCATCGAGCTGATGCGCAGGGTCAAGTCGGCGTTCGATCCTGCCGGGATCATGAACCCCGGCAAGACGATTTGAACGTCTCTGGTGGCATTCCGATAACCATCGCCGCGATCAGCAAAATTTAACCGAATTTCTTAAGCGGGGCGGTAAGGCGACCCCGCTAGTGTCCTTCCCAACGAGACCGGGAAAACTGGTCCGGAGAGACCGGAACCGGCTCTCAGGAGATAACAGGAAGGCACAATATGAACACCGGACTGAAGCCAGTCTGGGCGGGACGCAACATGCGCCTCGACCCGTTCCGCTTGCCGCAGATGGTCAGCTACGCCACGCGTGACGACCTTGGCGACGTCACCTTCACCATCGACCATCGCGGCGCGGTCATCCGCCGGGTGCTGGCGCAGAGCGGGCTCCCCGCCATCATCGCACTGCCGGCCCGCGCCTTTCGCGGTGTCGCTGCGCGTGCCATGGAGGACGAGAACCTCAACGTCACGGTGACGCTCGAACTGCTGCACAACGATCCGATGCTGTCGGTGCCGCTGCTGGTTGCCCACGATCTCGACGACGTTGCCGCCGACTGGCGCGCCTGGGCCGACTTCTACAGCCTGCCGATGCTGCTGATCGAGGCGGACGGCATTGCCCGTACGCTCGAGGAGTCGCTCGGTGCGGCGATCAAGACCATGCCGGCGCAGGAACGCCGCAAGGGTCGCGTGTCGCGCATGCGCCGGCCGCGCTTCCTCGCCCGCCGCAAGTCTGGCAATCTCGGCGTGCGCCTCGTCATCGACGGCGAGGAGATCATCGCCCGGGCGTGATCAGATCAGCGGCTTCAGCGCCACCCAGGCGCCGCCGCAAAGCAAGCCGATGAAGATGATCCATCCGACCTGGCCGTTCGACCTGAACAGTCGGAGGCACTGGTCGGGATCGTCGATATCGAGCGACGTGATCTGCCGCGCCATGTGGATGCCGGCGGCAACCAGTCCTGCCAGCGCCGGCATCGGCACCTGCGCGATGGCAAAGGCCGTTGCAAACAGCATCAGCGCCCCGGCGTACAAGCCGACCAGCCACGATTTGGTGTTTTCGCCGAAGAAACGTGCCGTCGACTTCACGCCGACGAGCGCGTCGTCTTCCTTGTCCTGGTGGGCGTAGATCGTGTCGTAGCCGATCACCCACATGACCGATCCGAAATAGAGCAGCACGGCCGGCGCGTCGAGGTCGCCGAACTCGGCCGCCCAGCCCATCAGCGCGCCCCACGAGAAGGCGAGGCCCAGAACGAACTGCGGCCAGTTGGTGATGCGCTTCATAAACGGGTAGATCGCGACGATCACCAACGACGAGATGCCGAGCAGGATGGCGAAGCTGTTGAACTGCAACAGCACGACAAACCCGACCAGCGCCTGGAGCACCAGGAATGTCCAGGCCTGCCTGCGCGTGACCTGGCCGGAGGGCAGGGGGCGCGACCGGGTGCGCTCGACCTGCGCGTCGATGCCTTCGTCGACGATGTCGTTATAGGTGCAGCCGGCGCCGCGCATGGCGACGGCGCCGACGAGAAACAGAAAGAGAAACCAGGGCGATGGAAGCAGCGACATCAGGCTGTCGGCCGGCCTCGCATAGGCGCTCGCCGCCATCGCCGCCGACCACCAGCACGGCCAGAGCAACAGCACCCAGCCGATCGGCCGATCCCAGCGCGCGAGCTGCGCGTAGGGCCAGAGGCCGCGCGGCAAGGCGCGGTAAACCCAATGTCCGCTGGGGGCGTCGGCGACCCGGCCCTGGCCGGCTTTCGATTGGATCTGTTCCATGTGACGGGAGTGCCAGCGAGGCGGGCGGGCGTCAAGCGGCTGCAGCTTGAAGCGACCAATCTGTACGTGTATATGTACGGGACGGATCAAGGAGGTCAACATGACGTATGTCACGCTTACCGAACTTCGCGCCAACATGGCCAAGCATTTCGACAAGGTCGAGGAAGACCGGATCGAATTGGTGGTGACTAGGCAGAATCATGAGCCGATGGTGGTCATGGCCCTGTCCGAGCTTGAGGGGCTTCGCGAAACCCTGCATTTGCTGAGTTCGCGTGCCAACGCCGAGCATCTCCAGCGCTCCATCGATGAACTCAATGCTGGCACCGGCCTCGAACGAGACCTCATCGAGTGATGCTGATCATTTTTTCGGAAGCCTCCTGGTCCGATTATCTGTTCTGGCAGCAGAGCGATAGGACCGTTTGCAACCGCATCAATGAACTCATCAAGGATACTAGGCGCTCGCCCTTCGTCGGCATTGGCAAGCCCGAGCCGCTTTCCGGCAATTTTGCCGGCTTCTGGTCGCGCCGTATCACGCGCGAGCACCGGCTCGTCTATCGGGTGACCGGCAAGGGCGATACCCAGGCCTTGGAGATTGCCGCCTGCCGCTATCATTACGACAAGTAGCTGTTGCTGTTGCGAATGGCGGGACGCGCGAACGCGATCTTTCCTTGACCTCGTCCCTCTCGACCACTAGCGGGTGCATCAAATTCCGCATCGGCAAGAGGTCAAGCGCATGAACATCCTGCTCATCGGCTCCGGCGGCCGCGAACACGCGCTGGCCTGGAAGCTTGCGGCATCGCCGATGCTGACCAGGCTTTATGCCGCGCCCGGCAATCCCGGCATTGCCCAGGAAACCGAGCTCGTGGCGCTCGACCTTGCCGACCACGCGGCGGTCGTCTCTTTCTGCAAGGACAAGGCCATCGATCTTGTCGTCGTGGGGCCTGAGGGCCCGCTGGTGGCGGGTATCGGCGATGACCTGCGCGCGGCAGGCATTCGCGTGTTTGGCCCGTCGAAGGCGGCCGCCCAGCTCGAGGGCTCCAAGGGCTTCACCAAGGATCTCTGCGCCCGCTACGGTATCCCGACCGCTGCCTATGGTCGTTTCGACAATGCCGCCGAGGCCCGCGCCTATGTCGAGAAGATGGGAGCGCCGATCGTCATCAAGGCGGACGGCCTGGCTGCCGGCAAGGGCGTGACCGTGGCGATGACGCTGGATGAGGCACTGGGCGCCGTGGACGGCTGCTTCGACGGTGCCTTTGGCGGTGCCGGCGCATCGGTGGTCGTCGAGGAATTCATGACCGGCGAGGAAGCGAGCTTCTTCTGCTTGTGCGACGGCAAGACAGCACTGCCGTTCGGCACGGCGCAGGACCACAAGCGCGTCGGCGACGGTGACGTTGGCCCCAACACCGGCGGTATGGGCGCCTATTCGCCGGCGCCCGTCATGACACCCGAACTGATCGAGCAGACGATGCGCGAGATCGTCGAGCCGACGATGCGCGGCATGGCTGAGATGGGCTCGCCCTTTGCCGGGGTGCTGTTTGCCGGCCTGATGCTGACCGACAAGGGGCCGAGGCTGATCGAATACAACACCCGCTTCGGCGATCCCGAATGCCAGGTGCTGATGCTGCGGCTGAAGGAAGACCTGCTCGTGCTGCTCAACGCTGCCACGGACGGCCAGCTCGCGCATGTCTCGGCGCGCTGGCGCGACGAGGCCGCCCTTACCGTCGTGATGGCGGCGAAGGGCTACCCCGGCACGCCGGAAAAGGGCTCGGTCATCTCTGGCATCGACAAGGCCGAAGCCTCCGGCGCCCGGGTGTTCCATGCCGGCACCGCCGTGCAGGGCGGCAACATCGTCGCCAATGGCGGCCGCGTGCTGAACGTCACGGCGATCGGCAGCAATGTCAGCGAAGCGCAACAGAAAGCCTATGCTGCGGTCGATCTGGTCGACTGGCCGGAGGGCTTCTGTCGCCGCGACATCGGCTGGCTTGCGGTGGAACGCGAACAGCGGAAGTAGGCGCCGGATTTAGGCGCCTCCGGCTAGCGCGCGGCGCTGTCCATCTCCGTCGAGGCGGTTGAAACCGGGTCGAACTCGGCCTTGCGGCCGGTATTGAGGCGTGCGTCGAGCCTGGCGGCGATGTATTCCGCCATGCCGTGGGGATGCCGGCTTGCAGGCGCCTGGATCGCCGGCACGGCGCCGAGAACCGCCTTGTTCCAGCTCGAGCGCAGCGCTTCCGCCAGAAGATCGAGGCGAACCGGGTAGGCGACCGAAGCATAGGTAATGCGACTTTCGCCCCTGAGTCCGTTTTCGCGGGCGATAGGCACCGGCACTGATGCGACGAATTCGTCGGTCGATTCGATCAGTTGGCCGAACGGCCAGACTTTTCGCAGGCTTTCGGCATCCATCGGCGCGACGTTGACGTCGATGTCGTTGGGCGTGCCGGCGACCCGGTAGGGGCAGCGGCGGATGCCGCAATTGGCTTGCGCCGAGAACTGCCACAGCGTGTAGCTCTGCCAGTTGCCCTTCGGGAAATGGATGCCGATCTCGGGCTTGTAGCGGGCATACCAGAGCGGCAGGCGCGACAGGAGCCGGTAACGGTAGCGGTTGTCGGCGATATAGCGGGACGTCGAGCCGTTGGTATAGAGGATCGGATAGCGGCCGGTGCGCAGGAAGATGTGGCGGACGAAGATTTCCGCATCCTCCAGCGACATCCACTTCGTTGGATCGTTTTCCTCGATGTCGAGCGCCATCAGGTCGTCGGGGCCCGGCTCGGCGAAGTCGAGGAAATTCTCCGCCTGCTCGATCGGGTTGCCGGGGCGGGCGAGGTGGTAGGCGCCCCATTTGAGGCCGAGCGCCTTGGCGACGGTCCTGCGGGTGTGGAACAGTTCGCGCGCCACCGCATGGCGTTTCCACAGCGCCTTGCACAGCCTGTAGGCGGTTTCGTCGCCGGAGCAGGAATAGGCTGGCGGCAGCCCGTCGGAGGCCTTGTTGATGAAGCCGACGATGCGCTTGTCGCCGGCGAGCTTCTGCCAGTCGATCGAGTTGTATTCGTAGGCGTCGATGACGAGCGCCCGGTCGACCTTCTTCCACGGTTCGGAGAAATCGGAGGCTTCAGCCGTCGCGGGCAGGTGAATGGCCCACGCGGCGGTGAGCGCCGCGAGCGCGAAACGGTGAAGCTTGGACGTCAATCCCCTCAAGCGGCCATCCTCGGTGACGAACCGATGGTGAACCGCCATGGTTAAGGAAATGCTGATGAAGCTCCACCGCCCAGCGGTTGCAAAGGCGCCCTATTTGCCGTCGTTGAATGAGATCGCCTGCAGGTCGAAAGGATCGGGCGCGGCTTCCGTCGGAAGCGTGCCGTCGGCCTCGCGCTTGCGGTAGTGCGCGAGAGAGCATTTGGGCGAGCACAGGATGCCGCGGTCGGTCCAGTAGGCGGCACCATTCTCGACCCTGCCCTCGTGATAGCAGAAACCTTCCGATCGGAACGGCAGGCCGCATTCGACGCAGCTGTAGGGATCGGGGCGGGCGAGCATCTGTGAACCTCGTTGTTTCGCCCCTTTTAGCAGCGCCAGACTTTAGTTCGAAGCCTGTCAAAAAATTGACGTTTACGTCAAAAGTCACTTCCCCTCGGCGGAGGAAGGCGGATAGTGTGTCGCGCAAGGCGGCCGACGGGCCGCGTGGGATGACCAGGAGGAAGTGTCATGTATCGCGCCCCGGTGGAAGAGATTGCCTTTGCGTTGAAGCACGTCGCGGGGCTGAAGGCGGCGCTCGATGCGGGAACCTTTGGCGACCTCGGCGAAGATCTGGTCGACGCCATCCTGGGTGAGGCCGGTCGCTTCGCCAGCGAAGAGGTGGCCCCGCTCTACGAGATCGGCGACAAGGTGGGGGCAAAGCTCAAGGACGCGGCCGTGACCACGCCACCCGGCTGGAAGGCCGTCTACAAGCACTGGGCCGAGGGCGGCTGGAACAGCCTCAACGGTCCCGAGGCGTTCGGCGGCCAGGGCCTGCCGACGATGATCGGGGTCGCGGCGCTTGAAATGTGGAATTCGGCCTCGATGGCCTTCGGCATCGGCCCGACGCTGTCGATGGGCGCGGTCGAGGCGCTGGAGAAACACGCATCGGAGGAACTGCAGGCGGCCTATCTGGCAAAGCTCGTCTCGGGCGAGTGGATGGGCACCATGAACCTGACCGAGCCGCAGGCCGGGTCGGATCTGGCAGCGCTGCGCACCCGTGCCGAGCGCGCCGGCGATGGCACCTACCGCATCTTCGGCCAGAAAATCTTCATCACCTATGGCGAGCACGATCTGACCGACAACATCGTGCACCTGGTTCTGGCGCGCCTGCCCGATGCGCCGGCCGGCACGCGCGGCATTTCACTGTTCCTCGTGCCAAAGTTTCTGCTCAACGACGACGGCACGCCGGGTGCACGCAACGACGTGTTCTGCTCTGGGCTCGAGGAGAAGCTCGGCATCCACGCCTCGCCGACCTGCACGATGATCTATGGCGACGGTTTTGCCAAAGACCGCGAGCCGGGTGCGGTCGGCTGGCTGATCGGCGAGGAAAACCGGGGCCTTGCCTGCATGTTCACCATGATGAACAACGCCCGCCTCGCCGTCGGCATGCAGGGGGTGGCGGTGGCCGAGACGGCCTTCCAGAAGGCGCTCGCCTATGCCAACGACCGCCAGCAGGGCAAGGCATCCGGCTACACCGGCGAGGGCATGGCGCCGATCGTCCATCACCCCGACGTGCAGCGCAACCTGTTGACCATGAAGGCGCTGACGCAAAGCGCGCGGGCCATCGCCTATTCCTGTGCTTATGCCATAGACATGGCGCGGGTTTCGGAAGGTTCGGCCAAGGCGCACTGGCAGGACCGTGCCAATCTGTTGACCCCGGTCGCGAAAGCCTTCCCCACTGATGTCGGCGTCGATGTCGCGTCGCTTGGCGTGCAGGTGCATGGCGGCATGGGCTTCATAGAGGAGACGGGTGCGGCCCGGCTGCTGCGCGATGCCCGCATCGCCCCGATCTATGAGGGTACCAACGGCATCCAGGCGATCGACCTGGTCACCCGCAAGCTGCCGCTGGGCAACGGCGACCACGTCTTCGACTACATCGGCGAACTCGACGCGGTGGCCAATGCGGTCGCGGCGCTGAACAACGAGGACTACGGCCGCAGCGCCATCTGCCTTGAGCAGTCGCTGGACGACCTGCAGCAGACCACGCGCTTCCTGCAGAAGCTGCTTGAGGACGGCAGGACGGACGATGCCCTAGCCGGTGCCACGCCCTATCTCCGGCTGTTCGCGCTGGCTGCCGGTGGCGCCTATCTGGCACGCGCGGCCCTTGCCGATGGCAACGCCGGGCGCGTGGCATTGTGCCGGTTCTTTGCCGAGAACCTGCTCGGCGAGACGGCGGCTCTCAAGGACCGCGTCACCGGCGGCGCGGCAAGCCTGCGCGAAGCCGCCAAGGCGCTGCTTTCGGCATGAATTATGGGACGAGGAACAGTCTGACGTGAGCGACCACATTATCATCGAACGGCAGGATGCCGTGCAGACCATCCGGATGAACCGTCCGGACAAGAAGAACGCGATCACCCGAGCCATGTATGCCGAGATGGCGGCGGCACTTGCCGCCGGCGATGCCGATCCGGCAGTGCGCGTTCATGTCTTCCTCGGCGTGCCAGGCGCGTTCTCGGCCGGCAACGACCTCGCCGACTTCATGACGATCGCCACTGGTGGCGAAGGTGGCGGCGAGGTTTGGGATTTCCTGCTTGCCCTGGCCAGGACCGAAAAGCCGGTGGTTTCGGGCGTCGACGGCATCGCCGTCGGCATCGGCACGACCATCAACCTGCATTGCGACCTGACCTTCGCCACGCCGCGTACCGTGTTCCGCACGCCCTTCGTCGACCTGGGACTGGTGCCGGAGGCGGGGTCCAGCCTGCTTGCGCCGCAGGTGCTTGGGCGCCAGGGCGCCTTTGCGCTGCTCGGCCTGGGCGAGGGGTTCCCGGCGGAACGGGCGCTCGCTGCGGGGCTGATCTACAAAGTCGTGGCTGAAGACGAGCTGGAGGCTGCAACGCTTGCGGCTGCCCGTGAAATCGCGACCAAGCCGCCGGAAGCGCTGAAGATCGCCCGCGACCTCATGCGCGGCGACCGCTCGGAGCTCGTCGCCCGCATCAAGGTGGAAGGCGAGCACTTCCGTGCCCGGCTCAAGTCCGACGAGGCGCGCGCCGCGCTCGTCGCCTTCATGACGCGGAAGAAGGGCTGATTTTCACCCTCCCCGGAGGAGGGTGAAGGGCTTACGGATACAGCCTGTCCTTGTCCCAGCCGCCGTCGGCAGCGCGGGTGAAGACGACGCGGTCATGCAGCCGGAACGGACGGTCGTGCCAGAACTCGATCTGGCTCGGCACAATGCGGAAGCCTGACCAGTGCGCCGGGCGCGGGATTTCGCCGATGGCGTGGCGCACGGTGTATTCGGCCACTGCCTTCTCCAGCGCGAAACGGCTTTCAAGCGGGCGCGACTGCTTCGACGCCCAGGCGCCGATGCGGCTGCCGCGCGGACGGGTGGCGAAATACTCGTTGGCCTCGGCATCGCTGACGATCTCCACCGGGCCGCGCACACGGACCTGGCGCCGCAGCGATTTCCAGTGGAAGCACATCGCGGCCTTCATCGTCGCCAGGATCTCGCGGCCCTTGGCGCTCTCGAAGTTGGTGTAGAAGACGAAGCCATGTTCGTCGAAGCCCTTGAGCAGCACCATGCGCACGTCCGGCAGCCCGTCGGTGTCGACGGTTGCCAGTGCCACCGCGTTGGGATCGTTCGGTTCGCTGGCCGTTGCGTCCTTCAGCCACGCTGCAAACAGCCGATAAGGCTCGGCGCTCTCGGTGAAGTCACCGCTTGTTAACTCAGTGTCCGTCATAGCTCTTACTCGACCTGCCATTTACGACCGGGAGAATGCCTATTGTCGCGCTTCGCGCAAGCCTTTGAGGGCCATTGCCTCCCACAATTTGGGTTCCGATCCTTCAAGGTGGTGCTGCTGCTTAGCCTGACGACGATCAGCGCCTGTGGTGTTGGCGGCTTCAGCCTGGAGAAGGCCGAGGTGGACCGAACGCTGCTGACCAGCAAGGTTCCGGACGACGCCAACCGGAGCAGCGATGCGAATCGGCTGTCCGACGAGGCGACGATCCGCAACGCCGTCTCTTCCGCCGATGTCGAAGGCCTGCAAGGGCAGGCGATTCCTTGGGCCAATACGGAGACCGGATCTCGCGGTTCGATCAGCGCGCTGGTGGAAAGCACCGGACGTGGCGTGTTGTGCCGGCAATTTGCCGCCTCGCGCGAAAGCTTCGACGGCGTCGGCCTGTTCAAGGGCGAAGTGTGCGCCGCCGGTGCCGGGGCCTGGCAGATGGTGGCATTCGAGCCCGCCTGACGCTTTGCGGCATCCCTGCCTCTGGAATTTCTTCCTAGCCAAGCGCATATAGGAGGGAACCAACCCTTTTTCTCTGTTGTGGAACTGCGCATGCGCGACCCCTATGAGGTGCTGGGCGTTGCCAAGAACGCCTCGGCCAAGGACATAAAAGCGGCCTACCGCAAGCTCGCCAAGAAGCATCATCCGGACCAGAATCCCGATGATCCCAAGGCGAAGGAACGCTTTGCCGCCGCCAACCAGGCCTACGAGATTCTCGGCGACGAGAAGAAGAAGGGCGCGTTCGACCGCGGCGAGATCGATGCCGATGGCAAGCAGCGCTTCCATGGCTTCGAAGGTGCTGCGGGTGGCGATCCGTTCGGCGGCTTCCGCCGTCAGCAGGCCGGGCCTGGCGGCTCGCGCTTCGAATTCCGTTCCGGCGGTCCCGGCGGCGCATCCTTCGACGCCGGCGACATCTTCAGCCAGATTTTCGGCGATTCCTTCAGCCAGCGCGGCCCGGGAGCAGGTGCGGGCGCCGGCATGGGGGGCGGCCAGCGCGCTCAGCCCGGTGCCGACGTCAATGTCACGCTCGACGTGACCATCGAGGAAGCTGCGACTGCGCCCAAGGTGGCGGCGATGTTTCCTGACGGACGCAAGATGGCCGTCAAGCTGCCGGAGTATGTCGAGGACGGCCAGACCATCAGGCTCAAGGGCCAGGGCGAGCAGGGCCTTGGCGGCGCGGGCGATGCACTCGTCAAGATCAGGTTCCGCCGCCATCCGCGCTATCGCGTCGAGGGCAGGGACCTTCATGCCGACCTGCCGGTGCCGCTGCGCGATGCCGTGCTCGGCGCCAAGCTTGCGGTGGAAACACCGGCCGGGCGGCTTGCCGTCAACGTGCCGGCCTGGTCGAGCTCGGACAAGGTCCTGCGCATCAAAGGGCGTGGTCTGCCCGAAAAGGCCGGCGGCCATGGCGACCTCTATGTCCATGTTCGCGTCATGCTGCCCGAGGGCGGCGATGCCGCGCTCGAAGAGCTGATGCGCAAGTCCAACGGCTGACAGCCGGCCGGCGCGACGTCGCCGGCCATCGGCGTATCAATGCTTGAAGGCATGAGTTGCCTATGCGATAGGCTCTCCCAAACAATTCTTGCATCGGAGAGCGCTCATATGGCGGGTGGACAGGGCCTGATGGCCGGCAAGCGCGGCCTTATTCTCGGCGTCGCCAACAACAGATCGATCGCCTGGGGCATTGCCAAGGCCTGCGCCGACCAGGGCGCCGAGCTCGCCTTCACCTATCAGGGCGACGCCCTGAAGAAGCGCGTCGAGCCGCTGGCCGCCGAAATCGGTGCCTTCGTCTGCGGCCATTGCGATGTCACCGACATGGCGACCATCGACGCCTGCTTCGAGACGCTGGAGAAGAAGTGGGGCAAGCTCGACTTCGTCGTCCACGCCATCGGCTTCTCCGATAAGGACGAACTCACCGGCCGCTATGTAGACACCAGCCATGGCAACTTCCTGAAGACCATGGATATCTCGGTCTATTCCTTCACGGCGGTCGCCCAGCGCGCCGAGAAGCTGATGACCGATGGCGGCTCGCTTCTGACCATGACCTATTACGGCGCCGAGAAGGTGATGCCCAACTACAACGTCATGGGCGTCGCCAAGGCAGCGCTCGAGGCGAGCGTGAAGTATCTCGCAGTCGACCTCGGCCCGAAGAAGATCCGCGTCAACGCGATCTCCGCCGGCCCGATCAAGACGTTGGCTGCCTCGGGCATCGACGACTTCCGCTACATTCTGAAGTGGAACGAGTACAACGCCCCGCTGCGCCGTACCGTCTCCATCGAGGAAGTCGGCGATTCCGGCCTGTATTTCCTGTCCGACCTGTCGCGCGGCGTCACCGGCGAGGTGCATCACGTCGATTCCGGCTATCATGTCGTCGGCATGAAGGCGGTCGATGCACCCGATATCGCGGCCGTCAAGGACTGACATCCCGCATCAGCCTGACATGACCCCGCTCACCTATTTCGTGCGCCACGGCCAGACGCCCTGGAACGCCGAGCAGCGCCTGCAGGGCCAGGCCGACACCGACATCAATGCGCTCGGCCGGGAGCAGGCCGACCGCAATGGCCGCCGGCTCGCTGAGCTCATTGCCGATCCGGAGGCTTTCGATTTCGTGGCCAGCCCGATGCGGCGAACCCGCGAGACCATGGAGCGCGCGCGCAAGGCGATGGGGCTCGATCCCTCGGCCTATCGCACCGACAGCCGCCTGGTCGAGGTAAACTTCGGCGACTGGCAGGGCTTCACCTTCCCCGAGCTCGATGAACGCCAGCCCGGCGCCAGCACGGCGCGCCTGCACGACAAGTGGGATTTCGTGCCGCCCGGCAAGGATGCGGAGAGCTACGAGATGCTCACCGCCCGTATCCGCCCGTGGTTGGCGGAGGTCGTGCAGCCGACGGTATGCGTCACCCACGGCGGCGTCATCCGCGCCATCTTCCGCCTTGTCGAAGACCTGCCCAAAAACAGAGCCGCGGCCCTGGAGGTTCCCCAGGACCGCGTGCTGAAACTGGAAGGCGGCCGCCTGGACTGGATCTAGCGGCCGGATATTTCGGTGCCTACTGCGGCAGTTCCATGTCGGTGATCAGGTTCTCGCCCTCGACCACATCATAGGCCAGCAGGATTTCCATGCCGGGCTTGATGTTGTCGACATCGAACTCGCCCGGAAGCTTGTAGGATTTGCCGTTGTCGAGCGTGATGACCGACTTGTCCTTGTCGACCGACTTGACCTGACCTTCGGCCTCTGCGGCCAGCGCGGCACCGGTGATCATCAGAACGGCGGCAACAGCGCCAATAAGGGTACGCATTATCGTCCTCTTTCTTTTACGTTCTTTCACGCCTCTCCCCCGAAAGGCGACGATTTACGGGCGGTCGGAGGGAAGCAGAAACCAACCGAATGTGTCAAAACTAAATCGTCTTCGATCACGGTTTGACCACCGCTAAAAAGGCAATTGCACCCCATGCGTCGTTGCGGAGGCGCAAGGATCCGCCATTCCCGGGAGTTGGCGCACGGTCCTTTCCGAAAAGGAATTTTACTTTTCGGGGGCATGCGCTAGAAGGCCCCATACCCCCCGGAAAGGGCTCTTGCATGTCGCATAACACCTTCGGCCATCTGTTTCGCGTCACCACCTGGGGCGAGAGCCATGGGCCGGCGCTTGGCTGCGTTGTCGACGGCTGCCCGCCCGGCATTCGATTCACATTGAAGGACATCCAGGACGAACTCGACAAGCGCAAGCCGGGCCAGTCTCGCTTCGTCACCCAGCGCCGCGAGCCCGACGAGGTCAAGGTGCTGTCGGGCGTGATCCTTGACGAGGACGGCGAGACACTGATTTCGACCGGCACGCCGATCTCGATGCTGATCGAGAATGTCGACCAGCGCTCCAAGGATTATGGCGAGATTGCCCGGCAGTATCGCCCGGGCCACGCCGACTACACCTACGACGTCAAATATGGCCTGCGCGACCATCGCGGCGGCGGACGCTCGTCGGCGCGCGAAACGGCGGCACGCGTGGCCGCCGGTGCTATCGCCCGCAAGGTCGTGCCGGGGCTGGTCGTGCGGGGCGCGCTGGTGTCGATGGGCACGAAGTCGATCGACCGGGCCAACTGGGACTGGGACTTCATCGGCAGCGCCGAGAACCCGTTCTTCACCCCGGATGCGGCTTCGGTCCAGGGTTTCGCCGACTATCTCGACGGCATCCGCAAATCGGGTTCCTCCGTCGGCGCGGTGATCGAGATCGTCGCCGAGGGCGTGCCTGCGGGGCTTGGTGCGCCGATCTACGGCAAGTTAGACCAGGACATCGCCTCGAACCTGATGTCGATCAACGCCGTCAAGGGCGTCGAGATCGGCAACGGCTTCGAAGCCGCGCGCATCACCGGCGAAGAGAACGCCGACGAGATGCGCATGGGCAATGACGGCCAGCCGATATTCCTGTCGAACCACGCCGGCGGTATACTGGGCGGCATCTCGACGGGGCAGGCGGTGATTGCACGTTTCGCCGTCAAGCCGACCTCGTCGATCCTGACGCCGCGCAAGTCGATCGACAAGGATGGCAAGGACGTCGACGTGATGACCAAGGGCCGGCACGATCCGTGCGTCGGCATCCGCGCCGTACCGATCGGCGAGGCGATGGTCGCCTGCGCCATTGCAGACCATTATCTGCGCCATCGTGGACAGACGGGAAGATGAGCGAATAGCGAATAGTTAGTAGCGAATGGTACGGTTTCCCTCTATTCGCTACTCACTATTTCCTATTCGCCAGAACGAGCGAAGCGAGCACACATGCCATACGATCAGAAGAAAGTTGTCGAAGCGCTGAGAGCCTTCGAGCGCGGTGAGATCGTGGTCGTCATGGACGATGACGGGCGCGAAAACGAGGGCGACCTGATTGTCGCCGCCGTCCATTGCACGGCCGAGAAGATGGCGTTCATCGTCCGCCATACCTCCGGCATCGTCTGCACGCCGATGCTGAAGGAAGATGCCAGACGGCTCAACCTGACGCCGATGGTCGCCGACAATGATTCCGCGCACACGACGGCGTTCACCGTCAGCGTCGACTTCAAGCATGGCACCACGACCGGCATCTCGGCCGAGGATCGCACGCTGACCGTGCGCAACCTCGCCAACGGCAATGTCGGCGGCTCCGACTTCGTCCGCCCGGGCCACATCTTCCCGCTGATCGCCCGCGAAGGCGGCGTCCTGATGCGCTCGGGCCATACCGAGGCTGCCGTCGACCTGTGCAAGCTCGCCGGCCTGCCGCCGGTAGGTGTCATTTCCGAACTGGTGAACGACGACGGTACCGTCATGCGCGGCCCGCAGGTTGCCTCCTTTGCCGAGAAGAATGGCCTCAAGCAGGTTTCGGTCGCCGATCTGATCGCCTACCGCCAGCGCCAGGAGACGCTGATCGAGCGCGTCGATACTTTCGACATCGAGACCCCAGCCGGCACGGCCAAGGCCATCACCTACACGCTGCCGTGGGACGTCATGCACCACCTCGCGATCGTCTTCGGTGACATCCGCGACGGCGAGGAAGTGCCGGTGCGCCTGCACACCGAGGACGTGGTGACCGACGTGTTCGGCACCAGCAACCGCCTCGGCGACATCATGAAGACCTTCGGCGAGTGCAAGCGTGGCGTCATCGTCTATCTGCGCGAAGGATCAGTCGGCGTTTCCAATCTCGGCCGCAACCGGCCTTCGGCCGAACGCGAGGATCATGAAGAGGCCCGCCATCGTGAAGACGAATGGCGCCAGATCGGCCTCGGGGCTCAGATCCTGAAGGATCTCGGCATCTCCTCGATCAACCTGGTTGCCTCGCGCGAACGCCACTATGTCGGCCTCGAAGGTTTTGGCATCCGCATCGCCAAGACCGAAATCCGCTGATTTTCACCCCTTTGAGGGGTGATTGACATCCGCCGGCTGCGGCGCATCCTCCTGTCCATCTCTTTGGGGAGAGTCGGGTATGTGGGATTTCAGCATAGGCCAGAGCCTGGCGATCATGGCGCGCACCTGGCCGTTCATCGTGCTGCGCATGGTCGTCTATTTCGGCATCACGCTCGCCTACATCGTGGCGATGGGGGCAGGCGCCGGCGTGGGCTACGGGGTCGGCCATATCGCGACCGACCCTGACGGGCCGGTTTCGTTCGCCCTGTGGGGCGGCATCGCCGGCTTCGGCGTGGTGTCGGTCGCAGTCTACTGGATCCGCGAATACATCCTCTACATCGTCAAGGCGGGCCACATCGCCGTGATGGTCCATCTCATCGACGGGCGCGACATACCCGGCGGCCAGGGCCAGATCGCCTACGCCCGCGAGGTCGTCAACGAGCGCTTCAGCGAGGCGAGCATCCTGTTTGTGCTCGACCAGCTGGTGAAGGGCGTGATCCGCACGATCACCGGCCTGATCGGCGGCATCGCCGCCTTCTTGCCGATCCCGGGTCTCGACGGGCTGGTCAGGTTCATCAATACCGTCATCCGCATGTCGCTGACCTATGTCGACGAGATCATCCTCGGCTACAACATCCGCATCGGCAGCACTTCGCCGTGGCAGAGCGCGCGCCAGGGCGTGGTGCTCTATGCGCAGAACGGCAAGACCATGGTCAAGAACGCCGTCTGGCTGTCGCTCGTCGTCTGGGGCGTGTCGCTGCTGATCTTCCTGTTCATGCTCGCGCCGGCAGGTGCCATCCTCTACTTCATGCCGGGCCAGCTTGGCGGCTGGGCCTTCGTGCTGGCGATCGTCTTTGCCTGGGCGTTCAAGTCCGCGCTGATCGAGCCATTCGCCGTGGCCTCGCTGATGCAGGTCTATTTCAGGGTCATCGAGGGCCAGGTGCCCAATCCTGAATGGGACCGCAAGCTGGAGGAGACGTCGTCGAAGTTCCGCGAGTTGAAGGAAAAGGCCTTCGGTTCGGGCGAGGCGTCGCGCTGGGACGGCACGCCGCGCAGTACCTGAAAGGGGCCGGCCCGCGCAGGCCAATGCCCGCGCGGACCGCACGTTTCTTATTCCGCCGGCTGAGCCAGCGCCGGCGGAATGCGCACCGATTGCCGCAGCGACCGCTGACCGAGGAAGGTGATCACGAGCGCGATAAAGCCTGCGATCAGCGACACCATGAAGCCGCTGCTGGGGTCGAGGTTGTCGATGAGCCAGCCGGAGGCCGACGAGCCTGCGGCCATGCCGATGCTGATGCCGGTAACGGCCCAGGTCATGCCCTCGGTGAGTTTGGCTGACGGCACGATCTTCTCGACCAGCGCCATCGACAGGATGATGGTCGGCGACACTGCAACGCCTGCCAGGAACAGAACGACCGAAAGCATCGTGACGTTGTTGACGGCCAGAAGCGGCAGCGTCGTCAGGGCGGCGAGTGCGATCGCGATCAAAAGCTGCCGGGCAAGCGGCATCTTGAGCTTCAGGGTGCCGAAGACGAGGCCGGCGATGAGCGAGCCGGCAGCATAGGCGGACAACGCAAAGCCGGCGGACGCCTTGTTACCCTGGGCCTCGGCGAAGGCCACTGCGGTGACTTCGGCGGTGCCGAAGATGGCGCCGATGGCGATCAGCGTCAGCACAAGGATCTGGACGGGGCCGAGCCGGATCACCGACTTGCCGTCGCTGCGGTCCTGCGCATGCACAGGCGGTTCGGTCGAGCGTTGGGCGGCGAACAGCAGGCTGCCCACAGCCAGCAACACGGTCGCGACGAGCGGACCGGCCTCCGGGAAGAAGCCGACGCTGAGGCCAATGGCGATGATGGGACCGGCCATGAAGATGACTTCGTCCACGATCGATTCGAAGGCGAAGGCCGTGTGGAGTTGAGGCGTGTCGCGGTAGATCTCGGTCCAGCGCGCGCGCACCATCGCGCCCATGATCGGCGTGACGCCTGCGAGAATCGCGAAGACAAACAGCACCCAGTTGGGCGCGCCATAGCGCGTGGCGAGCATCAGTCCGGACAGTGCAGCAACCGCCAGGGCAGCGCTCGGCAGCAGCATGCGAACCTGGCCGTAGCGGTCGATCAGCCTGGCGACCTGCGGCGCGACGACGGCGCTCGACAGGGCGAAGGCGGCGGCAACAGCGCCGGCCAGCCAGTATTCGCCATGGGTTTCGGACAGCATGGTCACGATGCCGAGCGTGACCATGGACATCGGCAGGCGCGCAACGAAGCCGGCGGCCGAGAACGCCTTGGCGCCCGGCGCCTTGAAGATTTCTGAGTATGGATTGCGCATTGATGTCACCGGGGCGGAGATAACTGAGATTTCAAAGCCAGTCGAGCCGCCTGATATGGCGACTCGTTGGTGCAGTCGAAAGGCCTTGCCTGAGAAAATGTCGGCTCATTCCGCTGCTTGTGGAGCAGCTCGCGGCAATTCTACTTCGTGTTCGCCTGCGAGTGCTTTCTGACCGAGAAGGACGACTACGAATGAGATCGTGCCTGCGGCCACGGAAACCCAGAAGCCGTTCTGCGCGCCGAAATTGTCGACGACCCAGCCAGCCACGAAGGCGCCTAGCGCCATGCCGATGCCGATGCCGGCCATCACCCAGGTGATGCCTTCGGTCAGCATGGCCTCGGGCACCCGCCGCTCGATCAGGCCGAAGGCCATGATGAAGGTGGGCGAGATCGCCACGCCGCTGACGAAAATGGCAAGCGCGAGCAACGGCACCGTGTCGGCGACCAACAATGGCAGCGTGGTCAGTGCGACGACGGCGATCGCGATGGCGAGCAGGCGTTGTTTCGGTGCCTCGAGGTTCAGCGCGCCGACGATCAATCCGACAACGAGCGAACCGGCTGCATAGACGCCGATGACGAGGCTGGCGGCAGTCGGCTGGCCGAGTTCCTTTGTGATCGCCACGGCGCTGACCTCGGCTGTGGCGAAGATCGAGCCAACGAAAATGAGCGCCAGGGTGATGATCTGGACCGGGCGCAGCATGATCGCCGAGCTGCCGTTCGCGAGTTCCCGCTTCCTGACCTTGGGCTCGCTCGACCGTTGCAGGATGAAGGCTGCCATGCCCAGCGCCAGGAAGAGCGTGCTGGCCAGCACGCCGGCTTCCGGGAACAGGGCAACGCTCAGGCCGACGGAAAGCGAGGCACCGGCAATGTAGACCATTTCGTCGGCGACCGATTCAAAGGCGAAGGCGGTGTTGAGTTCGGGGCGGTCGCGGAAGATCTCGGTCCAGCGGGCCCGCACCATGGCCGGCACGCTTGGCATGGCCGCAGCGATGAAAGCCGAGACGAACAGCGTCCAGGCTGGCCAGTCATAGCGGGTTGCAACGAGCAATGCGGCAAAGGCGATGACGGAGATGACAGTGGTGGGGAGAGCCACCGCAGTCTGGCCGAGCCGGTCGATTCGGCGCGAGATCTGCGGGGCGGCGAAAGCATTGGTCAGGGCGAAGGTGGCCGCGACCGCACCGGCCAGCCAGTATTCGCCGCGCGTCTGCGACAGCATCGCGACGATGCCGATAGGGGCCATGGCGATCGGCAGGCGGGCGATGAAGGCAGCCGCTGCGAAGCCCTTGGCCCCAGGGACCCTGAAGATTTCACCATACGGATTGTGCATCGGAGCACTCCTGGAAATTCGAGGACGTGCCACTTACATACGTGGCGTATGTGAAAGAGCTAATTGCATACGCTTCGTATGTCAATTACCATACGCGTCGTATGTCAAAAAAATATACATGACGTATGTGAATGAGGCCGGCAGGAAGAAGCGATGAAGATTGCGCATAAGTCCCGCAGCGAGATGATTGCCGAAACGCGCGGCAAGCTGATTGCGGCCGCGCGCCGGGCCTTCGCAACGGTGGGCTATGCCAACGCGTCGATGGACGACTTCACCGCCGAAGCCGGTCTCACGCGCGGCGCGCTCTACCATCACTTTGGCGACAAGAAGGGCTTGTTCGAAGCCGTCGTGGCCCAAATCGACCGTGAGATGTCGTTGCGGCTCAACGCCATCTCGGCCAAGGCCAGGACGCGCTGGCAGGGTTTCGTGGACGAAAACATCGCCTATGTCGAAATGGCGCTGGAGCCGGAAATCCAGCGTATCGTCCTGCGCGACGGTCCGGCAGTCCTTGGCGATCCGGCGCAATGGCCCAACGCCAACGCCTGTATCCTTTCGATAACGAGCAACCTCGTTGCGCTGAAAGAGGAGGGCGTCATACGCGACATCGACCCGGAGGCGATGGCGCGGCTGATCAGCGGCGCTTCGCTCTATGCTGCCCAGTGGATCGCCATTTCCGAGGACCCCGGCGCGACGTCGACAAAAGCGGTGAAGGCGTTCCGCACGCTCATGGAGGGGCTGCTGGTGGACAACAAGTCCGCTGCCTGATCTTCAACCCGGCCGGATATGCCCCTTGGCCGACACCGGCATCACGCCGCGATTTTTCCCCAGGCTTCGGCAGCTATCGCGTGGTCTGGCCAGCCATAGCTGATAAGGTGAGGCGATGACCACTCGGCTCTATTCCCACCCGATCTATCTCGAACACCTCACCCCGGCCGGACACCCCGAACGGCCCGACAGGCTGCGCGCCATCGAGCGCGCACTCGAAGACGAGACATTCGAGACCCTCGACCGCGCGGAAGCGCCGGAGGGCGACGAGCAGACGATTCTCTATGCGCATCCGGAATCCTTCGTCGACAGCGTCCGACGTCAGGTGCCGGAGGAGGGGCTGGCGCGGATCGATGGCGACACCGTGCTGAGCCCGAAGAGCTGGCAGGCGGCGCTGACGGCCATTGGTGCGGCCAACGCCGCGGTCGACGACGTCTTCTCCAAGAAGATCGACAATGTCTTCGTCGCTTCGCGTCCGCCCGGCCATCATGCCGAGAAAACCACGGCGATGGGCTTTTGCCTGTTCAACAACGCGGCCATCGCCGCGCGCCACGCCCAGAAAAAGCATGGCGCCGAGCGCGTGGCGATCGTCGACTGGGACGTGCACCACGGCAATGGCACCCAGGACATCTTTTGGGACGATCCGAGCGTTCTCTACTGCTCGACCCACCAGATGCCGCTTTTTCCCGGCACTGGGGCCAAGAGTGAGACCGGCACTGGCAATATCGTCAACGCGCCGCTGTCACCGGACACCGGTAGCGACCATTTCCGCGAGGCGTTCCGCTCGCGCGTGCTGCCGGCACTCGACAGTTTTGCGCCCGACCTGATCATCATTTCGGCCGGCTTCGACGCGCATCACCGCGACCCGCTGGCCGAGATCAACCTGACCGAAGCCGATTTCGACTGGGCGACGGGGCAACTGATGGACCGCGCCGCGCGCCATTCGTCCGATCGCCTCGTCAGCCTGCTCGAAGGCGGCTACGACCTTCACGGGCTGGCCTTTTCAGTGGCCGCCCATGTCAACCGCCTCATGAAAGGATGAACCATGGCCGCTGAGCTCAATGACGAAATCAAGGCGATGAGCTTCGAGCAGGCGCTGGCCGCCCTGGAGAAGATCGTCGACGATCTCGAGCGCGGGGATGTGCCGCTCGACCAGTCGATCAAGATCTACGAGCGCGGCGAAGCGCTGAAGGCGCATTGCGACCGCCTGCTCAAGGCGGCAGAGGATAAGGTCGAGAAGATCAGGCTTTCGCGCGACGGCAAGCCAGTCGGCGTGGAACCGCTCGACGCGGAGTGACCGGCTCCCGAATAACTTGACCTCGCGGCACGTTGCGCCCAGTTATGGGGAACCCACACGGTTGACGAAAACCCGGGAGCAGGCGATGTGCCGCAACATCAAGACATTGTTCAATTTCGACCCGCCGGCGACGCATGACGAGATCCGCGACGCCGCGCTGCAGTTCGTCCGCAAGCTGAGCGGTGCGACCAATCCATCGAAGAAGAACGAAGCGGCTTTCAACCGCGCGGTCGACACGATCGCGGAAGCCGCACATGAAATGCTGCATGCGATGGAAACGCACCAGCACCCGCGCAATCGCGAGGAAGAAGCCGCCAAGGCAAAGGCACGTTCGGCGTTGAGATTTGCCTGACACACGTGGTGACAGCAGCGCTCCGTTAACCCCTTAGGATGCAGTCATGAGTTTCTTCCCAGCCAGTGACCCGACCCCGGGTGACGCCTTTTCCTGCGACCAGATTGAACTGATGGTCGTGCCCAATGCCAAGGATATCGATGGCTTCGAGGTCCGCCGGGCCCTGCCGACGGCAAAGCGCCGGCTGGTCGGGCCGTTCATTTTCTTCGATCGCATGGGCCCTGCCATCCTGCGGGCCGGTCATGCGCTGGACGTGCGCCCGCATCCGCATATCGGGCTTGCGACCGTGACTTACCTTTTTGACGGCAAGATCAGGCACCGGGACTCGCTCGGCACCGAAATGGTGATCGCGCCCGGCGATGTGAACCTGATGACCGCCGGTCGCGGCATCGTCCACTCCGAGCGCACGCCCGAGGAGCTGCGCGGTGCGCCGATGTCGGTGTCGGGCCTGCAGACCTGGCTGGCGCTGCCCGATGGCAAGGAGGAGGTGGCGCCGCTGTTCGAAAACACTGCCAGCGTCGATCTGCCGGAGTTTGCCGCCGACGGCGTCCGCGGGAGGCTCATCATCGGCGACTTCAAGGGACTGCGCTCGCCGGTGCGGGCGGCCTCCGACACGCTTTATGCCGATATCTCGCTCGCTCCCGGCGCCAGGATCAAGATTCCTGCCGATGCCGAGGAACGCGCCATCTACACGCTTGGCGGCGAGATCGACATCCTCGGCGACCGCTTCCCGATCGAGCGGCTCCTGGTGTTCAAGCCGGGCGACGAGATCGTCGTTTCGTCCGAGACCGGCGCGCATTTCATGCTCTTCGGCGGCGCCTCGCTCGGTTCCAAGCGCTACATCTGGTGGAACTTCGTCTCGTCGTCGAAGGAGCGCATCGAGCAGGCCAAGAATGAATGGAAGACCGGCCGCTTCGATATCGTTCCCGGTGACGAGGAAGAATTCATCCCGCTGCCCGAAAGCTAGAGCCGGGCGCCTACGGCCTAAACCCGACCGCGTCACCGCTACGCATTTACTTTCCGGGCCTGCGGACGTATCTGCCGAGGGTTAATAGATGTTAGTGCTGTTTGATGAACGCAAAACCTGAAACTCCCCTTCTCGACAAGGTTCGGCTCCCGTCCGAGCTGCGCGCGCTCGACGAGGCACAGTTGCCGCAGCTGGCCAGCGAGCTGCGGGCCGAGCTGATCGACGCTGTCTCGCAGACGGGCGGACATCTCGGCGCCGGTCTTGGCGTCGTCGAGCTCACGGTGGCGCTGCATTACGTCTTTGATACGCCCGACGACCGCATCATCTGGGACGTCGGCCACCAGGCCTATCCGCACAAGATCCTGACCGGCCGCCGCGACCGCATCCGCACGCTGCGGCAGGAAAACGGGCTTTCCGGTTTCACCAAGCGAGCCGAGAGCGAATACGATCCTTTTGGCGCGGCCCACTCGTCGACCTCGATTTCGGCCGGACTCGGCATGGCCGTGGCGCGCGACCTCAACGGCGGCCGAAACAACGTCATCGCCGTCATCGGCGATGGCGCCATGTCGGCTGGCATGGCCTATGAGGCGATGAACAACGCCGGTGCGCTGGACGCCCGGCTGATCGTCATCCTCAACGACAACGACATGTCGATCGCACCGCCGGCGGGCGCGATGAGCGCCTATCTGGCGCGCCTTGCCTCCGGCCGCACCTATGCCGGCGTGCGCGAACTCGGCAAGAAGCTGACCTCTTATCTCGGCCGCCGCGTCGACCGCGCGATTACCCGCGCCGTCGAGCACGCGCGCGGCTTCGTCACCGGCGGAACGCTGTTCGAGGAGATGGGCTTCTTCCATATCGGCCCGATCGACGGACATAATCTCGAGCACCTGATCCCGGTACTGAAGAATGTCCGCGACAACGGAACCGGCCCCGTGCTGATCCACGTCGTGACCCAGAAGGGCAAGGGCTACGCCCCGGCGGAAGCTGCCGCAGACAAGTATCACGGCGTCAACAAGTTCGACGTCATCACCGGCGCCCAGGCCAAGGCGCCGGCAAATGCGCCCAGCTACACCAAGGTATTTGCCGAGAGCCTGGTCCAGGAGGCACGCGAGGACGACAGGATCGTCGCCGTCACCGCGGCCATGCCGTCGGGCACCGGCCTCGACCTGTTCGGCGAGGCATTCCCCTCGCGCACCTTCGACGTCGGCATCGCCGAGCAGCACGCCGTGACCTTTGCGGCCGGTCTCGCGACCGAAGGCATGCGGCCCTTCGTGGCGATCTACTCGACCTTCCTGCAACGCGCCTATGACCAGGTTGTGCACGACGTTGCCATCCAGAAGCTGCCGGTGCGCTTTCCGATCGATCGCGCCGGTTTCGTTGGCGCCGACGGCCCGACCCATTGCGGCGCCTTCGACACCGCCTATCTTGCGTCGCTGCCCGATTTCGTCGTGATGGCGGCGGCCGACGAGGCCGAGCTGCGCCACATGGTGCGCACCGCGGCCGAGTTTGACGAGGGCCCGATCTCGTTCCGCTATCCCCGCGGCAACGGTGTCGGCGTCGACATGCCCGAGCGCGGGCAGGTGCTGGAGATCGGCAAGGGCCGGATCGTCAGGGAAGGCACCAAGGTGGCGCTGCTGTCGTTCGGCACGCGTCTCAAGGATTGCCTGCTCGCCGCCGAGGAACTGGGCGCTGCCGGCCTGTCCACCACGGTTGCCGATGCGCGCTTTGCCAAGCCGCTCGACGAGGATCTGATCCGCCGGCTGGCGCGTTCGCACGAGGTGCTGGTTATGGTCGAGGAGGGCTCGGTCGGTGGCTTCTCCAGCCAGGTGCTCGATTTCCTCGCCCGCAACGGCCTGCTCGACAACGGTCTCAAGGTGCGTCCGCTGACGTTGCCGGACAGCTTCGTCGACCACGCCAACCCCGACAAGATGTATGTCGACGCTGGTCTCGATTCGGCTGGCATCGTGCGCGCCGTCTTTGCAGCGCTCGGCAAGTCTGCCCAAGCGGCGCGCGCCTGATCGGGGCGCGCTTGCCTTCCGGGCGCGCATTCGCCATTGAAAGCCATGGAAATCTCAAGGCAAGCCAACGCCAGCCTGCGGCTCGACGAATTGCTCGTCAGCCGCGGTTTCTTTGCCAGCCGATCGCGTGCCCGCGATGCAGTGGCGCGCGGGGCTGTGACCGTCGATGGCCAGCCGGCGAAGAAGCCCGGCCAGTCTGTTGCGGGCGACGTTGCCATTAAGGTCGACGACCCGGCGCAGACCTATGTCTCGCGCGCAGCACTGAAGCTGATCGCCGGGCTCGATCATTTTGGCTTCGACCCGGCAGAGCGGCAGGCGCTCGACATCGGTGCCTCGACGGGCGGCTTCACGCAGGTGCTTTTGGAACGCGGTGCGACCCATGTCGTGGCGATCGACGTCGGCCACGGTCAGATGGACGAAAAGCTGCGGGCCGATCCGCGTGTGACCTGCCTGGAAAGGCTCAACGCCCGCAACTTGGCGCGCGATGATCTCGGCGGAAGTCTGCCGGACTTTCTGGTCTCGGATGTGAGTTTCATCTCGCTGCGGCTGACTCTGCCCAACGCACTCGGACTGGCTGCATCTGGCGCAAAGGGCGTTTTCCTGGTCAAGCCGCAGTTCGAGGCCGGGCGCGAGGCGATCGGTAAGGGCGGCCTGCTCAGGAATGCTGACGACGGGCCTAAGATTGCCGAGGAACTGCGCCTTTGGCTCGATACCATTCCGGGCTGGCGGGCGCTCGGCATCTGCCCGTCGCCGCTCGAAGGCGGTGACGGCAACCGCGAATACCTGCTCGCTGGAGTGAAAGATCGATGACTGCACGGTTCGAGATTGCGCGGCTGGGCGCGCATGGCGACGGCGTCGTCGATGCCAATGGCGGGCATATCTTCATCCCCTTCGCTCTGCCCGGCGAGACGGTGACCGCCGCGCGCGAGAAGGATCGCGCACAGTTGCTAGCTGTGATCGAGGCTTCGCCGCAACGGGTCGAACCTGCCTGCCGCCATTTCACCGAATGCGGCGGCTGCGCCATCCAGCATCTTGAAGATGGCGCCTATCGCGACTGGAAACGTAGCCTGGTGGTGCACGCGTTGAAGGCGAGGGGCATCGAAGCTTCGGTCGGCGATCTTGTCGCCTGCCCGCCGCACAGCCGCCGCCGTGCCGCTTTTACCGCCCGCAACACCGAGACCGGCATTCATCTCGGCTACAACAAGGCTTTTTCCCACACCCTCGTCGATATCGAGGAATGTCCGGTGCTCCTGCCTGGTATCGTCGAGGCGGCCGGTATCCTGCGTCATCTCGCCGGGATCATCGCCAACACGTCGAAGCCTTTCAGGTTCCTGGTCACCTCGACGGAGACCGGTTTCGACGTGGCGGCCAGCGATTGCGGCAAGCCGACCGAGGCGATCCGCCGTGCGGCCACCGATTTCGTCATCAAGTCGAAGATCGCAAGGCTTTCCATCGACGGCGAGATCATCGTCGAGCCGGTCAAGCCGATGCTGACGTTCGGCACGGCGACGGTGACGCCGCCGACCGGCGGTTTCGTCCAGGCGGTAGCCGATGCCGAACAGGCGATGGCGTCGCTCGTGATCGGCCATCTGCGCAAGGCCAAGAAGGTCGCGGACCTGTTCTCCGGCAGCGGCACGTTTTCTCTGCAGCTGGCGACAAATTCGGAGGTTCACGCCGTCGAGGGCGATGCGTCGGCGCTGGCCGCGCTCGACAGGGGCTTCCGTTTTGCCTCCGGACTGAAGCGCGTCACGGTAGAGCGCCGTGACCTCGATCGGCGCCCGCTGACCTTCAAGGAACTGAATGCCTTCGACGGCATCGCCTTCGATCCGCCGCGCGCCGGCGCCGAGGATCAGTGCAAGCAGATCGCCCGTTCGGACGTGCCCTATGTGGCTGCGGTGTCGTGCAATCCGGCGACACTGGCGCGGGATCTACGCATCCTCATCGACGGCGGGTACGCGCTGAAGAGCGTGACGCCGATCGACCAGTTCCTCTGGTCCCACCACGTCGAGGCGGTGGCGCTGCTGGAGAAGCCCAAGAAGCGGCGGTGAAGGCGCTCGTGGCCGAGCGCCTCGTCATAGTCAGACGCGCGTGCCGCCGACGGTCATCTGGTTCATCCTGAGATGCGGCTGGCCGACGCCGACCGGCACGCCCTGTCCGGCCTTGCCGCACATGCCGATGCCGGTGTCGAGCTTCATGTCGTTGCCGACCATCGTCACCCGATGCATCGCGTCGGGGCCGTTGCCGATCAGCATGGCGCCCTTGATCGGCTGGGTCACCTTGCCGTTCTCGATCATGTAGGCCTCGGTGCATCCGAACACGAACTTGCCTGAGGTGATGTCGACCTGGCCGCCGCCGAAGGAGACGGCATAGATGCCGTTCTTGACCGAGGCGATGATCTCTTCCGGCGTCTTGTCGCCAGATGTCATGTAGGTGTTGGTCATGCGCGGCATCGGCTGGTGCGCGTAGGATTCGCGGCGGCCGTTGCCGGTGGCGTTCATGCCCATCAGCCGCGCGTTCTGGCGGTCCTGCATGTAGCCGACGAGCTTGCCGTCCTCGATCAGCACGTTGCGGCCGCTCGGTGTGCCTTCGTCGTCGACGGTGATCGAACCGCGGCGTTCGGAAATGGTGCCGTCGTCGACGACGGTGACGCCCTTGGCCGCGACCTGCTGGCCCAACAGGCCGGCGAAGGCCGAGGTCTTCTTGCGGTTGAAGTCGCCTTCGAGGCCGTGGCCGACGGCTTCATGCAGCATGACGCCCGGCCAGCCGGAAGAAAGCACGATGTCGAAGGTGCCGGCAGGGGCGGGGATCGCCTCGAGATTGACCAGCGCCTGGCGCAAGGCCTCGGTCGCAGCGTTCTTCCAGCTCTCGTCGGTCAGGAACTCGTCGAAGCTCTTGCGACCGCCAAGGCCGTAGGAGCCGCTTTCCTGGCGGTCGCCATCGCCGACCACTACGGCGACGTTCATGCGCACCAGCGGACGGATGTCGCGCACGACCTGGCCGTCGCCGCGCAGGATCTCGACATGCTGCCACGACGAGGCGAGCGATGCCGTCACCTGGCGGACGCGCGGGTCCTTGTCGCGCAGCCAGGCGTCGATTTCCTGCAGCAGCTTGGCCTTGGCCTCGAAAGAGGGCGAGGAGATCGGGTTCTCTTCGCCGTAGAGATGACGGTTGGTGCGGGCCGGCGCTGCAGCCAATGTACCGGAATAGCCGCCCTTGACGGCCGAGACCGCGTCGGAGGCTCGCAGCAGGGCGGCTTCGGACAACTCGCTGGAATGGGCATAGCCGCTGGCTTCGCCGGCGACCGCGCGCAGGCCGAAACCCTGGTCGGTGTTGAAGCTGGCCGTCTTCAGCCGGCCATTGTCGAACATCAGCGCCTCACCTTCGCGATACTCGAGGAACAATTCGCCGTCGTCGGCGCCTTCGATCGTCTCGGCGACGATCTTCCGCACGCGGTCTTCAGTGATGTCGAACTGGCTGACGAGGTTCATGGCAAGGATCCCGGAGAGGTTTGAACCTGATGTAGGGCGGCTTGGACGTCATCGCAATCGTTAGCCTGGTCGGAGAGGCGAGGGATGCCGTATTCGCTGCTTTTGAAATACAATCCAGAGGTGTATAAATTGATGAGAGCAACCAAAAGGAGTATTGTGGTCGCTGCACTCAATCAGATCGGGCAGAATTGGGGGAGCAGATGGAAGAGTATGTTTTTATTCCGGATCATCGGTCCAGTGGCGAACAGTTGGTGGCTACGCTTCAGGCGGTAGTGGCCATCGATACGGAGTTGGATTTTCTGGCTGCGCCGGCCGGAGGGGCGTGGGGCGCCCTGCCCGTGGCGGTCAGGCCCATGGCTGAAGAAGTAATGACCCGCGGCCTGGAGATTCTGGAGGTCGTTCCACAAAGCGGGGTCGCGCTGGTCAGGACCTCGATTGCGGGGCCAGCCCCAGCGGCAGTGGGTGGAACATTCCATCCCGTCGTGAACTACACGATGGCCGTGGCTGATGTTCGTGTCGGTCGACTTCGCCTGACCGGAAGCCTCGGTCCGTCCGGCGCCGAATTCTTTAGCATCGCCCTGCAGTCAGCCCGTACCGACAAACCCATCGGCAATGCGATTGCGACATTGGGACTGAAGAACGGCAGCCAGCAACTCACGGCAGTATCGGACAGCGCCGGGATTGTGCGATTCGGTCTGCGGGCAAAAGCGGTGATGGACGCGATGCTTGCCATCGAGCCTGGCTTTGCTGGCCATTGGGGATATCTCCAGCGGAAGGCAGACCTCGTCTCAGGCAGTGTGATTATGCTCGATCCGATCGATCTGGCTGGCTCTGCCGACAGTCTGAGGCATCTTCTTCCACCGGGACCTGCGGGCAGCGGCAGAGGAGTGGTTGTTGGGGTCGTGGACAGCGGCGTCGGGCCGCACAACCATCTCACCAACGTGGAAGGGGATGACGATTCGTCGATCGGCCACGGCACTCATGTCGCGGGCATCATCGCCGGCAATGGCGGAAACGGGTACGCAGGCGTGGCGCCGGGCGCAAGTATTCGCAGCTACAGGGTGTTCGACGATCCAGCCACGGGTATCGCGAGGAACTTCGAGATTCACCGGGCGATCGAGCAGGCGGTCGACGACGGATGCCATATCATCAACCTCAGCCTGAAGGCCGAACGGGAAGCCAGTCCGAGCCACGATGACAGGGTGCTGTCGCAGGCAATAGAGGATGCCGCCGAGCAGGGCGTTCTCGTCGTCGCCGCGGCTGGAAACGACTTTCGGCGCTTTGTGGCGTTTCCGGCCCGGCATCGGGATGCCATTGCGGTTTCGGCACTTGGCTGGGAACCTGGCCTGCCTGCCAACGCATACGACCGCTGGACGGTATCAAGCGACCGCGGCGACCCCGATCGTGACGTCTTCTTCGCCACCTTTTCCAATGAGGGGCATGCGCCCACCAGAATAGATCTCATCGGTCCGGGGGCAGGCGTAGTATCCACCGTGCCGGGCGACCAATATGCGCCGATGAGCGGCACGTCGATGGCATGTCCGGCAATGACGGGTGCGATTGCACGGATATTGTCGGCCAATCCTGCCGTCCTGACGATGCCGC